>JBBQJF010000161.1:0-10909 GCA_038325665.1 Dehalococcoidia bacterium | reverse complement strand
CACCACCAGAACGGCTACGGGCTGATGCCCTCGCCCAACATCATCGCCGCCGGCCTCGCCCGCCGCACCTCCAACGCCGCGATCTGCGTGATCGGCAACTCGATCGCGCTCTACAACCCGCCGATTCGCGTCGCCGAAGAGTTCGCCATGCTCGATGTGATCTCGGGCGGACGGCTCGTCGCCGGCTTCCCGGTGGGTACGCCGATGGACACCAACTTCTGCTACGGCCAGATCCCGGCGCTCACCCGCGACAAGTACAAAGAAGCGCACGACCTGATCATCCGCGCCTGGACCGAGGACGATGTCTTCGCCTTCGACGGCAAGTACAACCAACTCCGCTACGTCAACTGCTGGCCCAAGCCGATCCAGAAGCCGCACCCGCCGATCTACATCCCCGGCGGCGGCTCGGTCGAGACGTGGGACTTCTGCGTCGATTACGACTACAACTACTCGTATCTGTCGTTCGGCGGCTACAAGGCGGGTAAGGCGCTGCTCGACGGCTACTGGGAGCGGGTGCGGGCCAAGGGCAAGGACGACTCGCCCTACCGCGCCGCCTTCGCCCAGATCATCTGTGTGGCCGCGACCGATGCGGAGGCGGAGGAGCTGTATGCCGAGCATATCCTCTACTTCTTCAACCGCTGCCTGCACGTCTACCCCGGCTTCTCCGACCCGCCCGGCTATCGCACGATCAAGACAATCCAGACCGGCAAGCTCGACCAACTCCGCGCCGAGAACCAGAAGATCTTCCAATCGGTGACGTGGAAGCAGCTCGTCGATGGCGGCTTCGTGATCGCCGGCAGCCCCGAGACGGTGCGGGCGAAGATGGAAGAGATGATCACCACCCTGCGCATTGGCACGGTGTTCTGCCTGCTACACATGGGCAACATGCCCGACTGGAAGACGCGCTACTCGACGAAGCTGTTCGCCGAGGACGTCATGCCGCACGTTCGCGACGCGTGGCCCGAGTGGGACGACGACAACCGCTGGTGGATCAAGCCGTACGAGGATCGCGTCCGCCCGGAGGAGACGATGGCCGACGCCATGCGCCACACTGGCGTCCCCGCCACCGTGTCAGCCGACGACTGACCAACCTTCAATCGCGGCGCGCCGTGTGGGCCGCGACCGTGGACGACCCGATGGGCCGCCTCTCCATAGGGTGGTTGATTTTCTCGGGTAACAAGGTCGGGTTGCCTCGTGGGCGGAGGGCGACCGGGTGGGCCGCGGTGCATGGGGCGACCCGCTTTGTCCGATAGGGGCGACCCGATGGGTCGCCCTGGTCCCGTTTCCGTGCGCGGCCCCTATGCCCGCGGCATGACGACTCGGCCATGGGCATACACCCATCCCCAATTCCAAGAATGGTGATTGTCTGATGAACAGCACGATGATCGAGACCAAGAAGGGCATCCGGGCGGAGGTACGCGAGGCGGGCGAGGGCGCGCCGCTCGTCTACTTTCACGGGGCCGGCGGGCTATTACCGCGTGAGCCGCTGCTGGAGCGGCTGGCCGAGCGCTACCATGTCTACGCGCCGGTATGGCCCGGCTACGGCCAGGAGCCGACCGAGGACCTGGTCGAGGATATGCTCGACTTCACCCTCCACGGCTGGGATGTGATCGATGCGCTCGGGTTGGAGCGTCCGCATCTCGCCGGCCACTCGATGGGCGGGATGATCGCGGCCGAGATGGCGGCGATCAATCCGCACGGCCTCGAAAAGCTGGCGTTAATCTCCGCCGTGGGGCTGTGGATCGATGCGCATCCGATCCCCGATATCTTCGCCATGTTGCCGTTTGAGCTGCCGCCGCTGCTGTTCGCCGACCCGGCGCGGGGTGAGTCGATCCTCACCGGCGGCGTGGATTTCTCCGACTCGGAGGCGCTCAAGACCTTCATGGTCGGCAACGCGCGGCGGCTGGGCACCGCCGGCAAAATCCTATTCCCGATCCCGAACCGCCGCCTCTCGAAGCGCTTGTACCGGCTGACGGCGCCGACGCTGGTCGTATGGGGGCAGCAGGACCGGCTGGTTCCGCCCGTGTACGCCGACCAGTGGCTCAAGCTGATCCCCGGCGCCACCCGTGTGATGGTGGACGACGCCGGCCACATGGTCCCCTACGAGCAGCCCGAGGCCGTCGCCGCGGCGATCACCACGTTCCTGGGCTGAGCGGCAAGCGGCGCGGCTCACATCAGCTTCGGCTCAAAGTTGAAGCTGCGGCCGACCTGCTCATGGCCCGCCACGTTGCCGGTGTGCTCACCATACCTCGTCCCCGACCACCGTGCCGCTTGCTACCTCGCGGTGTAGGTTCTCGGGGGTCACACCCGCCAGCAGTTCGTCGAGTGCAACGAACGGCCGCCGCGGTGGCATGTCCACGACGTTGCCCCCACGAATGACACCTCGACTTCAACGCCTGGCTCCCGCATCGCCTCGACCGCGATCGATTTGGGGATACGCGGCGCGAGGCCGTGGCCCCACTTCTGCACACGAGTTTTCACGCTGACGTCCTGTATCTACCCTGACGATACTAGGCTCATGCCACCGTGTTCGCCTGCTGCTGGGGCGGACCGGTGTGGGGGAGCGGGGAGCGGGGAGCGGGGAGCGGGGACACACCAGTCAGATGGTAGTCCAGGAGCAGCACGAGGCCGGCAGGGCGGTTGTGCCACGGGGCACGGCCGCGCTTGTGGCGACGAGGTTGTACGCCCCATCAATGGTGGAGCGGTGAGATCATGGCGGATGGCGCGGCGGCTTGACGCTCTCGCGCGGGGGGTGCACGCTTGCGCTCGATCACGCGTATGCAGGAGGCAGCCATGGGCTATCAGTATGCTAACTATGAGAAGAAGGGTCGCATCGCCTACGTCACCATCAACCGTCCCGAGGTGATGAACGCGCTCCACGCCGACGGCAATCGCGAGCTGTCCGAGATCTGGACGGACTTCCGCGACGACCCGGACGTGTGGATCGGCATCCTCACGGGCATGGGTGATCGCGCCTTCTCCGCCGGCAATGACCTCAAGGTCACGGCCGCGGGAGGCGGCAGCGCCGCCACACAAGCGCCGATTCTGGGCGGATTCGGCGGCATCACCAATCGCTACGACATCTTCAAGCCGATCATCGCGGCGGTGAACGGCGTGGCGATGGGCGGCGGCCTGGAGATGGCGCTCGCCTGCGACATCATCGTGGCCGAGGAGCACGCGCGCCTCGCCCTGCCCGAACCGCGGGTCGGCCTGATGGCCGGCGCCGGCGGCGTCCACCGGCTGCCGCGCCAGATCCCGCAGAAGATCGCCATGGGCATGATCCTCACCGGCCGCCATGTCCCCGCGCAGGAGGCGGCGAAGTGGGGATTGGTCAACGAGGTCGTGCCGAAGGGCGAGGCGGTTCAGACCGCCGAGCGGTGGGCAAACGAGATACTGGCGTGCGCCCCGATCTGCGTGCGCGCCTCGAAGCAGGCGGCGATGCAGGGGCTGGGCACGTCGGTCGAGCAGGCGATGGGGATGAAGTTCGACCTACTCACAGAGATGCGCAACTCGGAGGACACGAAGGAAGGCCCGCGCGCCTTCGCCGAGAAGCGCCCGCCGCAGTGGAAGGGGCGGTGAGCGGGTCATAGGGCACACGTCATAGGGGGCGGGCAGGCGTGGGACACTCGTGAGTGTGCGCCGTGGCTCGTGGGTACGCGGCTCGGGGGCGGACAGGTCCGGGAGGCTGGATTCAGCGCCGGCGCCAGTCTGGCCGTCTCCGAACTCGCGGTCCCGAAGCGGTCATCCCTGAGCGGGTCCGCGGTGAGGGTGGATAGAAGCGCGGGTGCTCGACCATGGTGATTGGTCCAGCACCCACGGCTGTCTCAGGGGCAATGACGCCCAGCTAGCTGGACGAGTGGTCGCTCAGACGGGCGCCGGGATACTCGCCAGATGCTGGCGGGTGTGGCCGGCGAGCACCAACTCGATCAGTTGCTGAACGCTGAGCGGTGCGCTGCCGAACAGCTGGATCACGGCCGTACGGTCGAGCTGTTCGGCGGGGAACCGGCCAATCACCGCTGTCGTCGCGGCGCCGTGCTCCCGCAGCATCGCGAGCGCCTCCTGCTTGCCGCACGCCGCGTGTTGGGCGAGGTTAGCGGCGTTCGCCGCGTCGAGCATCGTCGCGGTCACTGCCGGCGGCGGCTGCCCGTTCGCCACCATGGTGATCAGACCCATGACAGCCGTGTACCCATCGGCGATGTGCCAGGCCGTGAACCCCACCGGCCAGCCGCCGGCCCCGCGCGCCGTGTGCCACGCGGCATCGTCGTACGTCTCGAAGACGGTGATCGCCTCACCGTTCACCTGCTCGAACTGCTCTGCCAGACTCCGCGCCCGTGCGCTCATGATGGTGTCCTCCTGTTTATGATGTACCGTGTGTGATCGACTCGTGTCTCCGTCGCGGGCTTCGGCTATCCACCGCGCGAGAGTTGCTCATCACCAGGTGGCCGCCACCGCCCCCTGGACCCCTCTCCCGTTCCGTACACGCCTGCCCCGGCCTGGCGGCGGCGGTCGGTCGGCCGTCACCGCCCCGGCATGGCCGGGTATTAGGCGCCCTCACGGACCCTCACCGCTGAACCGGCGATGCAGCCGGACGCGGCGGCGTCACCGCCGTACGCGCCGGCTGGGCGCGGAGGGCGCTGATCGCGATTGACGATTCGAGTGTTTCCTCGCCGCCGATGGCCAGGGAGAGAGCCAGCAGCCAGTCCAGATCCCACAGCCACGCCGCGCCCGCGCCGGCCACTGCCAGCCCGATGAGTGCCAGCCGGAAGCCGCGCATCCATGTCAGCGGCTGCATCGCGCCGGTGCGTGGGTGAGGGAGCGCGACGCGGCAGCGCCGCAGACCGCGTACCGCGAGCGCCACACCCAGCACCATCAGCGCCACCGCCAGATAGTTGTCCCAGGCCAGCTGCATGACACCGTTCATCGTGTGTGCCTCGTTGGGTTTTGGGGGACGCTCACCTAACCCCCCGGCGCCCTTCCCCCCGGCACGCCGGGACAGGCTGCAAGGGAAGGGGGAGAACCTTGATTCGAGGTCGAGTCGCCATCGTGCATACTATCGACCTCGCACGGTATGCAAGGAGAAGCCGAGAACCTTGATCCAAGGGCGAGGGTACGGATTCAACGTCATCACCCACGGGGTGAGCCGTTTGAAGCCGGACTCTCGGAATCGGGTTTCTCCCCTCCCCTCGCAGCCAGTCCCGGCATGGCCGGGAGGGAAGGGCCGGGGGAGAGGTAAGCTCGTTCATGACGCCCCGCGCCGTGACATGCTGGAGGTGTCGCTCAGATTATGTGTGCTCCTCGCGGTGGGTTGCTCTGTTGGGAGTCTGTCTGTATTCTTCAGCAGAGAGGTCATGGTGTCGATTACGTCAGAGGTAAAACATCTCGTGCAACACCGGCGCGTGCGGCCATCTGACGCGGCGCGGCCAACCCCTGATGGCGCGGGCAACGCGCTTCGTGCGTGGCGTGAGCGCCGTCGCCTGAGCCAGATCGAGCTGTCCGGCGCGGCGGACATTTCCACGCGACACCTGAGCTTCATCGAGACCGGTCGGGCGCGGCCGAGTCGCCGCGTCCTCTTGCGTCTCGCCGAGGAGCTGGCAATCCCATTGCGCGGGCGCAACGCGCTGTTGCTGGCGGCCGGGTTCGCCCCCGCCTACCCGGAGACGCCGCTGGCCGACCCGGTGATGCGGCCGGTGCGCGACGCGCTCGATCGCATCGTGACGCTGCACGATCCCTACCCGGCGCTGGTTGTTGACCGACTGTGGAACGTGGTCACCGCGAACATCAGCGCGGTCTCCCTGCTCGAGGGTGTCGCGCCTGAACTGCTCAGCCCGCCCGTCAATGTCATGCGCGTGAGTCTCCATCCGCGAGGACTCGCGCCCCGTACCCGCAACTTTGCCGCGTGGGCGGGGTATCTCACCGGTCAGCTCCGCCAGCAGGTCGAGAACAGCGGCGACGCCGATCTCCAGGCCCTGCTGGATGAGGTCAGCCACTATCCCGGCGTCCCATCCGAGCCGCCCCCTCCCGGCCCTGCTGACCGGGTGATCGTCGCCGTCCGGTTTGCCACCCCCGACGGCGACCTCGCGCTCTTCACTACCATCGCCACCCTCGGCGCGCCGACCGATGTCACCGCCGCCGAACTGGCGATCGAGACCTTCTATCCGGCCGATGAGCCGACCGCCGCGCTCCTCCACCACCGGATGCGCGCCAGACGGCAATCCTAAAGCCCTGCCCCACAGCGCCACTGGCCCCATTCGCCCCCACCCCCACCAGCCTCGTGGGTCCTCGCGACAGCACCGCGGCAGGCGCGGGTGATCAGGGCGGTCAGCCGGCGGCGATGGGGATGCATCCGGCCCCCTCCTCTGCCGCCGAACCGGCTATCACCCACGGCGGCGCCGGCAGGACCGGCAGACCGCACCTATCCTCGGTGGGCGCCGCGCGGACCAACGTCGCCGTACTAAGGTCCGCCGTACCTCGGGTCCCCTGCCCGTGGGCGCGCCGGCCGGCCGTACGCGATACTCCGCGTGGTGATGATGCGCCCCATCGGGGACATTCTGCCATCTCCGCTTCCCGCACTCGGTGTACAGGGCGCGTGACCGTCAATTCACACATTCAGGCAGGACGTGACGATGAAGCGCTCCCTGATTAACGGCTCAGCGCGAACGTATGTCTGTCCGGAGCTGATCGGCCGCGTTGACGCGATTACCGCCCTTCACCATGTGATCGAGCGGACCGCCGCCGGTGAGAGCCGGGCGGCGCTGGTCACGGGCGACGCCGGCGTGGGCAAGTCGCGATTGCTCGCCACGGCACGGGCGTATGCCGTCGAGCACGGCTTCGATCTCGTCGAGGGCGCCTGCTTCCCCCAAGATCGCGCCGAGCCGTTTGCACCACTGGTAGACGCCCTGCGCGTACTGCTGGCCGGTCTCACACCAGAGGAGATCACGGCTGCTTGCGGGCCGTTCGCACACGATTTGCAACCTTTGTTGCCCGACCTGCTGGTGTTGCCGGCCGGCGCGCGGACCACGGCCCCAGCCGAACAACAGCGCCGGCGGCTATTTGCTGCCTTGGCGTATTGCCTCATCGACCACGCCGCACGGGCGCCGCTGCTGCTGATCCTCGAGGATTTGCACTGGTGTGATGAAGCGACGCTGGACTTCTTGTTCCACATCGTTCGACGCACACCGAGCCGGCCGCTATTGCTGCTCGGCGCCTACCGCGCGGACGAGCTCACGCCCGCGCGTCGCGCCTGGCTGGCACAGATGGCGCGCGACGGGCTTGCGGAAGAGATCGCCCTTTCACCGCTGAACCGTGACGAGGTGCGGGCGATGACCCGCGCGATCGCCGGTCCGGACACGGCCGTGCCCGCCGTTGTGATCGACGCACTCGACAACATCGCCGAGGGCAATCCCTTCTACGTCGAGGAGTTGCTCACATCTCTGATTGCCACCAACGGTCCGGCTGCCCTGGATTCCGCCCTGATCACCAGCCACGACCCGGGGCCACGACTGCCGGACAGCCTGTGCGCCGCCGTGCAAGGACGCGTCGAGCGGCTTACCCTGGCGACGCGGGAGATTCTGCAACTGGCTGCCGTGATCGGGCGCCGCTTCGACTTCGAGCTACTGAGCCGTCTGACGCGGCGGGACGAGCATGAGCTGCTGGCACTGCTGGAGGAGTTGGTCGCGGCACGGCTCGTGACCGAGGAATCCGGTGATCGCTTCGCCTTCCGGCATGCCCTCACGCGGCATGTGGTGTACAGCGACCTGCTGATCCGCGCGCGCGTGATGCTGCACCGTCGCGCGGGCGAAGCCGCCGAGCAGCTCTACGCCCCGGCGATTGACCAACACCTGGGCGACCTTGCCGAGCACTTCTCGCGGGCCGAGATGTGGGACAAGGCCCAATCGTACGCGCGGCGGGCGGGGACACGAGCACTGGAGCTATGCGCGTGGCAGACCGCGGCCGAGCAGTTCACACGCGCGCTGGAGGCAAACCGGCGGACCGGCGACACGCCGCTCGACCACACGGCAGCGGCCGCGCATCGGGGGCGCGGTCGTGCATTCAGCCTGATGGGCGACTTCGCGCGTGCATGGGCCGATTACGAGGCGGCGCTGGCCGGGGCGCACACGGCGGGCGACACACGGGAAGCCTGCCTCGGGCTGCTCGATGCCGGCGTGCTGTGGGCGAGTCGTGATAACACACGGGCGGGTGAGTATTACCGGCAGGCGCTTGCCCTGGCGCGGCAGCTTGATGAACCGACCCTGCTCGCCGAATGCCTCAACCGGGTGGCGAACTGGCACTCCAACGTCGCGGAACCGTGGGAGGCGGCCCCGCTCCTTCGGGAGGCGCTGGCAATCGCGGAACGCGGCGACCGGCGCGGCCTCGCCGTAACACTCGATTGGCTGGGCACCGCCACCTATCTGAGCCGGGATTTGGCGGGCAGCACCGGCTACTTCGAGCGGGCGGCGGCGGTGTTCCGTGAGCTTGACGACCGCCCGCTGCTGGCATCGTGCCTGACGATGCTGGCCACCCGCGCCGGCAGCCTCGACTTGCTCTCGCTGGAAGCCGGCGCCGCCGACGTTGCCACCGGAATACGTGACGGTGAGGAGGCGCTCGCGCTCGCGCGGGCCATCGACTCGCCCACGGCGGAAGCGTTCGCCCTGATCCAACTGGCGGTGATCACCGGCCCGCGTGGTGACTACCGTCGCGCGCTGGAACTGGCGGAACGCGCCCTACAGATCGCGGAGGCGATTGGGCACCGGTACTGGATGACCGTGGCCCTATGCGCTCTCGGTGGACTGTACCTCGATCTGCTCGATCCCACCGCGGCCCGGCGCCATCTGGAGCGGGCGCGAGCGCTGGCGCGGGAACTCTCGATGGCCTACTGGGTTCGGCAGGCGACCGGCAGGCTCGCGCTCGCTCACCTGCACCTGCACGAACCTGACCGCGCGGTGGCGGTCCTCGCCGAGTTGCCGCACACCGAGCGTCCGGGGGCGCCGGTTGGCCAGTGGTGGGACACGTACGCCCACGCGCGGCTGGCGCTCACCCGTCGCGATGCGGCGCTCGCGCTGCGGATGTGCGACCAGATGCGCGGACCGGCGGGCGCGGACGGCCGGCGGCCATACGACACGCCGCTCCTCATCCGGCTGCGCGCCGAGGCGCTGACCGCGCTGGGACAAATCGACACGGCCGCGGCGGAATTTCAGGTGGTGCGCGAGGCGATGCGCCGGCAGGGTACCCTCTCGGAGTTGTGGCGGATCCACGCGAGCCTGGGCGACCTCTATCGCCGCTCCGGCCGGGCCGAGGACGCTCGACGTGAGTTCACCGCCGCCCGCGCACTGATCGAGCAACTCGCGGCAAATATCCCAGATGCGCGCCTTCGCGATCGATTTCTGGAGCGCGCAACAGCCTTGCTGCCCCGTGCATACCGGCTGTCGCCGGCCAGCACCGCCACCGCCCGGTACGGCGGGCTGTCGGCGCGTGAGCGCGACGTGGCGACCCTCATCGCCGGCGGCAAGTCGAACGGCGAGATCGCGCGGGCGCTGGTGCTGGGGAAGCGCACGATTGAGACGCACGTCGCCAATATCCTCACGAAGCTCGACGCCGCCTCCCGTCGCGAGATCGCCGCGTGGGCGACGACTCATGGACTGACAGCGGATGTCTCCGGCCGCGCCGCGTGAGGCCCATCGCACACCGCGGCAGATCTCCGTACATTGTCCCAATCCTCACGCCACATCTCCGTGTGCCCGCGTGCGCCGCCCCGAAGTCAGGGCGCTCGCTCGCGCGCTACATTGACTGTGCCAGCGGTAGTCAACCGCTTGACGAGGGAGGGTTCAACGACATGACCACACTCGACAAACCAACGAACGACATTGAGCAGCGGAACACCTTCGGCGCGCGGCTGTTCGGGTCAGCCACCGGCGCAATGGACCTCTTCACGATTTACCTTGGCGACCAGCTCGGACTGTACCGGGCGCTTGCCGATGGGGGTCACGCCACGCCGGCGGAGCTGGCGGCGGCGACAGGCACCCATGAGCGCTACGTGCGCGAATGGCTGGAGCAGCAGGCGGTCACGGGCATCCTCACCGTGGACGATACGGCAGCCGCCCCTGCCGCCCGCCGCTACCGCCTTCCCGCCGGACACGGCGAGGTGCTCCTCGACCAGAATAGCCTGAGCTACCTGGGAGCGATCGCGCGCTACATCGTCGCGGTGACTCGGCCGCTCCCCGCCTTGCTCGACGCCTTTCGAGATGGCGGCGGCGTGAGTTGGGCGACGTACGGCGCCGACGCGCGGGAGGCGCAGGCCGCCTTCAACCGGCCGATGTTCACCCACCAGTTGCCGGTGGACTGGCTGCCGGCGGTCCCGGGCCTCCATACCCGCTTGCAGGCCAATCCTCCGGCGCGGGTCGCGGACATCGGCTGCGGCGCCGGCTGGTCGAGCATCGCCATCGCCCGCGCGTACCCGACGGCGCGGGTGGACGGTTTCGACCTGGACGCGCCGTCAATCGCGATGGCGCGCGCCAACGCCGTCGCGTTCGGTGTCGATGACCGGGTCAGCTTCCAGGCGCGCGACGCGGGCGATGCGGCGCTCGCCGGCCGGTACGACCTCGTCACCGCGTTCGAGTGCATCCACGATATGTCCCGCCCGGTGGAGGTGCTGGCGACGGCGCGCCGGCTGCTGGCGGCAAACGGCGTGATGCTCGTGGCGGACGAGCGCGTCGCCGAGACTTTCACAGCGCCGGGCGACGACATCGAGCGGCTGTTCTACGGCTTTAGCGTGCTGTGCTGCCTGCCAGCGGGGATGGCCGAGCAGCCATCGGCGGCCACGGGGACGGTGATGCGGCCTGATACCCTGCGCCGCTACGCCGCCGAGGCCGGCTTCCACGCGGTCGAAGTCCTGCCGATTGAGCACGACTTCTTC
>JBBQJF010000160.1:0-11010 GCA_038325665.1 Dehalococcoidia bacterium | reverse complement strand
AGTACGAACTCGTGCGGGGGAGGTTGGTGAACATGGGCGGCACATCCGCGCGTCCAGCAGTGATCGCGATGCGCATTGCGATTCGCGTGGGCGGTTTCATCGAGCAGCATGGGTTGGGTATCTGCGGCGGCGCCGATTTCGGCTTCCTGCTGGCGTCGGACCCCGACACGGTACGGGTGCCCGACTTCGGCTTCGTGCGCACCGAGCGCGTTCCCGCCGGAGGTATCCCCGCGTCGGGCTTTTGGCCCGGTGCGCCTGACCTTGCCGTCGAGGTGTTCTCGCCTTCCAACCGCTTCACCAACGTTCTGGAGAAAGTCTACGAATACCTCGACGCCGGGACACGGCTGGTGTGGGTCATCGAGCCGGAGGCCCGCAAGGCGATGGTGTTCCGTCCCGGCGGCGCGCCGCCGGCCACCGTCGGCGAGGACGGCGCGCTCGACGGCGAGGATGTGCTGCCCGGCTTCACCCTGCCGCTGGCGCAGATTTGGGTGTAGTCGCCCCATCGCGATTTCGCCGGCACGCCTCCCACGGCTCAAACAGATCTAGGGAATGAGCAGCACCTTACCCAGGTTGGCGCGCGAGGCGACGTGGCGGTGTGCGTCGGCGGTTTGGGCCAGGGGGAAGGTGCGGTCGATCACCGCATCGACCGTGCCGGCCGCGACGAGTTCGACCAGCTCGGTCAATGCCTTGTCGATGCCCTTCTCAACCAACAGGTAGAAGCCGGACAGGCTGATGCGCTTGCCCAGGAGTTGCGCCAGGTCGGTAGGCGCGGGCGAACGTGCGCTGTTGCCGACGCTGATCAGCCGGCCAAATGGGGCAAGCGCCGCCACACTACGGGTGAGCACCTCACCGCCCACTGACTCCAGCACGACATCGACGCCCTTGCCACCGGTTTCCTTCTGCACGACCTCGACGAAGTCGGTGGTCGTGTAGTTGATCAGCACGTCGGCGCCGAGACGTTTGCCCAGCGCCAGCTTCTCGTCGCTGCTGGCGGTAGTGAACACCCGTGCGCCCATTGCCTTCGCGATCTGGATGCCGCCCACCCCCACGCCGCTCGCCGCCGCTTGCACCAGACAGGTTTCGCCCGGTTGCATCCGGCCTTGATGCTTGAGCGCGTACCACGCGGTCAGGTACGCCACCGGCAGCGCCGCCGCTTGCTCGAAGCTCACGCTCTCGGGGAGCGGCACGGTCTGGTTCGCCGGGGCGACCGCCAGTTCGGCATAACCGCCGTGCGGGATCAGCGCCACCACGCGCGTGCCTGGGGCCGGTCCATCGACTCCCGGCCCCAGCGATTCGACCGTGCCGGCAATGTCCCAGCCGATCACGAACGGAAGCTGCACGCCGGCGGTGTAGGTACCCATCCGCCGGCCGAGGTCGCCGCGGTTGATGCCGGCGGCGCGCACCCGCACCAGCACCTCGCCCGGCCCCGGCGCCGGGTCGGGCATGTCCTCGTAACGGAGCACATCCTCCGCGCCGAACTCGCGAACCACGGCAGCTTTCACCGGCGGGCCTCCGAAATGGGTGTTGGGTGTTGGGTGTTGGATGCTGGTGGGACGGCCCCATCTTCGATTCTCGCTGGCATGCCCCGGGGGCACGAGCCACTCCCATGGCTGCACCATCAACCGTCGGGATGGTAGCACATTGCCAGCGCCGGCCGGTTCGCGAACAGATGTACGCATGACGGGTTTCTGTCAATGTGCTATACTAATCAGGCAGCGCGCGTACCCATGATTTGGATGGGCCTCGCCGCTGCCCTCCTGGATCCCTCCCCGGGGATGTGATGCGCCGGGCGTATGCGGGAGCATCTTGCCCGTGACTGCTCTGTCCTTTTTCAGGGCGCCGGCCAGTACCACGCGTAGCGACAGGTAGAGTGTGACACGATGACAACAACCACCGGAAAATACAACGCTGAATCGATCCAGGTGCTCGAAGGGCTGGAGGCCGTGCGCCGCCGCCCTGGTATGTATATCGGCTCCACCGACGTACGCGGCCTGCATCACCTCGTCTACGAAATCGTGGACAACGCCACCGACGAGGCGATGGCCGGTTACTGCGACCGGATCGAGATCACGATGTCCGCCAGCGGCTGGGTCACGGTGCGCGATAACGGCCGCGGCATCCCGGTGGACAAGCACGCCAAGACCGGCAAGAGCGCCCTGGAAACCGTCATGACCGTGCTGCATGCCGGCGGCAAGTTCGGCGGCGGCGCCTACAAGGTCTCCGGTGGACTGCATGGCGTCGGCGCGTCGGTGGTGAACGCGCTCTCGTCGCAGTTGTGGGTCGAGGTGCGCAACAACGGCAAGATCTACCGGCAGGACTACGTGCGCGGCGCCCCCAAGGGCGATGTCAAGGCCGTCGGTAAGGGTGACCCCTCCGAGCATGGCACAACCGTCGCGTGGCTGGCCGATGATCAGGTCTTTTCTGAGACAAAGTATGACTTCGAGACGCTCGCCCAGCGCTTCCGTGAGGTCGCGTATCTGACCAAAGGGCTGTGGATTCGATTTGTCGACGACCGCGACGACCACGAGGTGACCTTCTACTTCGAGGGCGGCATCCAGTCGTTCGTGCGCGACCGCAACCGCGGCCAGGCGGTGATGCACAAGAACCCGATCTACATCGAAAAGCAGGTGAACGACACCGGTGTCGAGGTCGCACTCCAGTACAACGACGGCTTCCAGGAGGCGACGTTCTCGTTCGCCAACCACGTCAACACCGTGGACGGCGGCACGCATCTCACCGGTTTCCGCACGGCGCTCACCCGTGTGCTCAACACCTATGCCCGTAAGCAGAAGTTCCTCAAGGATGACGACGCCAGCCTCACCGGCGATGACGTGCGCGAGGGGCTGGTGGCGGTGATCTCGGTGAAGCTGGGCGAGCCACAGTTCGAGGGCCAGACCAAAGGCAAACTCGGCAACGCCGAGGTCGTCAACGATGTCCAGTCGGCCGTCTCCGATGTCCTCGCCCAGTATCTCGACGAGCACCCGGCCGACGGCAAGAAGATCATCGAAAAGTGCCTGACCGCCGCCCGCGCCCGCGAGGCGGCGCGCAAGGCGCGCGATCTGGTCCAGCGCAAGGGCGCGCTCGAGGGCACGATGCTGCCCGGCAAACTGGCCGACTGCCAGGAGCGCAACCCGGATCTGTGCGAGATTTATCTGGTCGAGGGCGACTCGGCCGGCGGCTCGGCCAAGAACGGGCGCGACCGCCGCACCCAGGCAATCCTGCCGCTGCGCGGCAAGATCCTCAACGTCGAGAAGGCGCGCATCGACAAGATGCTGGCCCACGAGGAAATCCGTGCCCTGATCACCGCGCTCGGCGCCGGCTACGGCGACGCGATGGACATGGCTAAGCTGCGCTACGGCAAGGTCATCATCATGACCGACGCCGATGTGGACGGCGCGCACATCCGCACGCTGCTGCTGACCTTCTTCTTCCGCAACATGCGTCCGCTGATCGAGAACGGCAATCTGTTCATCGCTCAGCCACCGTTGTATGGCATCAAGGCCGGCAAGCAACACACCTGGGTGTACAACGACCGCCAGAAGGATGAGCTGCTAAGCAAGCTCAACGGCAAGGCGAGCAGCATCCAGCGCTACAAGGGCTTGGGCGAGATGAGCGCCGAGCAGTTGTGGGCCTCGACGATGGATCCGTCCACCCGCACCCTGCTCAAGGTCGATGTCGAGGAAGGCATGGTCGCCGACGAGATCTTCCGCCACCTGATGGGCGACGAGGTGTCGCACCGCAAAGCCTTCATCCAGTCCCACTCCAACCAGGTGCGCAACCTCGACATTTAGCGCCAGTCCGCGACACGGACATCGCTGCTGGCGTGATGACGTGCCCACGAACGCGGGTCGCCTCGCCGGCGTGCCGGCATCTGTACGCCCAGAACGACCCGCCCACACCGATGCGGCGGCCCTCACGCCGGCTGAAGCGTGTCATGCGCCTGATGGAGACGTGCGCCCCAATCGGCGCGGCGCGGCGGCACACCGAACGACTCGATCGCGAGCAGGAGCGCGACCGCCGGGGTGACGACGCCGGTGAGCAGATGCGCCTTCACCCGTTCGCCCCGCCCGACCATTGCACCAGCGCCGAGGTGCAGGTGCGGCAGCCGGACGTGGCCCCGTCCGTCGGGGTGCCAGTGGTACGCGACGATCTCGCGACCGTCCGCGTTGTCGAGCGCATCCATATACCCGACGGTTTGTGCCTGCCAGCGCTGACGCGAGCCGCGCGCGGCGTCTTCAATGAGGCTGTACCGGTGACGGATTGAAAGCGTGATCGCCGCTTCTGCCCCGGACAGCCGTGCGTTGACTGTGAGATCGCGCTATCCCGCGAACGGCTCGTCCAGGATGACCGCCGATGTGATGCACGAAAGTGCTTGCTGAATCACGCCGCGACGCGCACTTCGCGCGGCGGAGGGAGTTGCGCCCATCAGCATGGGGTAGCAGGCTCCTGCTGCAACCCTTCCAAGTGGAAGGCGAGGCGCATGATCGTCAGGTCGTCGTCCGGCTCGGGCCATTCGCCGGCGTTGTAGCGGCGGACGAACTCGCCGGCGCTGATGCCCAGATACCGGCGCGTGTCGGCATCGAGCATCGCCCATGACTCGTCGCGCGTACTCTCGCGCACCTGAGCATCCAGTATCTCATCCGTCGGGTCGCCGGCCGGCATCGTCATGACGCGTGCTCCCCTTTGCGCGGTGCGAGTGTACCATGAGCACAGTCCAGCGAAGCAGGGCGCGACACACCCACCATGGTGATACCTCGACGTTGCCCCCCTCGCGAGGCCGCCAATCTCCGGGCCGGTAAGACGGCAGAGGAACCGCACGCCATGACACCCTTCGATCGTATTACCGTCGATCCAGCGCGCATGAACGGACAGCCATGCATCCGTGACCTGCGAATCACGGTGCGACGGCTGCTGCAACTGCTGGCGCTGTACGCGGATCGGGCGGAGCTGGTGCGCGAGTACCCCGAGATTGAAGCGGAGGATATCCAACAGGCGTTGGCCTATGCTGCCGCGAACCTCGATGACCAAATCATCGAGTTTTCACCGGTTTCGTGAGGATCATTCTCGACCAGGGACTCCCCCGTTCCGCCGCTGAATTGTTGCGCCAGACCCGGTTGATGCGGTGCATACCGGTGAGGTCGGACTGGCTGCCGCGAGCGACGTGGACATTCTCAACTATGCTCGCCGTGAGAACCGTGTTGTCGTCACCCTGGACGCCGACTTCCACATGCTACTCGCGCTCGCACGGGCACATTCCCCATCAGTCGTCCGCATTCGGATTGAGGGGCTGTCTGCAGCGGAATTGGTGCGCGTTATCCAGCACGTCGCCGTGCAATGCAGTGAAGATCTGGAACATGGCGCGGTCGTCACCGTGCAGATCAACCGGTTGAGAGTTAGGCGCTTGCCGTTGGCATAGCGACCAGGACGGACGCCACCACCGCCGGACTGCTCGTCTGCCGCCTAACGGGCGACGAGCTTTCGCCCCGCTCGGTCCTGATTCTGTAACCGCGGTGGTACAGCGGTCGCGACCGCGGTGGTAAGATAGTTTGGATACCTGTGATACCAGGGATGATGAACGCGGTAGCCCGCTCCGGAGACGTTCCAAGCGGGCGACCGCGACCAGTGACGGGCCGGCCGCATGCCGGTGTTGAGAACGCATGGCGACGCAGCAGCGCGACTTCTATGACATCCTCGGTATTGATCGCTCCGCTGGCCCGGAGGACATCAAGAAGGCCTTCCGCCGGCTGGCAATGCAATACCACCCCGACCGCAACAAAGAGCCGGGCGCGGAAGAGCGATTCAAGGAAATTAGTCAGGCCTACGAGGTGCTCTCCGACCCGGAGAAGCGCGCCGCCTACGACCGTTTCGGCCATGCTGGTGTGACCGGTAACGGCCAGGCCGGGTTCGAGGGCTTCAACTTCGGTGGCTTCGGCGACATCTTCGACGCCTTCTTCGGCGGCACGGCCACGCGCACCCGTCGCGGCCCAACCCGCGGCGCCGACCTGCGCGTCAACGTAACGCTCACCTTCGAGGAGGCCGTCTTCGGCGTTGACAAGGAGATCGAGGTGACGCGCGGCGAGACGTGCGCGACCTGTAGCGGTCTTGGCGCCGAGCCAGGCTCCACACCGGAGCGCTGCCCCGCCTGCAACGGCACGGGCGAGGTGCGGCGGGTCCAACAGAGCATCTTCGGTCAATTCGTCAACGTCGCCCCATGTGAGCGTTGCCACGGCGAGGGGCGGATCATCACCAAACCGTGCCCCGAGTGTCGCGGCGCCGGCCGTCAGCGCCGCACCCGCACGATCGGTGTCAAGATCCCGGCGGGAGTAGACGGCGGCTCGCAGATACGGCTGAGCGGCGAAGGCGACGCGGGCGCTCAGGGCGGTGGCCCCGGCAATCTGTATGTGCTGCTCGGTGTGCGTCCACACCCGATCTTCAAGCGCGATGAGGACGATATCCTCTACGAATTGGGCATCAATGTCACCCAGGCGGCACTCGGCGCCGAGGTGCGGGTGCCGACGCTTGACGGCGAGGTCGTGCTCAAGATCCCTGCCGCCACGCAGAGTGACAAAGTCTTCGTGCTGCGCGAACGCGGCGTGCCCCGCCTGCGCGGCGGCGGGCGCGGTGACCAATTGGTGCGCGTGCGCGTCGTGACTCCCCAAAATCTCAGCGCGGAGCAGCGCCGCTTGTTCCAGCAACTCGCGGAGACGTTCAATCCCGATCATACCGAGGTGCCCGAGGAAGAGCCGCAGGAGAAGGGCTTCTTCGAGAAGTTCAAGGACTTCCTCAGCCCCAAGGATTGATCCTTGCGCGAGTCTCGGGTCCTAGTCCGTGGCCGGCGCGGTGGACCGGCGGTCTGGTCCGCGCGTGTCGGTGCCACGGGCGCCGAGGGCCGCCATCTTGTAGCTTGGGGGGCCGGCATGACCACTCCGCCCACCGCACCTCCCGCCGGCGCCCCACCGTCCGGCGGCATGGCCGGCTCCTTCCGAGTGTTTCGGCTGTTCGGTATTGGCGTGTTCATCCACTGGAGCTGGGTGTTTATATTCCTGCTCTCCACCTGGTCCGTGGCGAGCCAATACCTACCCGACGTCTACCCTGAATGGGAAGCCCGCCAGCGGTGGTTGGTGGGCGCCATCACCACGCTGCTGTTCTTCGGTTCGGTGCTCGCCCATGAGATCTCACACTCCCTCGAGGCGCGGCGGCGCGGGCTGGTTGTCAACAGCATCACCCTCTTTCTGTTCGGCGGCGTCTCCGCGCTCGGCAGTGAGGCACGCGGCGCCCGTGATGAGTTTTGGATCGCCATCGTCGGGCCGTTGACCAGCTTCGCTGCCGCGGCCGTATTCGGCGGGGTGTGGCTGCTCGCCCGCGGCGCCGGGTGGGAGCCGATCAAGGCCGGCGCCGGCTACCTCGCTTACGTCAATATCGCGGTCGGCGTGTTCAACCTGCTTCCAGGCTTCCCACTGGACGGCGGCCGGGTGCTGCGCGCGATCTTGTGGGGAGCGAAGCGCAACATGCTCGAGGCGACGCGCATCGCCGGGAACGTGGGGCGGGCGGTCGCGGGGTTGCTGATCGCCCTCGGCGTGGTGACGGTGTTCACCGGCGGTCTGGGTGGTGGGTTCTGGTTCATCCTGATCGGCTGGTTTCTGTGGAACGCGGCCGAGAGCAGCTACAACCAGTTACTGATGGAGCGCGGCTTCAAGGGCCTGCTGATCGGCCCGCTGATCGAGCGTGACGTTCCTCGCGTCTCGCCGGATGTGACGCTGCGCGCCTTCGCGCAGGAGTATGTTCTCGGCCTCAATCAGCGCGCCTTCTTCGTCGCCGCCACCGATGAGGGCGATTTCTTTGGGCTGGTCACGCTCTCCGATCTACAAAAGGTGCCGCAAGATCAGTGGGATACGGTCACGGTCTATCGGGCGATGACGCCGCGCGAGCGCCTGATCGTGGCTGGGCCGCGCACGGAGGCGCAGGCCGCGTTACAGTTGATGGCCCAACACAACATTAACCAGATCCCGGTGATCGACGGTCGCGACCCACTCGGACTGCTGACCCGTGGCGCCCTGATCAACGCGATCCAACTCCGCAACGAGCTTGGTGACATCCGCTGAACCGGCAAACGGACAACATTGGCCCCGCTGGACCCTCACCCCCGCCGTCATCCAAAGGAAGGAGCAACCCACTACCGATGACGACAGGCGACGGCTTTACCATTACGCGCGACCCCGTGCTGACCGGCGACCCGGAGGCGGGTGATTTTCTCGCGCGGGTCGAGGAGAAGATGGCGGCGCTGAGAGATCTCACCCAACGGGTGGCGGCGGTCCTCCTCCAGGCGCGACAGTCCCCGGGGTCCAACGATGAGGCGCTGACCAACCTGGCGCAGCTTCGGTCCGGCGCCGAGGCGGTGCGTCAAGGGATCTACTTCATGATCGAGGAGGCGATGGGGCCGGAACTCCCCGCATCCGGCACTCAGTCCGAGTCGTTGGATGAGGCCGACCGCGATCAGGCCTGGGAACGCCTACGCCCACGACTTGAAGCACTGTCCGATACCGGGGCGATGTGGGACACGGTCGCGCAGGCGGCGGACGAGGCGGCGCGCACCACTGACACCGGCATGATCATAGCGCTCCACGAGTTGCTTCCTCTCTATCTGGAGGAGCGCGGCGTGCCGGACGCCGACGCCGAAGTCACAGCCCGGCTCGACCGAATCGAGGCGCCGTACCTGCCGAAGATGCAGTCGGCCGCCGCCCTCGCGCGAGCCGCGCTCGAATCGGGCTGGTCCCGCATCGCCGCCGCGTTCGATCAGGCCGAGGCCGAACTCCGTGGTCAAGGCCCGCGCGTTGCTGCCTTGCCCGGCTTCGCCGAGGGCGAACAGGTATCGGTGGCATAGGGAGGGCGGGGAGCGAGGAGCGGGAGTTGGTCGGTGCGTGCTTCCATGGGGTGCATACACAACGGGCGAACATCGTGGCCGCGTCTCCCGGCGCCCAGCAGCCATCGTCGCAAGCGTTGCTCATGCCCCAACACCAGAACACCCTCGTCTCCCCCTTTCCCTACCAGGGAAGGGGGCCGGGCTAGGTAACCCAAAGGAGGCCGGCGCGTGACATCCCCCACTCTCGACTCCACTTCCCCGTCACCGATCTGGTGCGAGGTGAGCGCGTCAGCGCCGGTGGAGCAGGCAGAAACGGTGGCGGAGGCGATGCGCACGGTCGCGCCCGGCGGTGTCTCGATCGAAGACCCGCTCGTGCCGCTCGGCCCGGAGGAGGGCGTGCGGCTGGACCGGCGCAAGCCCTCGGTGGTGAAGGCGTACCTGCCGGTGGACGATGGGCTGGGCGAGCGCCTCGAACGGCTCGACGCCGCGTTCGCGGCGCTGGGTGTGCGGCCCGAGCTGACGACGCGCACCGTCCGCGAGGAAGACTGGGCCGGTGCCTGGAAGGAGTACTTCCACGTCGAGCGCTTCGGTGAGCGAGTCGTGATCCGCCCGTCGTGGCGCGACCACGACCCACGTCCCGGTGACGTGGTGATCGACCTCGACCCGGGCATGGCCTTCGGCACCGGCCAGCACCCGACAACGCGCATGTGCCTCGAACTGCTGGAGCGCGAGATCCGCTCGGGCATGACCGTGCTTGACGTGGGCACCGGCTCCGGCATCCTCGCCGTGGCGGCCGTCAAGCTGGGCGCAGCGCGGGTGCTGGCGTTCGACATTGAGCCGGGGGCGGTCAAGGTCGCGCGGGAGAACGCCGGCCGCAACGGTGTCGCGGGTGCGATCCAGCTTGAGGTGGGGACGCTGGACCTACCCCCCCGGCCCCCCTCCCTACAGGGAGGGGGGAGCACCATAAGTACGTCAATCGCCGTAAGCAGCGCAGCCTCTCCCCAACCTCTTGCTACGGAAAGAGTGGGAGGTATAGGCAGCCCCGCCGGTGCGCGCGATCATGCGGCCAACCACGGGGGAGAAGCACCGAGCGACCGCGTACCGAGTGAAAACGCTGGTCCCGTTGCCGCGGGTACCATACCCCACTCCGGCCCGTTTGATCTCGCGGTCGCGAACATCACTGCATCGGCGGTGGCCGCGCTCGTCCCGGCGTTCGCCGCGACACTACGTCCGGGTGCGCTGCTAATTGGTTCGGGCATCGTGGATCAGCGACTCGATGAGGTGCTGGTCGCGCTGACCCGCGCCCGATTCACCGTTGAGGAGGTGCGTTCGGGAGGCGATTGGCGGGCCGTGGTCGCGCGGGCACCGGTCGGTCCACCCGGTGCAATGGTATGACGGCCACGGAGACCGCCCTTCGTCGCTTCTACGACGCGCCCCTGCCACTGCACGGCGACCACACGCTCACCGGTGACGCGGCACATCGTATTGCCCGCGTGCTACGGATGGGGCCGGGGGAGCGGCTGCGGCTGTTTGACGGCGACGGCCGTGAGGTTGAGGCTGTCATCCAGCGCGCGACGCCGGCGGCGGTGGGCGTCATGCTCGGGGCCGAGTTGCCGTCCGAGCCATCCCGGCCGCGGGTCACGCTCTACCAGGCGCTGATCCGTCCCAACCGATTCGAGTGGCTGCTGGAGAAGGCGACGGAGCTGGGCGTCGCCGCGATCGTGCCGCTTGTCACATCCCGCTGCCAGGTGCGTCCGGCCGAGTTCGGCGCGTCGAAACTCGCCCGCTGGCGGCGCATTCTGATCGAGGCGGCCGAGCAATGCGGCCGGCGCACGCTGCCGGAGTTACACGAGCCGCTGCCCTTTGACCACGCGCTGGCACGGGCGGGCGGCCCTATCGTGGTTCCGTGGGAAGCGGCCCGCATCGATTCCCCCCTCCTGGGCGACGCCCTGCGCGAATGGAAGGCGGAACGCCGCCGGCAGCCGGACCAGGAGCCGTCGATCACGGTCGTCATCGGGCCGGAGGGCGGGTTTTCGGTCGAGGAGGTTGACGCGGCGCGGTCGCGCGGCGCGCTCACCGTCTCACTCGGCCCGCTGGTGCTCCGCGCGGAGACAGCGGCGATCGCGGCGCTGGCGATCGCGGTAGACGCG
>JBBQJF010000159.1:0-11062 GCA_038325665.1 Dehalococcoidia bacterium | reverse complement strand
CTGCCGGTGCCGGAGATCGTGCTCGTCGAGCTTGACCCCGAGCTG
Source organism: Dehalococcoidia bacterium (assembly GCA_038325665.1). GTDB lineage: Bacteria > Chloroflexota > Dehalococcoidia > CAUJGQ01 > CAUJGQ01 > CAUJGQ01. The sequence continues at coordinate 11,017 of JBBQJF010000159.1, read as the reverse complement.
GGGCGGGCCGAGCCGGACCAGGAGGTTCAAGATCTGATCGGTTGGAGCGCCGGCGTCAACCTGGGCATGGACTTCCTGCCTGGCGCGTTGGCGTTCAGCCCGGTTGTCGGTCCCGCACCCGATCCAAGTCTTGCCGCCGACACGGTCTGGTTCGACTCACTCTTCACAAATGTCGATCGCACGGCGCGGAATCCCAACCTACTGATGTGGGGCGGGCGGCTGTGGCTGATCGATCACGGCGCGGCGCTGTACATTCATCACTCGTGGCGCGCGCCGGCCGAGCACGCCCGCCGGCCGTTCGAGGCGGTGCGCGACCACATCCTCCTGCCCTACGCCGGCTGGATCGCCGAGGCAGACGAACGGTTAGCGCCGCGCCTTTCGCCCGAGGTGGTGGAGACGATCGTGGCGGCAATCCCCGACACCTGGCTCGATGGGGAGACGGCTTTTGCCGGCGTGGACGAACACCGCCGCGCGTATGTCGAGTATCTGCTCGGCCGGCTGGCGGCGCCGCGCGCATTCGCGGAGGAGGCCGACCGTGCCCGCGCCCGCGCGTGAACCGTTCCAGTACGCGGTCGTGCGGATCGTCCCGCGGGTGGAGCGGGGGGAATGCTTCAACGCGGGCGTCGTGTTGCTGTGCCGGCCGCGCCGGTTCCTCGCCGCCCGCGCCACGCTGGACGAACGGCGGTTGGCGGCGTTGGCGCCGGACCTGGCGCCGGCGGAGGTGCAGGGCCACCTCAACGCTTTGGTACGGATCGCGGCGGGCGACCCCGACGCCGGACCAATCGCCCGGCTCAGTCAGGCCGAGCGATTCCACTGGCTGGTTTCGCCGTCGAGCACGATCATCCAGCCGTCGCCCGCTCACAGCGGACTGTGCGACGACCCGGCCGCGACTCTCGACCACCTGTTCGCCGCGCTGGTCGGTCCGCCCGCCTGAGCACCGGGGGCGCCGTTCGCCGCCGTTTCGCGCCGCGGGGCCACGAATGCCGAGTGGGCGAGCGCTTCAATCGCCAACCCCACGCACTGCCGCGACCCTGGTGTGCCTGCACCGGAGTCTGTGGCCGATTTCGGAGCCGCTGCCGCGGTCAGGCATCGGTTAGACTGTATGTGAGTCGCATACTTCGGCGCGGATCAAGGGAGGAGCCTACCCATGAACCTTGATGACTACTTCGACTTCCTCTCGCCGGATGACATCCGCATCAAGGGCACACGGGTCGGGATCGAGACGGTCTTGTCCGCGCACCTCCACCGACGATGGTCGCCCCACAGAATCGCGCGGGAGTATCCCTCGGTCGGTCTCGAAGCGGTGTACGCGACCATCCTCTACTATTTGCACAATCGAGAGGCCATCGAACGCTACGTCGCCGGCTGGTTGGAGTACTCAAGCAGGGCGCAGGAGGAGCATGACAAGAATCCCTTGCCGGTCGTGCAGCGGCTTCGCGAGCTGAAGGCTGAGCGTGACGCGACCGAGGCGCGTGCGGGTTGATCACAGGATTCCTGCTGGACGAGAATGCCCCACTGTCCATCCGCACGGGGCTTCGACGCCGGCGGCCGGCCCTCCGCATCTGGAGGGTTGGCGATGCGGATGCGCCACCTCGGCGGTCGCCCGATCCCATCCTCTTGCGCTGGTGCGAAGACCACGATGTCATGCTCATTACCGATGATCGCAGCACGATGCCCGTGCATCTCGCCGCTCATCTGGCGTCAGGGGGCCACGTTCCGGGGATTATCGCGCTGCGACCGAGGGCGCCGATTGGCCGGGTTGTCGAAGATCTGGAGCTGATCGCCGTGGCGACCGGGCCGGATGAATGCCGCGACCGGATAGCGTACGTGCCGCTCTAGGAGACCGTCCATGCAGCTTGAGGACTACTTCGATTTCCTGGCGCCGGATGACATCCGCATCAAGGGCACACGGGTCGGGATCGAGACGGTCTTGTCCGTGCATCTCCATCATGGCAAGACACCGGACGAAATCGTGAGGATGTATCCCACGCTCACGCCAGCACAGATCCATGCGACTCTGCGCTACCATCGCGAAAACCGAGAGCAGGTAGACGCGTACATGGCGGACTGGCGCGCGTGGGGGCGCCGGATGCGGGAGGAACAGGCGCGCAATCCTCACCCCGGCATTGTCCGGCTCAAGCAGTTGTTGACGGAGCGCGAGGCAGCACGGCGCGCGACCTCATGACATCCAGGCTGATGCTCGACGAGAACGTTAGCCTGGTGTATCGGGATCAACTTTTGCTGCATGACCCGTCCATTGTCGTCGCGGCGGTGGGCGATCGGGAGGTGCTTCCAAAGGGCACGCCTGACCCGCTCATTCTGGAGTGGTGTGATCGTGAGGGTTTCATCCTCGTCACCAATGACCGGCGCACGATGCCGGTGCATCTCGCCGGCCATCTGGCGCGCGGGCGTCATCGACCCGGATTGATCCTGCTCGATGAGGATTTGGGTATCGGCGGGAACGTCGAGTATCTGCTGGCGATTGCCGGAGCTTCATTTCCGGACGAATGGCGTGATCGCGTCACCTACTTGCCCCTCGGGTAAGCCGGAGGTCTCTGATGCAGCTTTATCACTACTTCGATTTCCTCGCGCCAGACGACATCCGCATCAAAGGCTCGCGCGTCGGCATCGAGACCGTGCTCAACAACTACATCGATCGGGGACGCACCCCTGAGCAGATTCAGCGCTCGTACCCGACCCTGAGCCTCGAAGAGGTCTTCGCGACGATCCTGGACTAGCTCCACAACAAAGCGGCCGTGGAGCAGCACCTGGCGGAGTACCATGAGTTCTCCCGGCGGGCGCAGGACGAGCAGGACCGCAACCCGTCGCCCGGGGTGCAGCGGGTGCGGCGGGTGGCAGCCGCGCTTGATGCAATCAGGCAGGTGAGCGCCGCGTGCCATGACGATCCGATACCCGCGGACTAGCCGCCGATGTCTGAGCGTATCGGTGTGCAGTGTCCGCTGTTCACGAATGCGTGGGCGAGTGGCAGGGAGTACATTAGGCTTACTGACACGCTGACGCGGCGCGGCGGTCACGCCGGCCGGAGAGCGGCCGTCCGCGTGCGCGGGTGTTCCCGCGAGCGGAGTGAGCATCTCCGAACGAGAAATGGCGCACGGACCGACCAGCCCCGGCGGCACAAGGCTGCCATACGAGGCGCGGCATGCCAACCGATATTCCCTCCACCGCCGCCCAGTCGCCCACCGGGTGTGTGATGCCGGCGTTCGTGGTGCTGTTCGCGGTGGGAGTGCTGGCCGTGACGTTTCTCGGCTCGACCTGCGTCCGCGGCGGCGGCGATAGCGGCGCGTTTGAGGCGCCGCTGGCGAGGTTCGCTCCCGATGACCCGGTGTATGTCTCCACCAAGGGGCTGTACATCGTGCGGCTCGCCTCGGGCGAGGTGATCGCCCTCGATCAGAACGAGAGCCGGCGCGAGGACGTGATCAACGGTTGCCTGATCCGCTACCGCGAGACGGCGCGGGCAGGGGGACGCACGGGACTGTTTCGCGGCGATTGCACCGGCACGCTATACGATCTCTCGGGGATGCCGGTCGAGGGCGCATCCCCGCCGATGAAGCATCACCCGGTCACGGTCGAGGGCGCCACCATCAAGGTTGACGTGAAAGCATGCCTCGATGGCAAGGATGGCAGCCCCACGCCGTGCAAACCCACTTGATAGACTTTCCCCTTACGACAGAACGCGCTAGGCTGAGCGCGCATCATCGAGGATGAATCCATGCGTGGATGAGCGTGCACGCGTTCCGCGCATGACCGTCCCCAATCAGGGGTCTGGCCCACCACACCCTTGCTCCCGTGGCGAGCACGAGGTAGGCGAGCGGACGGGACGCGGTCCTGTCCGGCCCACGGCAATTTCGGAGGGGATTGGATGAACACCGCTGAATTCCTTCAGATCAGCTCGTATACCGTGCCCGACCGCGAGGCGCTGGTGCAGGGCGACTGGCGCGTCACGTACATGGAGGCGGCCGACCGTGTGAACCGTCTCGCCACCGCCCTGCAAAGCATGGGCGTGGGCAGGGGCACGGCCGTCGCGGTGATGTCGCTCAACAGTCCGGCCTTCGTCGAGGCCTACTATGCCTGCGCCACGCTTGGCGCCGTGTTCGTGCCGCTCAACTACCGCGCCAAGCAGGACGAGCTGACCTATATGATCAACACCGCCGAGGCGCATGTGTTGTTTGTCGGTCAGCGCTATCTTGACCTACTGGCCGCGATCCGGCCCACGCTTTCCACGCTGAAGCACCTGATTTGCTTCGATGGTCAGCCCGAGGGTATGCAAGGCTACCAGGCGCTGATCGCGGCCACCGAGCCGGAAGAGATCGTCGCCGATGTGGACGATAAGGATCCGACGATCCTGATGTACACCTCCGGCACGACGGCGATGCCCAAGGGTGTGCTGCTCTCCTACCTCGACTTCACCGCCTATGTGATGAACACGGTCGAGCCGGCCTCGCCCGACGCGCCGGAGAAGTGCACGCTGGTCTCGGTGCCGTTTTTCCACATCGCCGGTTCGACCGCGATGATGTCCTCGATCTGGGGCGGGCGCAAGGTCGCCATCCTGCCGCAGTTCGAGCCTGAGCAGTGGATGAAGACGGTCCAAGACGAGAAAGCGACCCACGCCTTCGTGGTGCCTACCATGCTCAAGCGCATCATGGAGCACCCGAAGTACAGCGAATATGACCTATCCTCGCTCGAGTTGATTGCCTACGGCGCCGCGCCAATGCCTTTCGAGGTTGTGCGTAAGGCGGTCGAGGTGTTCAAGTGCGGTCTGATGAATGCATATGGTCAGACAGAATCGACCTCGACGCTCACCTACCTTGGCCCCGAGGACCACGACATCACGGGCCTCTCCGCGGAGGCGCTGGAGCTGAAGCTCAAGCGGTTGCGCTCGGTCGGCCGGCCGATGGACGATGTCGCGGTCGTGATCATGGGCGAGCAGAACGAGATCCTTGAGCCGGGGAAAGAGGGCGAAATCTGCGTCGCGGGCGCGCGTGTCATGTCCGGCTACTACAAGCAGGAGGAGGCCACCAACGACGCGATCCAGGATGGCTGGCTCCACACCGGCGATGTCGGCTACCTCGACCCGGACAACTACCTGTTTATCACCGGCCGCAAGAAGGACCTGATCATCCGTGGCGGCGAAAACATCTCCACCGGTGAGATTGAAAACGCCCTGCTAGCGCACGAAGACGTCGAGGATGCAGCCGTGATCGGTGTGCCTGACCCCGATTGGGGCGAGGTGATTAAGGCTATCCTCGTACTGCGAGAGGGCGTCTCGCTGACCCCGGACGACGTGATCCAATACACCAAGAGCCGCCTCGCCAGCTACAAAGCGCCCGCCTACGTCACGTTTGTGGACGAGCTGCCCCGCAACGCGATGGGCAAGGTGCTCAAAACGGAGCTGCGTAAGGTGCATGGCGCACCGGGGAATAACTAGGACGGAACCGCCAAGACGCGAAGAGCGCCGAGGACGTCACGGAACTCAAGATGAGGGCGACTTCGCCCGAGCGGTCCAGTCCTCCGGATCTCAATTTCCGTGGCGCGTCTTCGCGTTCTTGGCGTCCTTGGCGGTTCAATCGCCTCCCCAATCTTAGAATGCTCCCCAAGGAGCCGACGATGGAACATCAGGATGAGTTGCCGGCCCCGCGTCGTGAGTCCCGCGTGCTGACGGCGCCGCTGGCGCTGTGGGCGGCGGTGCTGGGCATCGCGGGCGCGGGCACGGTCGCGGCGGCGACGCTGCCCGAGAATGTGGCGCACCGCGAGGTGTATTTCAACATTCGGGGCGGCTGGTCGGTCTATCCGCTGCTGGCGATGCTGGTCGCCACGTTGCTGTTCGTGCCGTTCCAGCGGTCACGGTTGTGGCGGCTGGGCCGGCCGACGGCGCCGATGGACAATCTGCCGGCGCGTATGAAGAATCTCGTGGTCCAGGGTTTCGCCCAGCACCGTGTCCGCCGCGACCGGTACGCGGGCGTTTATCACATCCTGATCTTCCTCAGCATCGTGAACTTGTTTATCGTTACCACCATCATCCTGATCGACTCCGAGGTCATCACCCCGATGACTGGTTCTCCCTTACTGCAAGGCGGGATCTATAAGGGCTATTCTCTCTACGGAGACCTCTCGGGCTTCGCCGGAATCGTTGGTGTGTTGATGGCGTTCTACCGCCGCTACGCCGGCGTGCGGCCCGCCTTCCGTTTCCGCGGCCGGCAGGAGCAGGAGGTATCGGCGCCACCGGGCGGCTACATCGAGAACAAGACACGGATCAAGTGGCGCGAGAACTGGGAGGATCACGCCATCCTCGTGCTGCTGTTCTGGCTGCTGGTGGGTGGGTTCTTCGTCGAGGGTGCGCGCATCGCCGCTACCGAGTTGCGGGAGGGGCACGAGTCATGGTCGGTGTGGTCACCCGGTGGCTGGGTGATCGGCTCGGTGCTCGACGGCATCGGCTTCTCTGATGGAGCGCTACGCGGCATGCACCGCTTCTTCTGGTGGTCGCACATGCCGGTCGTGTTCGTGTGGCTCGGCCTGATCGCCTTCACCAAGCTCGGCCACATCTTCATGGCGCCGGCCAACGCCTACTTCAAGACGCTCGAACCGTACGGCAAGCTCCAATATGACGGTGACCTGACCGAGGACATCCCCGAGCCGGCGCGGGAAGCATTCGGCGTCGGCCGTGTGCAAGACTTCACCTGGAAGCAGCTTTTCGAGGGTGACGTGTGCGTACGGTGCGGGCGTTGCTCCTCTGCCTGTCCGGCGCACATCGCCGGTCAACCGCTGTCGCCGATGCAGATCATTCAAGGGGTGAAGGATGAGCTGAGTGTCACCGGCCCAATCGTGATCGAGGCGCGCGAGGCCGGTCGCGAGGAGCCGCGAGGTAACTTGATCGAGCGGATCACCGAGGAGTCGTTGTGGGCGTGTCGCACCTGCGGCGCGTGCGTGCAGGAGTGCCCGGTATTCATCGAGCACATCCCGACGATCGTCGATATGCGCCGGTGGCTGGCGATGGACGAGGGTCGGATGCCCGAGACGGCGGCGGCGGCAGTGCAAAACATCGAACAGCGCGGCCATCCCTGGCGGGGCACCGCCTTCACCCGCACGTCCTGGATGGACGATATGGAGGTCCCGGAGTACGACGGCACACAGGAGTATCTATACTGGGTCGGCTGCACCGGCGCTCTGGTTGAGCGGGTGCTGTCGATCACTCAGAGCGTCGTGCGGTTGCTGAAGCAGGCCGAGGTCAGCTTCGGCGTGATTGGCGCCCAGGAGACCTGTAACGGTGACCCCGCGCGGCGGCTGGGCAATGAGTACCTCTACCAGATGCTGGTGAAGCAGAACATCGACACCTTCAACGCGCTGGATGTGCGCAAAGTAATCGTACACTGCCCCCATTGCTTCAATACGTTCCGCAACGAGTACCCCGATTTTGGCGCGAGGATTGAGGTCATTCATCACTCCAAGTTGCTTGACCATCTGGTCAAGACGGGACGGCTGCGGCCGGTCAACGGCGTGGGACAGACGATCACCTTCCACGACCCCTGTTATCTCGGTCGCCACAACGATATCTACGACGAGCCGCGCGGTGTGATCGAATCGCTCCCCGGTGCCACGTTGGTGGAGATGCCGCGCAGTCGCGGTCAGTCGTACTGTTGCGGCGCCGGTGGTGGCAACATCTGGATGGAAGAGAAGAAGGGGCGGCGTGTCAATCATGTCCGCACCGAGGAGGCAATCGCGACCGGCGCGGATGCGGTCGCGGTCGCGTGCCCGTTCTGCATTCAGATGTTCGAGGATGCCATCCCGTCGCTTCAAGGCGACGATGCGCCCAAGCGACTCAAAGCGTATGACATCGCGGAGTTACTCGACATCGCCGTTACCGACAAGTCGATTGCTCAGCGGCGGGTGGAAGCGGCCTCAACTGGTGATTGACACTCCGCTCCGGCGGCCGGCGCAGCCGCGGGATCGCGCGGCGGGTGGAGACAGCCTCAACTGGTGATTGACACGGCATCCGAGGCGGGAAGGGTCACAAAGAGAAACCATCGGCGGCGGCATCGCGTGTGCCGCCGCCGATGGTTTCTCTTTGTAAAATGTCTACTGACGAAAAGAAACCGTTGTCACGATCCTACTGCCGATACCGCTTCCTCGCCGCATGGAAATTCACTCATGACTCATCATCTGTCCGCGACAAGGATACGGGGGCACGGGTGCGCGCACCTAGGTCACGGCTTCCTGAGAATGAGACCGCTGGTGAGCCGCTGCCCCGTTTTCTAACCGGCCTTCCGGCGCTTTCGCCCATCAGGAGGAGGGGCGCCCTGACCCGAGAGCACAAAACGCAGCCGTCCTTGCTGTGACTTTCGCCAGGTTAACTTGAGTCCGCGCTGCTTGGCGGCGACGCTTAGGCGGCGCTTCTCCGTTCGCTGGCTTTCATCGGAGGCAAGGGATACTTCGCCCCCGACACCGCTGTCCTCACGGATTTTGTCCAGGATGTCGAGATAAGGGGCCAAATCCATCCCACCAGGGGAGCGAGAGGACGTGAGATCGGTTTCCATTATTACTTTGTCGAGACTCGGCATCTTCGATACCTCCTGCCCTGCTTATACTCGATTCAACACGTACGTGCAACCCTTCCAGGCAGAATGAAGATTAGTTAGCGCCGGAATCCATGTTCCGACCCGTCGCTGTATCAGGGGTCAGGCGCGTTGGTAAGCGTTCAGCCCTCGCATCTCAGCGGTCAGTCAACTCGTTCTTGTCGGGAATTCAGTTATCCTCCTCACGGCCGTGTGCATTTCCAGCGATTGCGCGCGTGTCGCTGAGATCTGACGGCTGATCGCTTACGTGTGTTGTACTGGTGCAAACGCCGATAGGTCTGGAGGTATCGGTCACAAGATGCCGCTGAGCAGGACTCGCCGTGCACCGGCCACGCACGTCCCCGGCCAGCCGCACATCAGATGTCGGGGCGGACGCTCGCGACGGTGCGCGAGGTCGCGGCGCACCCGCGAATGCGGATGGCGCAGCGCCGCGCCCCCGGCCCGACGCGCATGGATGGCGGCGCGAGCGTCCAGAATCGCGCGGGTCGCCGCACCGTGGGTGGCGTTAGTCATTCGCTTACGGCGCCGCTACCCCCGGCTTCCTGCCGGTGGTGCCCGCGCGCAAATCGTCGAGCTGGCCGCGGGCGGCGGAGCCGAGGCAGGCGACATCGGAGGTGAGCATCACCAGGTCGAAGCCGCGCGCGACCGAGTTGGCGGCGAACGCGGCGCTGGCGGTGTGCATCGCGGCTTTCTTGCCGTTCTTGTGGGCGGTATCGCGGATGCGGTTGCACGCCTCCAGGTGGATCGGGTTCTCGTTGTCGGCCTGAGGTGGCAGTCCGAGCGCGTAGCTGAGGTCGGCCGGGCCGATGTAGACGCCATCAAGGCCGGGGGTGGCACAGATCGCGTCGAGGTTGTCCAGCCCCTGCTTGGTCTCGATCATCGCCAGCACCACGATCTGGTCGTTCGACTCCTGCACATAGCCTTGGCCGGCGTACATCGCGGCGCGGGCAGGTCCGAAGCTGCGCATACCGTCGGGCGGGTACCGACAGGCCGCCACGGCCCGCGCCGCCTCCTCGGCCGTGTTGACCAGCGGCACGATCACGCCGTACGCGCCGGCGTCGAGCACCTTCATGATGATCTGGGCGTCGTTCCAAGGCACGCGCACCACCGGCACGGTGTCGGTCTGCGAAATCGCTTGGAGCATCGGCCACACGTCGCTGTAATCGATCAGCCCGTGCTGCATATCGACACACAGCGCGTCGAACCCCTGGCGGGCCATGACCTCCGCCGAGAAGGCGTTCGGAATCGACAGCCAGCCGAGCGTGACAAAACCACCGTCAGTCCAGATCTGCTTCATCCGGTTCGGTCGCATCGCATCTCCCTCGGAAGTTGGTGATGGGTGTTGGATGTTAGGTGTTGGGGGGCGCTGGTCCCGCGCGTTAGACACGCGCTTGCTCGAGCACACGGTCGGTGAGCAGGTTCTTGAACGGCTTGCCGTCTTTCATAATCAGGGCGAGCTTGTCGCGGTTCTGGAGCAGGGTGATATCGGCAAGCGGGTCGCCATCGACCGCGAGCAGATCGGCGCGCTTTCCCGGCTCAAGCGAGCCGGTGAGGTGGCCGATGTCCGAGCACTCGGCCGCGGTCTTGGTCGTGGCAACGATCGCCTGCATCGACGTCATGCCCGCCTCGACCATAAGCTGCAGCTCTTCGGCGTTGCTGCCATGCGGACCGACACCGGTGTCGGTGCCCATCGCGATCCTCACGCCCTTTTCGACGGCCATCTTGAAGCTGGCGTGATGCGCTTCTTTGACCTCGCGCGCCTTGCGTACGGCGTAGGGCGGAATCGCGGCCGGGTCTTTTTCCGCGCGGCGGATCACCCACAGCGGCGCGACCAGGGTGGCGACAAGATAGGTACCGCGCCGCTTCATCTCCTCGATCACCTCTTCGTCGAGATAGATGCCGTGTTCAATCGAGGCGATGCCGCCCAATACCGCGTTCTTGATCCCCTGGGTCGCCTGGGCATGCGCCATTACTGACTTGCCGGCGGCGCGCGCCTCGTAGACGATCACCGCGATCTCCTCGGGCGAGAAGCCGGTAGCGCCGGGTTCATCGTTCGGCGACATCACGCCGCCGCTGGTGTGGACTTTGACCTGGTCGGCGCCGGCGCGCAGCACCTCGCGTGTCGCTTTGCGTACCTCGTCCACCCCGTCGGCGACGGTCCAGGGGTGCTCGGGGTCGGGCACGCGCAGATTGGCCCCGTTGGGCATCTGCGAATCTCCGTGGCCGTGCGTCTGCGAGAGTGCGCCGACGGCCACGCGCAGCCGTGGACCCGGAAACATGCCCTGGTCGATCGCCATCTTCACCCCCAATGGCGTGCCGCCGGCGTCGCGCACGGTCGTGAAGCCGCATTCGAGCGTCAGCTTCGCGTTGGCAAGGGCGTGGGCGATGCCGAGACTGTAGGGCGTCAGCAGCCGCTGTTGCAGGCTCCA
>JBBQJF010000158.1:0-11177 GCA_038325665.1 Dehalococcoidia bacterium | reverse complement strand
GCACGCCTCCGCGACACCTTCATCCGCACGCTTGCCGAGGAGAAGCTACTCGGCGACCTGACCAGCCTGCAGATAGATGACCTACGCTTGACGCTGCTCTTACAAGATGCGCTCCGCCTCGACAGCGTGCCGTCGCTGCCCATGACACCCACACCACCCACTCGCCTGCCGGTGCCCTATCTCGCGCCGCGGCGCGTGACCGCCACGACCTCGGTTCGTGATGCCAGTCGAGAGCCGGTGAACCTATACGAGTGGCGAGCGCGCCGCACCGGCACCGGATGAGCGACCGGCCGTTGCCGGGCACATCTCACCCGGCGGGCTGGGGTGTGCCGCGATCGCAACACAAACCGAGGCGGCTACTCCCGATCCCGAGATGAGCACGTCCTCGATCTACCTACCTCGACCACATCGACCCCCAACCGTCGCAGATACTCCCACACTACCGTCAGCGTAACTGGCTGCAACCTCCACGACAGCACCGGCCCGAACCGGAATCCCACCTCACCATTACGACCCGCGCTCGCAAAACGATAGTCGGTGATCGTAGTATCATGGCAGCGATTCGCGGCCGCACGAGTCCCGTGGCCCCAGGACGCCTGCCATGCCCGTCACCCCGACCGCCACCGGGCCCACCGCCGAGGTGTTTGTCCGGCGATTGCTGGCCGCCAGTGACCCCGACAAGCGCCGCGCGCTGATCGCGGGTCACACCCTCGTGCCGTCCCAGGTCCACGACACCGTCATGCGCCTCGTGGATGAGGCGGAGCGTCTGTACGGAATCGACCCCATTCACATGGAGCGCGTCTGTGTCGACGCTCTCGCTCTCGCCCAACGTGGGGCTGACGACTATGGGTGGGCGATGGCAAGGATGCGCCACGGTGAGGCGCTACGGGTCCAGGGGCGCAATTCCGAGGCCCGCCTCTATCTCGACGAAGCCGCTGCCACGTTTGTTCGGTTAGGCAAGCCTATCGAGGCAGCACGTACTCGGGTGAGTTGGATATGGGCAACCGCCGGGCTGGGTCGTATTGATGAGGCGCGGAGCACGGCCCGCGCCGCGCGTCGCATCCTCGTTGAACACGGTTTAACCCTGCGAGTGGCAACATTAGATACCAATATGGGGAACATTCTACTCGAACACGGCCAGCATCGCGCCGCCCTACGTCAGTTCACCGCCGCCCTGGCACTGTACCGCTCGCTCGGAGACAGCGGAACCGTTGGCGTATTCCGCTGCCATGCTAATCGAGGCATCGCCCTCACGCGCCTCGGTCGCCATCGCGACGCATTGACAGAGTTGGAAATGGCGCGCAAGGCCTATCAACAAATGGGCGAGAAAGCCGGTTTTGCACGCGTCATGCGCGGCATAGGCGAAAACCGAATGGCGCTGGGTCGGTATGCCTCGGCGCTTCTCGCCTTCGATGAGGCACAATCCTCCATGCGGGCACTGGAGATGCGCGCCGATGCCGCTTCACTCGCACGCATGGTAGCCGATTGCTATCTGATGCTGAACCGGCCCGTCGATGCCCTTTCCGCGCTGGACAATGCGGACGAAGACCTCGTCCGTACCGACAACGCGTTAGACGCCCTCGGTATTGCAACCCGGCGGGTAGCCTCACACTTGCTACTCGGAGATCGAGAGCAGGCGCTGGCCGTGCTGAACGAAGCCGAACAGCGGTTTCCCACGGGAGCACTCCAGCATCGTGCCTGGCTGGCGGCGCAACGTGCGGCGGTGCTGCTCAGCGATGATCAGCCCGTCGAAGCACTGGCGACGGCCCGTGGGGCGGCGAGGCTTGCCAAGGCGGCAGGTGTTCGACGTATTACCGCCGACAGCTTGGTCACGGAGGGCGCCGCGTTGCTCGCCCTCGGCAATCCCTCCGAAGCAGCCCGACTCGCGGGGCGCGCCCGGCGCATGGCCGGCGAGTTACACTCGGCCTCGACGATGTACCGAGCGTTTGAATTGCTCGGGAAGGTGGCCGAAGCTCGAAACCAGACTGGTATCGCCGGTCGCTATTACGCCGCCGCCATCCATCAGGTCGAACGCGAGCGGCAAGGCGTCATTTTCGAGTACCGGGACAGCCTTGCCGCCGACCGCAATGTCGCGTATGAACGTCTCGCCATCCTCCAAATCCGGGCCGGTAAGCCGGTCGCCGCGCTGTCCACCGTCGAACGCGCGAAGTCTCGCGCGCTGGCCGATGCTATCAGCGGCAGCATCAATCCGCGGCCACGCCCCGGCACACCGACTAATGCCCGACGCATCGCACGGGAGTTGTCGGTCGCCCGTGAGGATTACGCCGCCGCGTACGTGCGGGCGTCGCGTGACGAGCCGGATGACAAAGTGTCACCCGCGGATCGCGCGGCCATGAGCCACGATCTGTCAAGGCGTGAGACCAGCATCGCGGCGCTGGTGCGGAGGCTGCAACTCGCCGGCGCCACCGGCGAGCTGGCCGAGTTCTATGGGGCGGCAATCGAGCCGGCAGTGCCGGCAGTGCCCGCGGATACCGTCCTGTTGGAATTCTTCACCAGCGACGACGATCTGCTCCGGTTCCGGGTCGATGCCGGCGGCGTCCGTGCGGAGATACTTCCCGGCGCCATGGCCGAAGTGGAGCGGCTATTGCGCGCCTTCCGCGTCAATCTTGACGCCACGGAACAATCTGCCCCCGACGGGCGAGACCGGCTCGCTCGGCAGGCGCAACAGGTGCTCTACCGCTTGCACGGACGGCTTCTCGGTGGGTTGCAGGAGCTAGATACGTACAAGTCGCTGGTGATTGTACCGCACGGCCTGCTGCACTACCTCCCATTCCATGCGTTGCACGACGGCGAACAGTATCTGGTCGAGCGCTTCGCCATCAGTTACGCACCATCGGCGGCGCTCTACGACATTTGCCGCGCCCGGCGTCCCCGTCACACGAGCGCCCTCGTTCTGGCCCACTCAGCCGGGGGAACGTTGCCGTTTGTCCGTACCGAGGCGGCCGCTATCGCAGCGGTGACCGGGGGAACCGTGTACGAGGAAGGCGCGGCAACGCGCGCACTCCTGGAGACAGCCGGACGGCGTGCGGGACTTCTCCACATCGCGGCGCATGGCCGGTTTCGACCCGATGCTCCGCTGTTCTCCTGTATCGAACTAGCCGACGGCCCGCTTACCACGGCCGATGTCTTCAACCTAAACTTGAGCGCGGCGCTTGTCACACTCTCGGCCTGCGAGACTGGTCGGGCAGTGATTGGCGGCGGCGATGAACTGGCCGGCTTGGCGCGAGCTTTCCTATTCGCCGGCGCCGCCGGACTTGTGGTGAGCCAGTGGCGGGTAGACGACGCCTCAACGGGGGTATTGATGACACGGTTCTACCAAGAGTTGGGCCGCGGCGCTGGCCGAGCCGAGGCGCTACGGACCGCGCAGATGTCCGCGATTTCATCGGTGATGTCCCAAAATGGCATACTGCACCCGTTCTTCTGGGCAGGATTCCAAGTCATCGGTGACAACCAAGGGGTCAAGTGGAACCCAACGCGGGCGCGAGGGAGGTAAGAACCTGGTGGCAATGTATTCAGAAAACCCCCGCATCACGTACGTGCGTCATGGAGAGGTGACGTTGCTATTGCGGCCGAGAGAGGCCGCCGAGGAGAACTTGCGCGGGATGCTTCGATCAAATCGGGAGTCCCGCGATGAGGCGCGCGGCAAACCCGTCGAGTGGCCCGAGATGGACGGCGCCGACCGTACGCGGCTGGCGCGCGAATTGGGCCGGGGAGGAGGCGGAGCACCCGGCGTCAATCTCTATTCCCAGGACGGTCGTTTGCCGGCGGTCGCGGCATTCTCGGAGATCAATGACACCCCCCGCCGGGTCATCCCGTTGGAGCGTGGCAACGACCTATTGGCCCTGTACACGGTCAACCTCGAGGATTGGATCCCGAACCCGGTAGAATCCAACGACCGTCAGAAGCTGGCGGGATCGATCGGCGCGGTGTTTGACGCGGTGACCGCCATCAACGGACGGGTGAACCCGGGCGGCGCGATGAAACGTATTCCCACGAATCAGCGACAGGGCATCAGATTCGGGTCGTACGACCTGCTGGGAGCCTCACCGAACTGGCTCGGGCTTGGGTTCAATGGTTGAGGCGGGTGTGGACCGGGCGGTCGCCCGGCAAGCCCTCCGCCACCAGTTCAGTCCGGTGCGTGGCCGCGCAAGGGTGACGGTTTCCCTCGATTCCAGGATGATGACGTGCAGAAGGCGGTCCAACGCGCGCTCGGATATGCCCTGGATGGCGTGATTGAGTCTCCGAGCATGGAGGGCGCACGAGGCGAGGGCGTCAATATCGCGGTCATCGATACCTGGCCGATGCAATACGGTTCGGATGATCCGCTCGCGCTGCTCCGCGATCCGCGCTTCGATACCGACCTACATACCCGTCACCGGGAGTTCGCCAGTGCCGCAATCTTGAAGCCCGGCCGCTTTCACAACTTCATCAGTGGCTCGTCCATCAATGCGATGTGTGCACAGAAGCCCGCGTGCGGCGGTGGACTTGAAGAACCATATCCCGAACCCGATCATGGCCTGTTCATCGCCGATATCATCAACGATATTGCACCGCGGGCCTCATTGTGGGTATACCGCGCGTTCAATGATTATGGCGTCAGCAGCTTGGAGATCGTGTCAAGGGCCGTGGCACAGGCGCTGTACGACGCGCGGGGCCGCCCGCTCGTACTCAATTGCAGCTTCGGGTTCGGCCCGGAACCCGCGGCCTTCTCGCGGATTCTCCGCGGAATGGCAAGCTTTGTGTCCGCGTACACACGCGGTGACCGCTGGTTCAGGGACATCAACGACGCGATCGCGCGCGGACGCGATCGGTCAGCCGAGCAGGAGCTGTTGGACCACCCTATGATGGAAACGCTCCGGTTGTTGTTCGACCTACCGTCATTTGCCAAAGATATGCCGCGAGCACTCGCCGTCGCGGCGGCTGGCAACGACTCATGCCGAGCGCAGCAGCGACCGGCGGCGGGTCCCCGGTATCCGGCCGCGTTTGAGAGCGTGCTCGGCGTCTCGGCGATCGTGCCAACCGTTGATGACACTTGGAATCCGGCGCCCTACTCCAACGACGACGATATCGAACCCGAGCGCGACGACGGCGTCAGCGCCTTCGGGGGAAACATCACGACGGGACAAAGTCCCAATATCAGCCAGGAGGGGCTGGTAGGACTATTCGTCTCCAACGACCCGGCGTGGATCAATGAGCATGGACGCGCACAATGGTCCGGAACCTCGTTTGCCACGCCGATCGCGGCGGGGTTGGCCGCCTGTGTCTGGTCCGAACTTGAGGTTCAGCAGGTTGCCGACACGCTGAAGACTGCCCGCGCGGTGATGGAGGGCATCGTCGGGCCACCATCCACTGGCACCCCCCCAAATCAGCCGGGCGACGTTCGCCGCCGTATCAACCTACGCCAAAAAATCGACCCATAGCCAGAACCAACCCCTCATCCCCGATGTGCTCATGGGTATTACCAGTCACCCGGCGGCCGGCTCAGCGCGGCCTCCGCCCGGTGACTGGTGGATGCTCGACGACGGCAATGCACCCCCTGTCGCATGGTCCGCCGGGGGCGGCCATGTCATCGGCGACGAATACCGCGCGCATCTGCCGCTCTTCCAGGAGTCGTGGAGTCGGATGGCTCGAGGCCTTGGGGGAGAAGAAACCACGGGGCCTCTTGCGATGAGCACACGACTCAATAGCGAAAGCGCCGGCGGCGCTCCGCGTCCGAGCGCTCCACGCCCCAGATCTGAATGGCACGGTCGTTCTCGAGGATGCGTTAGACCACGACCCATTCACCATCGTCATAGACATTGAGGATGACAACCCGCGAGACGAATTGGAACTTGGCAACACTATCGACCCATGGGTCCATACCCAGGAGTGTGACGATCCGGGTAATCTCAGCCTGGTCGATCGGCGGGAGTCGCCGAAACTCCGCGGATGCGGGTGGACGCCATCCAATCTCGAAATCATCGCTCGCCACGTTGCGCTCGCATCTCGCCCAACAGTTGCGCCATGGGGATATCTGGCTCCCCTCGCTTATATGACTCAAGCGACTCGCGCACCTGACGCATCAACGACTCATTGTTGATCACGCTGGTCAGCACCTCCTCGGCATGGTGGTGCCGTGCGATGCGCATTCGTAGCAGCTCTGCATCAGTCAGCATATGTACTCCTCCCGCGTGTCGCCGAACTGCCGCCGCGGACCGACGTATGTTCCTGCCATCCCGCTCGTGCATTCCATTATCGCTAGTCCGGCGTCGTTCCGTTGGTATGGCGGGCTGTATGCGTACGACTCTGCGGCCATGCGGAGCTTAGAGGTCACCGCCGCAACCAGTGGGCTGCCGGCGGCCACGGCCGCGCCACGACATTGCCAGTCCACCCGACCCATCCGAAGATGACGGCCACCCCTTGCGGGAGAGCGCCGCCGCTGGCATGCTAGTGGACGCCGACTCCGCGTCGCGCGAGCGCGGTGGAGTGAGGGCGCCGGACGGCGCGGGCCGGGCTGACAGGCGGGACGGGCGCGAACAATCAATCGTTCAATCAAGGATGCGCCTGCCGCGCCGAATCTATTACGCCTCGCGGCCACGTTCATCCAGATTCGCGGGGGCCGGGGGTAGGAAAAGACAAACAATCAACCGCCTATCCTTGATGAACCCACGGGCGCCGAGTGATCCGCGAACGCGCGTCGCGTGCCGGACCGGCGATTGCCCGGTTCCTCAAGCTCAGGGGACGGCTCCATGTCCCCACGAGGCGTTACCGGGGATGAGCGGCGCGTCCGTCCCCCAACACCCAATATCTGATTCCCCGGGAGGTTGGCCGATGGACGCGTACCGCGAGGGCGATATCGAGGTCGTGCGGTTGGGGCCGCTGGGGCCGTTCGGCAACAACGCCTACATCATCGCGGACACCTCCGCCCGCGAGAGCATGGTGATCGACATGCCGGCCGAGGGCGAGAAGATCCTCGAAGCGCTGGCCGATGCCCGTGTGACATCGATCGTCGCCACCCACTGGCACCCCGACCATTGGATGTCGTACGACCTGATCCGCGCGGCAACCAAAGCGCCGGTCCATGTGCACGAGTCCGAGATCAAGGTGCCGCCCGAGCGGATCGATGCCCGCGTGCGTGACGGTCAGGAGTTGACGGCCGGCTCGGCGCGGGTGCGGGTGATACACACGCCCGGTCATACACCGGGAAGCATCTGCCTGCTGCTGGGCAAGGTCGTGCTCACCGGCGACACGCTGTTTCCCGGCGGGCCGGGGCGGACGGGCAGCCCCGAGGATCTTTCCACCGCCGTGCGGTCGATTGTCGAGCGGCTGTACGCGTTGCCGGCCGACGTGCGGGTGTGGCCCGGCCACGGCGACCTGACCACGATCGGCCGCTCGCGCGAGGAGTATCAGGCCTTCGCCGCGCGCCCCCACCGCCCCGACCTGTCCGGCGATGTCACCTGGAACACGGAGGAATAGGGGTGTGCGTGGTGATCACCGCCGGGTCGTGAATCGATGAGCCAAGACACCCAGCGTCAGTCGCCCGATCCTCTCACGCCGATGAACGTACTAGGAATTGAACTGACCGGTGATCTCGCTGATTTTTATGCCAAGGTCGAGGCGCTATACGCGGAGGACGGCCTCGCGTTGACATGTGAGGCGGGCGACGGGCCGGAATATGGCGGTTTCTTTCGGGGTGAGGGCGCCGCCCGCGTGGAGGTGCGACGCGACCTGCCGCCGGATGCGATGCGACACACACTCGCGCACGAGTTGGTACATGGCCTCCAGCGACGCGAGGGCTGGCCGCGCGCCGAGGCCAATTCCGACCTGGGTGATGACTCCTCCGCCGACGAAGTGGCAGCGATGTTGCAGGCGATCGTCCACTGCACCGCCGCCGAGCTGCGGATCGCGCCCCTAGGGCTGGATGGCTCGTGGGAGCAGGACCAGCGGCATCAGGCCGTCCGCACACTGATCCGCACACCACACCCCGGCGCCGATGAAGAAGGTACGGCTGCTTGGGCCTACTGGAGCCTGCTGTACGCCTACATCAGCCTGCTGCACCCGCCCGAACACAGTCGGACGCTGCTGCACAACATCGAGCGGGCGCTGCCGGCGGCGGGCGCATCCGGGCGCGAAGCGGCGGCACTGGTGCGACAGCACGGATATGCCACCCGCGAGCAGGCGCTGGCGGCGATGCTGGCCGTCCAAGAGGCGATGGCGCTCGCTCCCGACGTGCTGGTGGAAGACCCGCGCGATGGCGCGGTCTACGGCGAGGATCCAGGCGACGGTGAGATGGACGAGAGTAAGGATGAGGATGAGGACGCGCGCCCGTCGTCCGACTGAAGCCCCACGCGGGGTCGGGGCGGGACCCGGCCGGCAGATCGGCCGCGTTGCGCCATTGGCTCTCCACATGCGGTCGCGTTATTCCCGTGTGGAAACGAGCTACCCCCCGCGCGACTGTGCGCTATCCCAGCACGGCGGATAGCAAGAGAGGCAAAGCGCGACCGAATCCGCTTTGCCTCTCTTATGTTTGCTGCAAGGGGTACTCAGCCGGTGAAGTCCGGCGGGCGCGGCGGACTGCTTTGGGGTGCCACCGTGACTCTGTCACCCGGTCGGATGTCCGGCGCCGCGCTCGTGCCGTTGACGGCCGCCGGGGCGGTGCTCACGCTGGTGTACGTGGCGGCCTGCTCGGTGCGCTTGCGCTCTTCCTCGGCGCGCTCCTTCGCTTCCGTCTCGGGGTCCTTCGTCGCTTTCTTGAACTCTTTGATACCCGAGCCGAGATCGCGCCCAAGACCGGCCAGCCGGCCAGCGCCGAATAGCACGACCACGATCACGAGGATGATCATCAACTCAGGCGCGCCCAGGCCGCCGATGCCTACCAGGAACATGGCTCACCCTCCTCGAACGCGGAAGCAGCCCAGCATCGCCGCGCCGGCTCCCTGCCGCCCTCGCTCAAACCATAGCACCGGCCCCATAGCGGGTCAAGAATCCCGCGTGCAACATCACGCGAGATACCGTGCGACCGCGGGCGGGATGCGCCCATCCGCGTGACGAACCGGTGATCGTCCTCCGCGACAGGCACATGAGCGCGATGAACGGCCGGCTAGCCGTCGAAGAAAGCGCGGATCTCAGCGCCGGAAAAGCGCTCCGCCGCGAACAGCGCCACCACGACGGACGCTGGAATATCGGCGCCGTTGCCGTCACCGTCACCGTGCCTGGCGTGCGTCGGAGCGACGCCGGTCCGGCCCGGATTCCAGCGCACGCCATCGGCCGGCTCGACATGGCGCACCGAGAGGAGAAGGTCGTCACGCCCCTCCGCTCGGAGCGGCGGCGCGGCGTCTGGCTCGCAGCGGGTGGTTTGCACGGCCGGTGCGTGCGACGGTCGCGTCGCGCGGCGCTCTCGAACATGACGGGCGTCGCGGGCGGCCGTGGCAGACTCCTGAGCGCGGCCGAGCAGGGCATACGCGAGGTCGTAGTGGACGACCGGAATGCCGATCGCTTGAAACAGCCGGTGCGTACGCCGCGCGCCGATATCCTGCTCACCGTTGAGGAACCGCGACAGCGCCGACTCGTCGAGGCCGCACACCACGGCGATGTGCCGCTGGGTGCTCCACCCATGACGCGCTCCGTAGTGCAACACCATGTCGCGCAACGTCTCGAACGTGGATGCGGAGCCGCCAATTCCGACAGACAGATCATTCACGCGCATGTGCCGCCACACTCCCCACTCACACGCTGTCTGTCCGGCTACACCGCCGCTGATGGTCGCCCCCTGGCAAGCCATCCGGCTGCCCGCGCCCTCGAATGCGTCAGAGGCCGCCTCGTGTCACGGGAGTATCGTCGATGCCATAACACGCGGGCTGTACCCGCACGTCGTACCCGACCGCACCGACCACGCGACCCGGACGATGAAGCGGCTGATGAGCGACCCAGACACCACGGAGGCGCGGGTGACGCGCTCTCCTGATCGCCCCTCTCGCGACTCCTGAACAGGCTAGATGCTGGAGTTCACCGGAAACTCAACGCCCTCGAGCTGGCGGCGGCGCCATTCCTGATGCTCGGCGTGCCGCTCCTTAAACTCGGGCATGACCTTCGTGCCGAACATCTCGATTGACCGCATGATGTCGGCGTGCGGGCGGGAGCCAGCCTGCAGCACGAAGATCATCACATCGAGATGGTTGCGCTCGTATTGGAGCAGTGTGTTGCGCACAAAATCGGGTGTGCCGATGCAGCCGCCGCGCTGCGCCGACCGCCACAGGGCGCGGGCTACCTCGTCTTGCGGCTCCTCACGCGCGGTGCCGCCCTGATACCCGGCAAAGCCGATGCGCCGTCCGACCGTCTGCTGCATCTCGGGGGGAAAGTCGTGGAACGCCTTCATCAGATTGACCTTGCCGGGATCGTGGGGCGGTCCACCGTAGTAGTAGCCGAGCGAGAAGCCGAAGAACGAGCCGCAGTCACCCACGCCCGCTATCGCCGCCTCGTCGGTGCCGGCCACACCCAGAACCGAGAGCACGGCCAGCGCCGGGTTGATCGCTTTGCCGATCGGGAAGCACTCGTCGCGAATCAGGTCGTAGTACTCGGCGACGCGCTCGCCCAGCTCATCGGGCGTCTCGAAGCCGAAACCGAGCGAGCCGATGCCCAGCCGCGCCGCGACCATCGTCGTCTCTTTGCGTGAGGCGGCGACCCATAGCGGCGGGTGGGGCTTCTGCAACGGTTTAGGCACCACGTTGCGCGGCGGCATCCCGAAGAACTGCCCCTCGTAGCCGGGATAGGGCGTCATGGTCATCATCTTCACGCATTCGCGTGTCGCCTCTTCCCACATCGCCTTCTTTTCTTCGCGCGGCACCCCAAACCCACCCAACTCCATGTCCGAGGCCGATTCACCCGTGCCGAACTCGACCCGGCCGTTGGAGACGAGGTCGAGCATACTGATGCGCTCGGCGACGCGGGCGGGGTGGTTGTAGCGCGGCGGCATCAACGTGATGCCGTGACCGAGACGAATGTTCTTGGTCCGCTGGCTGGCGGCGGCAAGAAAGATCTCGGGCGCCGAGGAGTGCGAATACTCTTCGAGGAAGTGATGCTCGACCTCGAACACGTAATCGAAGCCCAGCCGGTCGGCCAGTTCGATCTGCTCTAGCGCCTCGTGGACGATGCGCCGTTCGGCATCCTCGTCCCACTGG
>JBBQJF010000157.1:0-11178 GCA_038325665.1 Dehalococcoidia bacterium | reverse complement strand
GCGGGCCGAGCAGGAACGCGAGCGGGCCGAGCAGGAACGCGAGCGGGCCGACGCCGCGCAGGAGCGTTTGGCTGAGATGGAGGCGCTGCTGACCCAGTATCGCGAGCGGCTCGGTGAAACACACGCGTGAGTGCTCGGGGGACCAACGTGCGCCGATCCGCGCGAGTCAGCACGAAGATGCTGATGACGGGGATGTGGTTCAAGCAGGCATACCAACGTACCTTCCTACCCCATCGCATGCCAGCGGCGAGCGTTTGTCACGTTCCAAACGGCTGGCAAGGGTCGCGGCGTTTCAGTGAGTGAGCATGGTATGGATGAACACATGGCCATCCACCGGCTGGCCCTTCTCCAGCCCTCGGCCCGATAGAGGGTCGGAGGGCATACCTCGCGATTAATGGGTGATGGGTGATGGGTGATGGACGCGCTGCCCCGAATCCCCATCACCCAACACCCATCACCGTTCGACAAAGGAGAACCCTCCATGGCCGACCATGTCATCATTTTCGACACCACCCTGCGCGATGGCGAGCAGACTGCCGGCGTGGCGCTCAACGCCGATGACAAGATGGAGATTGCCCTACAACTCGCGAAAACCGGCGTCGATGTGATCGAGGCCGGATTCGCCGCCTCCTCACCCGGCGACTTCGAAGCAGTGCGGGCAATCGCCCACACGGTGCGTGGACCAAAGATCGCAACTCTCTCACGCTGCATACCGGCCGATGTCGAGGCCGCGATCCAGGCGATGGACGGTGCCCCCAACCCACGCATCCACACCTTTCTCTCCACCTCCGATATCCACCTGATGCACCAGATGCATAAGGACCGCGAGTCGGTGATGCTGCAAGCGATCGCGGCGGTCAAGCGGGCGCGCGAGGCGGTCGAGGATGTCGAGTTCTCGCCGATGGACGCCACCCGCTCCGACCCGCGCTATCTGTGGCAGATGCTGGAGGCGGTGATCGAGGCCGGGGCGACGACGATCAATATCCCTGATACCGTCGGCTACACCGTGCCAAGCGAGTTCGAGGAGATGCTGGCCGGCATCTACGAAAACGTGAAAAACGTTCATAGGGTTGTCGTCTCTGTCCATTGTCACAATGACCTCGGGCTGGCGACCGCCAATTCGCTCGCGGCGGTGCGCGCCGGCGCGCGGCAGATCGAAGTCTGCGTGAACGGCCTGGGCGAGCGCGCCGGCAATGCTTCGCTGGAAGAGGTCGTGATGGCGCTCAAGACGCGCGAGGACTTCATGAAGATGGAAGTCGGCGTCAACACGCGCGAGCTGTACCGCACCTCACGCCTCGTCTCCGATCTGACCGGCATCGTGGTACAACCGAACAAGGCAGTCGTCGGCCTCAACGCCTTCCGCCATGCGTCCGGCATCCATCAGGACGCCGTGATCAAGCTGCGCCAGAACTTCGAGATCATGGACCCGCGCGATATCGGCCACCCCGAGGCGACCAAGATCGTGCTGACCAAGGTCTCGGGTCGCGCCGGTCTCAAGAGCCGGCTGGAGGAGCTGGGTTACGAATTGACCCGCGATGACCTCGACCGCGTGTTCGCGCGCTTCAAGGATCTGGCCGACAAGAAGACAGAGATCGACGACCGCGACCTGGAAGCGCTCATGTCGGACCAGACCCGCGCCGCACAGGAAGTGTGGCACCTCGAACGCGTCCATGTGGTCTCCGGCGACACCATCCGCCCCACCGCGACCGTTCGGCTGATTGACCAGGACGGCGTTCGCCACGAGGACGCGGCCGTCGGTGATGGTCCCGTGGACGCCGTATACAAGGCGATTAACCGTCTCGTGGGCGTCGGCAACACCCTCACCGAGTTCTCGGTGAAGAGTGTCACCGAGGGCATCGACGCGCAGGGAGAGGTGATCATTCGGATCGAGGCCGGCGGCCGCACCTACACCGGTCGCGGCTCCGACACCGACATCATCGTCGCCTCGGCGAAGGCGTACATGAACGCCCTCAACCGGTTGCTCGTGCTGCGGGCGACCCAGGCGGACCAGCGGATCGTGCCGGCGTGAGGCGGACCACGAGCGTCTCCGAATGGGTGCGGGCGAGCGTATACATGCCTGACCCGCACCCGCGATCCGCGGGTGCAGATGTACGACGTTCACTCACGGATGAGCGAATCGAATGTGCAATCACGGATCCGGACGCGCCGACCGAATGACCTGGCGATGATAGCAGTCGCGAGGAGGACGCCGCGATGACCACCACCCCCACGAAGCTGATCACGGCCGACGAGTTCCTCCACATGCCGGACGACGGCAAGGTGTACGAACTTGAGGAAGGGAGACTGATCGACGTGGGTGGAGCGTCCTGGCGCTCAAGCACGGTGGCCGCGACCCTCATCGCGCTCATCTATGCATTTGCCACGCCACGCCGTCTCGGCAAAGTCAGCGGCGCCGGCCTCGGCACGAAGCTTGCCGCGAATCCTGATACGGTGCGCGTCCCCGACGTCGCCTTCGTCAGCGCGGCACGGCTGCCCGACGGCAGGGGGCCGAGCGGATTCTTGTCCGGCGCTCCTGATCACGCCATCCAAGTCTTATCGCCATCGGATCGGTACCGCGCCACGCTTCGCAAGGTGCGCGAGTACCTGGCGACGGGTGCCCGACTGGTGTGGGTGATCGATCCGGACGAGCGGTCTGCGGTCGTCCAACGCGCCGATGGCACGATCTCGGAGTACGGCGAGGATGGCGTGATTAACGGCGGTGACGTGCTCCCCGGGTTCACGCTCAATCTCTCGGACATCTGGGAAGAGGTCACGGACGAACGATAGCATCAGCGGCGCCGCGCCGGCGGGCGGCGGGGCTGTATGTCACCGACGTGCGGATCGTCGCCCAGGCTCACCCCCGAAAGTAGACGATGCCCACGGCGAGCGCCACCATGCACACGCCGGACAGCAGACACTGGCCGCGCGGGCGCATTACGGGGCCGCCACGCGCATCAATGCTAGGATGACGCGAGGAGTTCGGTATGGCGATGACGACGCGACCGCTCACGATTCAGGTTCCGAACGAGCTGTTTAAGCGTCTTCCGCAACGGGTCGGCATATTGCGCCGCGGCATTGAGGATGAGGTGCGGGGCAGCTTAGCTCGGTCAAGAGGCGCCTCTCGTTTCGCCCCGCCTCCGAATTTCCGCGGCGGCAGATTCCGAATAGCCCGAGTATTGAGCTACCCGACGTCCGCTGACAGTGCGTAAGTCGGGACGTACGATGGGCGTGACGATTCGTGACAATGCCGCAACAGCGATCACGCGGTATATAGGACATATTCTCTGGGAGCAGGACCGATGGAAATGACCGTGACCAAGCGCTCGATCAGCAGTGAGGCCGCCCGCCAGGTGATTGAGGCGGCAGAGGCGAAGGCGCGCGAGATCGGCGTACCGATGGTGATTGCCGTGGTAGACGAGAGCGGCATCCTCAAAGAATATCGACGGATGGACGGCGCGCCGTTGCTCTCCGTCGAAATTGCCATCGACAAGGCATGGTCGGCGGTGTCATTCGGCATGCCGACTCATGGTTTGGGAGACTTCGTGCGCGGTGACGAGCCGCTCGCGCACGGCATTCCCAAGGTGGCGCGCCTGATCCTGTTCGGCGGCGGCTACCCGCTCAGGGCCGGCGATCAGGTCGCCGGCGGAGTCGGTGTTAGCGGTGGCCATTACGCCCAGGATATGCAGGTGGCCGAGGCCGGCGTCGCCGCCTTCGATGGAAGCGGGTGAGCGTATGGAGCGCGTCAACCTTGCCGAGCGCTTGGCCTCAGTTGACGATCTGTGGAGCCCGCGGACCATCGCCGCCGTGAACGACTACGATGTCAAGCTGGTGAAAGTGAACGGCGAGTTCGTCTGGCACCGGCACGAAGAAACCGATGAGCTGTTCCTGGTGCTCAAGGGCACGGTGACGATTAAGCTTCGTGACCGCGACATGCGTCTCGGTGCAGGCGAGATCTTCGTCGTGCCGCGGGGCGTCGAGCATTGCCCTTTTGCCGACGGTGAGGCGCATATCCTCCTGCTTGAGCCGCGGGGCACCGTCAACACGGGAAATGTGCGGGTCAGACGGACAGGAGCGGGAGAACAGCCAATCTAGGCACAAGCTTGACGGAATCGACACCATGACGACAACTCCTTCGGACCACAAGAGCAGCGTTCGCCATGAGTTCACCAAGCAGGCGGACACGTATGCCGCCGCCGCGATGGTTGCCGACCCGTTGCGCGTGGCGCGACTCGTGCGCGCGGTGGCGCCGGCGCAACACGACCGCGTGATCGAGGTGGCGACCGGCCCCGGCTACGTCGCTATGGGTTTTGCCGCGGTCTGCCGTGAGGTGGTCGGGCTTGACCTGACCAAGGCGCCGCTCGTGATCGCCGCTCGGATCGGCCGTGAACGGGGCCTATCCAATCTGCGCTTCCAACTGGGTGACGCCGAGCGGCTCCCGTTCGCGGACGGCGAGTTCGACGCGGCGGTCTGTCGCTGGGCCTTCCATCACTTCGAGGATCCGCCGCTGGTCCTCGCCGAAATGGTACGTGTCACGCGCGCCGGCGGAATCGTCGCGGTCGAAGACTCGATGGTCAGCGAGCATCCCGACCGGGCCGCCTACCACAACCGTTTCGAGCATCTGCGCGACTCCTCGCACACGCGGGGATACCCGCTCAGTCGCCTGCTCACGCTGTTCGCCGCCGCGGGGCTCGACGTCGAGCACGTCTCCACCGAGCAGCTCACACAGCACGTCGAGGGCTGGCTGGCCGGCGCACGGACGCCGGATGACCGCGCGACTCAAACACGGGCGCTGATCGAGCGCGACGAGCGCGACGACCTCAGCGGTACCCACCCATTCCGTCGCAACGGCGATCTGTGCTTCACCCAACGCACGGCCATCGTCGTCGGACGTAAGCTCACGCGTCGCTGAGCCGCCCGACGCCGGGGACGGCGCATTCCCGGCCGCCGCTCGCTAGGATGGAGCAGGGGAAAGGAGTCGATGCGATGACTGCCGCGCCGACCAAATTGCTGACTGCCGACGAGTTCTTCTGGCTCCCGGACGATGGCAAGTTGTACGAACTGGAGGAAGGGAGACTCGTTGAAGTGGGGGGTGCATCACCTCGTTCCAGTGCCGTTGCCGCCGCGGTCCTCATCCTGCTAGGAGTCTATGTCCGTCAGCATAAGCTTGGCGTTGTCGGCGGCGCTGACTGGCGGGCTAAGCTGTTCAGCGACCCTGATACGGTCCGCAACCCGGACGTATGCTTCACGCGGGCTGAGCGGCTGCCCGGCGACAAGGTACCAAACCGGCATCAGGAGGGGGCGCCGGACCTTGTTGTCGAAGTGCTCTCGCCATCGGACCGGTATCGCCGGACGGTTCGCCGGGTACGCGAATATCTCGCGGCCGGCGCCCGGATGGTCGTGGTGATCGACCCGGACGAGAGGTCAGCCGCCGTTCATCGACCGGACGGCAGCATGGAGGATTACGAGGCGGATGGTGTGATGACGTTTGGCGATCTGCTGCCCGGCTTCTCACTCAACCTAGCAGAGATTTGGGTGGAGTCTGACGATCAGGATTAGCCACCACTGATCACCGCTGACGCGTCGCCGGCACGGAGGGTCGCCCCCACGTCTTGCACCAGGCTGAGCAGCAGCGTCGCCACGGGCGGCACCCGGCGGCCGCGGCGTATCACCCACCCGATCTCACGGGTCAGTCGTGGTTCGAGGGACAGCCCCACCAGCCTGCCGGCATAGTCTGCCAAACTCACCCGCGGCGAGAACGCGATGCCCGCGCCGTGCAACACCAATCCGAGCAGAGCGCGCTGACTGCGGAGATCGAGACGGCCATCAAGCCGCAGGCCGAGCGCCTGCGCCTCGCGCTCGATCTGAGCACGCAGCCCATGTCCCGGCATCGACAAGAGCAAGTCCGGCTCGCGCAGCGCCTCTGCCAGGGGCACCGATGAACGGCTCGCCCACGGATGTGCGCACGGCACCGCGAGCAGAATCTCCTCCTCGAACAGGCGGTGGATGTCCAGCCGTGAGTCGGCGATTGGCATGACCACGAAGGCAAGATCGACATCATCATCGAGCACCTGCGTGATCGCGTCGTCGGTGCCCAGCATCTCGATGCTGATGTGGACGCCGGGGCGCAGCCGCCGCAATTCGGCGAGCGCGGGTGGCAGCAGATTATCCGTGACCGTCTCGGTGGCGCATAGGCGGAGCGACCCGCGCAGCGATGAGGCGAGCTGCGCCAGCACGTCGGTCGTGAGCGTGAGGTCGTCCAGCACGCGGTCGGCGCACTCCGCCAGCAGCGTGCCGGCCTCCGTGGGCGTCACCCGCCGGCCAACACGGTGGAAGAGCGCGACGCCCAGCTCGCGTTCAAGCAGCTTGATTTGCTTGCTCACGGCCGGCTGTGAGACATGCGCCATCTCTGCCGCACGGGTGACGCTCCCCGTTCGGACAACAGCACGTACGTATTCAAGCTGGTGAAGTTCCATCAATGACCATGGGTTATGTATATGATGCCGATCATATCATGGTTTCCCGGTCGTGGTCCGGTTATCCTGCCAGGGACGCGAGCGCGAGCGCGACCGGGCGACTCGATTATCCGCGGTCACCGGCCCGAAGACCTAGCGCGGGTCGCTGAGGCAACGACGCCGTCCGACCGGCGGACCGCTGATCACATATGGCGCGGGGGCGCCCGAGAATTGAGGCATTGATGAGCACGAACTCTCCGGAATCCGTCGCGAGCGTGCGGCGTCAGTTCGGCGCCGTGGCGGCCGCCTATGCCACCAGCGCCGTTCATGCGTCCGGCCCAGACCTCAAGGCGTTGGTCGAAGCGGCGGGGTTGACGGGGCGTGAGCAGGTGCTCGACCTCGGCTGCGGCGCCGGACACACGGCGCTCAATCTCGCCCCGGGCGCGGCGCATGTGACGGCGGTGGACGTGACCCCGGAGATGCTGGACACGGCCGCCGGACTCGCGGAGCAACGCGGCATCACCAACATCACCTTCCGCCTCGCCGACGTTTCCGAGCTGCCGTTCGAGGATCGTACGTTCGACATCGTGGCGAGCCGCTTCAGCGCCCACCACTACGCCGACCCCGCGCGTGCGCTGGCCGAAGCGGCACGGGTGCTGCGCCCCGGCGGGCGCTTCTTGCTGGTAGACACGATCGCGCCCGAGGATCCGGCACTGGACACGTTCTACAATGCGACCGAGCTGCTGCGCGACGGATCTCACGTTCGCAACTGGCGCATATCGGAGTGGCGCGGCATGTTCACCGCCGCCGGCTTTACGACCGAGGTACTGCTCGAATTCCCGATTGACCTCGGCGGCGATTCCTGGGTACAGCGCAGCCAAACGCCGCCGGCGATGGTGGACGCGATCAAGGCGCTGTTTGCCGGCGCCACACTGGCGGCCCGCGCGGCGTTCGCCCTGCGTGAGGGCGAGCAGTGGGGCTGGCGCATTCCGGCGATGCTGCTGCGCGCCGCTCCACATCATGAGTGAGGCTGCCGCCCGGCCTACAATGGCCGTGAAAGGAGCCGCCGCGATGACCACTACTCCCGTGCGCCTGATGACCGCCGATGAAGTCTTCCGCATGCCCGACGATGGCAAACGCTATGAGCTGGTCGAGGGCAGATTGGAGGAAGTCACGCCTGCATCGCCGATGTCGAGCGCTGTCGCCGTTGCCATCGCTGCCCTGCTGTACGCATTCGTCCGTCCACGCAAACTGGGGGTGGTCGGCGGCGCGGATTGGGGCGTGAAGCTGTTCGGTGACCCTGATACCGTGCGCGCGCCGGATGTTTGCTTTGTGCGCGCGGATCGACTGCCGAACGGCAAGGTGCCCCGGCGGTTCCAAGACGGCGTTCCCGACCTGGTCGTCGAGGTATTGTCGCCGACCGACCGTTACCGGCGCACACAGCGCAAGGTGCGTGAGTACCTGGCGGCCGGCGCGCGCCTGGTCTGGGTCATCGATCCCGACGAGCGTTCGGCGGTTGTCTACCAGGCGGATGGCTCGGTGAGCGAGTACGAGGCCGGCGGCCTGCTGGACGGCGGCGATGTACTGCCGGGCTTCACGCTCAATCTGGCCGAGATCTGGGTCGATGCGGAGCAATGAGGAGAGGGTGTCTCGGACAGACTAATTCACGAACGGTGATCGCGGGCAACACACCACACGATACGCACCATGGAGCAACCGATGGCAACGAGAACGATGTTCGAGAAGATCTGGGACGCGCATGTGGTTCATGACGAGCCGGGCAAGCCGGCGCTGCTTTACGTCGATTTGCACCTCGTACACGAGGTCACGTCGCCGCAGGCATTCGAGGGGCTGCGGCTGACCGAGCGCGCGGTACGCCGGCCCGACCTGACGCTCGCCACCGTGGACCACAACGTACCCACCACCGACCGCTCGCTGCCGATCCTGGACCAGATCGCCAAGCAGCAGATTGAGACATTGGAGAGCAACGCCGCCGAGTTCGGCATCCCGATCTACAGCATTCACTCGGAACAGCAGGGGATCGTGCATGTGATCGGGCCGGAGCAGGGCTACACGCAGCCAGGAATGGTGATCGTCTGCGGCGACAGCCACACCAGCACGCACGGCGCCTTCGGCGCGTTCGCGCTTGGCATCGGTACCTCTGAGGTCGAGCATGTGCTTGCCACCCAGTGCCTTGTGCAAAACAAGCCGAAGACGATGGAGGTGCGTGTCGAGGGTACGCCGCCGCCGGGTGTGACAGCCAAAGACATCGTCCTCGGTATCATCGGGCGGATTGGTATCGACGGTGGTGTCGGTCACGTCATCGAGTACACCGGCGACGCCATTCGTGCCCTCTCGATGGAAGGACGCATGACCGTCTGCAACATGTCAATCGAGGCGGGGGCTCGCGCCGGCATGATCGCCCCCGATGAAACAACCTTCGCGTATCTCAAGGGTCGTCCTCATGCGCCACAAGGCACGGCATGGGACGCCGCGGTCGAGTCGTGGGCGGCGCTGACAACGGATGAGGGCGCGGAGTTCGACAAGACGGTGGTAATCGACGCGAGTGAACTGACCCCGTTCGTCACCTGGGGCACCAACCCCGGTATGGTCGTGCGCGTCACCGACAGAGTGCCCGATCCGGCGTCACTGGCGTCGCTGGCCGACCGCGCCGCGGCCGAACGCGCGCTGGAGTACATGGGACTGACGGCGAACACACCGATCCAGGAAATCGCCGTTGACCGGGTGTTCATCGGATCCTGCACCAACTCCCGCATTGAGGATCTTCGGGCGGCGTCCGAGATCGTGCGCGGGCACACCGTCGCGGCGTCAGTCAACGCCATGGTCGTGCCCGGCTCCTACCAGGTGAAACAGCAGGCAGAGCGTGAGGGGCTGGACCGGATCTTCATCGAGGCGGGCTTCGAGTGGCGTGAGGCGGGCTGCTCGATGTGCCTGGGCATGAACCCCGACATACTCGAACCGGGCGAGCGCTGCGCCTCGACCTCGAATCGTAACTTCGAGGGCCGGCAAGGAAAGGGCGGGCGCACACACCTCGTCAGCCCGCAGATGGCCGCCGCCGCCGCCATCGCTGGCCATTTCGTCGATGTCCGCGAATGGGCGGCCGTCCCCAGCGGGCGATAGCCGCACGAGTTCGACAACGATTATCCGCGACGGCGCGGAGGACGCGGAGGACGCGCCACGAGAGCCGAATTAGAGGGAATCTCGGCAGCGTCCGTTCCTATCTGCCCTCATCGTTTCTCTTCCGCGCCGTCTCCGCGTACTCCGCGTCTTTGCGGTGAAAGTAAAGCCGAAATAAGAGGTCACACCATGCAGCCGTTTAAGACACTTACCGCGGTCGTCGCGCCGCTCGACCGGGTTAACGTGGACACGGACCAAATTATCCCGAAGCAGTTCCTCAAGCGAATCGAGCGGACAGGCTTCGGGCCGTTCGCGTTCTTCGACTGGCGCTACCGGCCGGACGGCAGCCTCAACCCCGACTTTGAGCTGAACAACCCCGGCTATGAAGGCGCGAAGATTCTGGTCGCTGGCCGCAACTTCGGCTGCGGCTCATCGCGTGAGCACGCTCCCTGGGCGCTGAATGAATACGGCATCCGTGCGATCATCGCGCCGTCGTTCGCGGACATCTTCAACAACAATTGCATCCAAAACGGCATGCTGCCACTCGTGCTGGACGACGAGCAGGTGAACGAGTTAATGCGCCGGGCGCAGGCCACACCGGGCTATCAGGCGACCGTTAACCTTGAGGAGCAGACCGTCACGGACTCCGAGGGCTTCTCCGCCTCATTCAGCATCGACCCGTTTATCCGCGAGCGGCTACTCGGCGGACTCGACGAGATCGGCATGACGCTCACGCTCGATAGCGAGATCAACCGATTCGAGACCCGCCGGCCGCGGTGGATGGCCGGCGTGGCTGCCGGCGCGCGCTAACCGGCCGCGCGGACCTGTCCCGACGAGCTGTGCCGTGAGTTCACGGGGCACGCCAGAACACCGACCGGTCAGACCAGCACGCGAGACGTCTGGTCCAAGGGCGACCTCAAAGGTCGCCCTTGCTGCTGCCCGCGGCGATCCCCGCGGCATGTTACCTCTGGTTGGAGTGGGGCGGGAGAGCGAGCGTACAACCGCGCCACCATCCATGGCCGCATCCCTCATCACGAGCGCACCCCTTAAATCAATGTGCTGGCGGGTACGGTATGATGGCGCCGAGAGGGTGGGAGGCTGTTGCACCGATAGGAGGCCCGGAATGACTCAGGCGCGGGGATTGCATGATCGCTACGGTCTGCCGCTGAGCACGAGTTCGTCCGTCGCCGTCGATCACTATATGGCCGGTATTGACCGCCTGCTCTCCTCCAACGCGGGAGCCGAGCAGTGCTTTCAGGCGGCGATTGAGGCGGATGACGGGTTCGCCCTGGCGCACGCCGCGCTGGCGTTTCTGCATCAATACCGCGGCCGAGCGGCGGACGCGCGCGAGAGCGCCGAACGCGCCGCTGCCCGCGTCAGCGGCTCCACGCGGCGCGAGCGCCAGCATGTCAGCGCGCTCGCGACCGCGGTGGGCGGCAACGGCGCCCGCGCCGCCCAGTTGCTGCGCGAACACCTGGACGAGTATCCGCGCGATGCCTTGGCGCTGTTCCAGGCCACCGGCGCGATCGCCATGAGCGGACGCGCCGACCGTGAGCAGGAGCGGCTCGCCATGGTCGAGGGCGCGGCG
>JBBQJF010000156.1:0-11211 GCA_038325665.1 Dehalococcoidia bacterium | reverse complement strand
GGGCGACCCGGTGGGTCGCCCTCCCGCGTCCGTGTGGTTGCGCTACGCAACACTCCACGGGTTCCCGACTATTGCGCTAGAGCGCGCCGGGCCGAGCGACCCGGCCTCACCACGACATCGGCTCGTGCGTCCGAAATGTCTCCGGGTGGCTAGACCACAGAGTACCGCCCGTGAGGCCGCCATCCACCACCAGAGCGTGCCCGGTCACGAATGACGATTCGTCACCGGCAAGCCACAGGGCCGCGGCGGCGATATCCTCGGGCAAGCCGGCGCGCTGGACCGGCTGGATGCGCGCGAGTCTGCCCTTGATCGTCTCCACCGCCTCGGCGGAGCCGCCGAGGCCGCGGGCGAGCAGCGGTGTGGCGATGCCGCCGGGACAAATGCAGTTCACGCGCACTCCGCTCTCACCCAACTCCATCGCCACCGAGCGCGTCAGGTGGATGATCGCGGCCTTGGCCGCGGAGTAGATATGCGGCCCGCGGCCCGCCTGAAGTCCCGCGACGCTTGCCGTGCTGATGATGCTGCCCGACCCTTGACCGGTCATCACCGGCGCCGCGTACTTCATTCCGAGAAAGACGCCGCGAAACAACACGGCCATGGTGTGGTCGAACTCATCGACCGGTATAGCGGCGATCGGCCCTCGGGTTCCGCCGAAGCCGGCATTATTGAACATGCAGTCCAGGCGGCCGAACTGGTCGAGCGCACGCTGCACCGCGGCCTCGATCTCATCCTCCCGGCTGACATCGGTTCGCTGGTACACCGCGCCGTCGCCCAGCGAGGCGGACAGCGCCGCGCCGCGCTCATCCTGAATATCAGCGATCACCACCCGCGCGCCCTCGGCCACGAACCGCCGCACCGTCGCCTCACCGATGCCGCTCGCCCCGCCGGTAATGACCGCGACCTTGCCGTCGAGCGTCCCCATTCGTGGCCCTCCTCATAAGCCGTCAGCGCTCAGTGGTCAGTTTAGCCGTTTCCGTCCCGAAGCCTGCCGCCCGCTCGTGAGCCTTACGGGACGCGGGCGACCGACCGGGGCGTCCGTGTCCGGGCATACCTGATAGTCCTCCGTAGAGGCGACCCGGCGAGTCGCCCGCGTCCGCGCGGTCACCGAACGAGGGGTCCGAAGATGCGCGAGATAGGCGAGGAGGCGGGCGGGCGGCCGTCCGCGTTTCAGCCAACCGTGCCATGCGTTGACGCTCCCGCCGGAACGTGGCAGCATCGCTACGCACCGAGCATGGTGCGAGAGGAGTGCGCGATGGCCTCACAAAAGCGGGACGCGGCAATCGTCGGCATTTACGAGTATCCGCTTCGCAAGGTGGAGCCGGGCATGACCGCGCTGCGGATCAAAGCGGAGAGCGCTCGCAAGGCGCTCGAAGACGCCGGGCTGAAATGGAGCGACGTTGACGGCATCTACGACGCCAGTGATGGCGGCACGATGGCCGGGTTAAACCTGGCCGAGTACTTCGGCTTCTACCCCAACGTGATCGACACGACCGCGACCGGTGGTAGCTCGTACGAATATCAGGCGGCGCACGCGATGCGCGACATCGCCGCCGGCAAGTGCAAGGTGGCGCTGCTCAGCTACGGCTCCACCGCCCACTCCGATGCACGGGCGATCGGCACCGGAGGCGGCACCGGCCAGGGCGCGCCCAACGCCGTCGGCAACATGGAAGATCCGTGGGGCCAGACGCTAATCTCGAACTACGCGCTGGTCGCGCACCGCCATATGCATCAATATGGCACGACGCCCGAGCAGCTTGCCGAAATCTCGGTCGCCACCCGCGCCCATGCCGTACGCAATCCTGAAGCCGTGAAGGCGATGGAGGATCTCGGTTTCGTCGGCACGGGCGAGATTACGGTTCAAGATGTGGTCGAGTCGCGCGTCATCGCCGACCCGCTCCACCTGCTTGACTGCTGCATGGTGTCGGACGGCGGCGGCGCGGTGGTGATCGCCTCCGCCGATGTGGCCCGCGGATGCAAGAAGCCGCCGGTCTGGCTGATCGGCGCCGGCGAGGCGACCCGCTACCCGGAGAATGACCGCGATATCACCTCCAGCGCGGCGGTGCAGTCCGGTCCGCCCGCGTTCGCCGAGGCGGGCGTGCGTCCGGACGAGCTAGACAGCGTCATGATCTACGACTCGTTCACGATCACGGTACTGACGATTCTCGAAGACCTTGGCTTCTGCAAGAAGGGTGAGGGCGGAGCGTTCGTGCAGGGTGGCCGGCTGCGCTTCGACACCCCCGGTATGGCGCTCAACACTGACGGCGGTGGGCTATCGTCCAATCACCCCGGCATGCGCGGCATCTTCCTGCTGCTCGAGGCCGCGCGCCAGCTCCGTGGTGAATCAACCTCGCAGAAGCAAAATGCGCGTCTCGCCGTGGCTCACGGCAATGGCGGTATGCTCGGCACCCGCCACGCGGCGGGCACCGTCATTCTCGCCCGTGATTAGGTAGGGGACCGGGAGAAGGAGAACTCAACCATGCCACGACCGCTGCCGCGTTTCCCCGAGCCGGACACCGAACCGTTCTGGGAGGCGACCAAGCGCCACGAGTTGACCTATCCGACCTGCGACGACTGCAGCAACATCATCTTCTATCCGCGCCGCCATTGCCCGAAATGCGGCTCCACCAGCCAAACCTGGCATACGGCCAAGGGCGAGGGCACGGTGTACTCGTACAGCGTGATTCGTCAGAACCGCAATCCATCGTTCAAAGACCTCGGCGCATACGCGCTCGCCTATGTTGACCTCGATGAAGGGTTCCGCGTTATGTCGAACATCGTCGGAGTCAACGATCCGACCAAAGACATCAAAATCGGGATGCGCGTCAAGGTGCAGTGGGAGGATCAGCCCGACTCCGAGGTCTCGCTGCCCATGTTCACGCCGGCGTGAGTCGCGGGCAAGTCCGCGCGGGCGGCGGGAGATAGACGACCGGAGCCGGTGGGGACGGCGCGCATGGCGCATCCCACCCGCCCCCGGTCGGTCATCTGTTCCCCGCCGCCGTCCATTGCTTTCAAGGGAGTCGCCCATGCTCCGCCGGGGCGCCACCGGGCATGCAATGCGGGGCCGTCCCTCCAAATCCCAACACTCATGCTCTGTGAAAATGGGACTGTCAGGGAAATGTGATTAACGTTTGGCGCGCGGGGGAGTTATCGAAGGTAACACCGTACGAGGGCCGTACCATGGTTACCTGTATTCTCTGCAACTTTTCCGTCGAGCTTGACGACGCGGCTGTCTTGCTTGCCTCGCGTCCGCGCTGCATCTGCCTGCGCTGCTTCACCCGTGAGACCGGGCTGCCGAGCCGCGCGATGCCGGGCGGACTGCGACGCGAGATCGCGTCATGCCTGGTAGCAGACCGGGACTAGAACGAGGCTCGCCGCGCGAACCTCCGGACGCAACGCCCCGGCCCGGCCGCCGGCAGCGCATGATCAGTCCCCTCACGACGCGCCACGGCGCGGGCGCGGGGCGGCCTGGTGTTCGCCACCACCGCTCACGAGGACCGTGTTCTTGGCGGTCAGCAACCCGCGATGGGTTACCGACGCGTCGTTGCCCGCACAAGACACGTCGCAAAAGACGGCTCTTCCTGGCGGCGTGTCAGTGGGACGGCGTTCACCGGCGACGCGGGTAGCCGGCAACCGGCCGGGCGCGCATCCGAACCGTCCTCCCCTTTCTCCATGCGCCCTCACCCGGTACCCTACCTCCATGCGTGAACCGTTCACTGGGCTGCTGCCGCGTGGGGAGCGTCTACTAGCGGCCGGCGAGACTGAACTTGGCTCGACCACCGGGCCGCTGGCGATGCCCGCTGAAATGCTGGCATTGTTCAGCCCGATCATCGGAGTCGTGCTGTTCTTGCAGCTCGACGGTACCGTGCCAAAGCTGCTAGGGCTGGTGCTGCCGCCCCTGCTGCTGATCGTGCTCGCCCGCTATCCACTGCGCCGCTGGCATCGACCGCGCGAGTGGGTTGGGATGACCGATCAGCGTCTATTAATCTGGCGACGGCGCGGCTCGCTCCGCGCATCCCCCCGCATCGAAGAGATATCCTTGGGCGGGTTGGAGGGTGTTGAGTTGGTCCAGGACGATTGGGACCGGCGGCGCGGCACCCACCACGTCACCCTACACACCGGCAACAAGCCCCGTGCGCTCGGGCGCATTCGCGCCGCCGAACCACTGCGCGATGCGATCGTGCGCGTTGGCAGTCCCGTCACACCGGTGACTCAGCCGCCGCCATCGCCGCCGCCCCTGACCGATTTCATCCCGCCCAGCGGACCGCGCGAGTACCGGCCGCAATGAGTCCAGGGTCGCCCACGTTCGGAGTTGGCGTCCCACCCACGCCCCGCCAGCAGATCGCGGCGCGTCCGCTCACCCGACAGGCCCCTGACAGGAATCGAGTACATAGGCGTCTTTCAGGACCCCGAGGTCGCACCCTCTCCCGCGGCTGTGGCAGGACAGGTATGCACGGGAGGGGATGACGATTCACGGGACACCGCGTCCGATACTCTCGCGTTGCTTGCATGCCTGCCCTGGTGCGCCAGGGGTTAGGGACTTTCACCGGAGACATCAATGCCACGCACCTTGATGGCCGTTCATGCCCACCCCGACGACGAATGCATCACCACCGGCGGCATTCTGGCGCGCTACGCGGCCGAGGGCGTGCGCGTCGTGCTCGTGACCTGCACCGGCGGTGAGGTGGGCGAAATCAGCGACCCCGCGCTCGCGACGCCCGACAACCTGGCGGAGGTGCGCGCGCATGAACTCGCGGAGGCATGCCGCATCCTCGGTGTCACCGAACGGTTCTCACTGGGTTATCGCGATTCGGGCATGATGGATACCGACGACAACGCCAATCCGGCCTGCTTCTGGCAGGCTGATATGGACGACGCGATAGGCAAGGTCGTCGCCATCGTCCGGCGCGTGCGTCCCGACGTGATCGTGACCTACAACGAACGCGGCGACTACGGGCACCCGGATCACATCAACGCCCACCGCGTCGCCGTCGCCGCCTTTCACGCCGCCGGTGATCAGGCGCGCTATCCGGAGCATGGCGACGCGCCGTGGAGTCCGCGCAAGTTGTACTACTCCGCCTGGCCGCGAACTCGCTTCGAGCAGATGCGCCGGTTGATGCGCGAGGCCGGCATCGCGGACGCCATGCCCGATGACGAGGAGAGCGGCGACTGGGACATCGCGGTGGCCGACGAACTCGTGACAACGGCGGTGGACGTGTCGAGTGTGGTCGCGGTCAAGCGCGCCGCGCTCGCCGCCCACCGCACCCAGATGGGAGCGGACGGCTTCTTCATGCGCATGCCCGAGAGCGTCTGGCGCGAGGTGTGGGGTGTCGAGCACTTTCGCCGCATAGAGAGCCGTGTGGCGGCGCCCAATCACGAGGATGACTTGTTCGCCGGAATTGGCGGGTAGTCGTGCGGGCGATCCGCCGCCGCACCGTCAGGCCCGCGGCCGTGACGCTCGACCACATGCTCGAACGATCACGGCGGCCACCGACAGACACCGTGGACCGGTCCAACCGATCGGCAGCGCTCAATGCCCATGCAGGGAGTCCGACCGTGGCCGGTGACACGCCGCTGGTGATCCTGCTCGATCTCGATAACACCCTGATCGACAGCGACGGGGTCAAAGCGGACTTCGACGCCTACCTCGCCGGTACCTTCGGCGACGCCCTCCGCGGTCGATTCTGGGAGCTGTACGAGGACGTGCGACGGGATCTGGGGGTGGTGAGCTTTCCGGCGGCGTTGGAGCGCCTGCACCACGAGGCGCCGCGCACACACGTCTACTCGCGGGGTACCGATTTCCTCATGCGCTACCGCTTTCGCCAGCGGCTATTTCGCGGCGCCCTGCCGGCACTCCGGCATCTACGGCGCTTCGGCCCGTTGGTGCTACTTTCCGACGGCGACCCGTGGTTCCAACTCAAGAAGGCCGCCGACTCGGGCATCGCCCGCGCCGTTCAAAGCAACATCCTGATTTTCTCCCACAAAGAACGACATCTCGATGCCGTTCGCCATCATTACCCGGCGGCGCATTACGCCTTCTTTGACGACAAGCGCGCGCTGCTGGCCGAGGTAAAACAACGCATGGGCGCCGGCGTCACAACCGTGTGGCTGCGACAAGGCGCTTATGCGGCGCGGCCCACGGACGACATCCCCTCGCCACCGGATGTGATACTCGACACGATTGCACAGGCGCGCTGGCTGACCGAGGCACATCTGAGCGGGTGTATCCCTGGACCGGTCCACCGACCGGAGCGTCGTCGAGTGAACTTAAGGTGATGAATTGACCAGATAGTCGCGCACGGCATGTCATTTGAGGTGCCACATGGTGCGCGCGACTCCCCCGCGTCATCGGATAACACCTACCGGGTGAGCCGAGCGACCGGCCCGCGTCGCCCGCCCGCGCGCCCGCCCAGTAACGGCACGAGTCTGCCGCTACCCGCTAATGCGCCATCAGGTTACACTCCGGGCGAAATCGGCGCGTCCGGCGCCGCCGGAGGAGACTGATGCGCGAGAACACCGTGAAGGCGAAGTGGCGCGAGGGCAAGGCGACGGTCGGCGCCTGGCTTTCGATCCCAAGCACCTATACCGCCGAGATGATGGCCCACCAGGGGTTCGACTGGCTGTGTGTCGACATGCAGCACGGTATGATTGACTACTCCGACGCGGTTCACATGTTCACGGCGATCTGTACGACCAACACCGTGCCGTTCGTGCGCGTCCCCTGGAACGATCCGGCGAGCATCATGAAGGTGCTCGACGCCGGCGCCTACGGTGTGGTCGTGCCGCTGATCAACACCCGCGCCGACGCGGAGCAGGCCGTCGCCGCCTGTCGATATCCGCCCGACGGCATCCGTTCGAACGGCGCGAACCGCGCGATCCTGTACGCCGGCGGCGATTATGTGGCGAACGCGAACCGTGAGATTGCCTGCATTCCGATGATTGAAACCCGCCAGGCAATCGACAACCTCGACGATATTCTCTCCGTCCCGGGCGTCGACGCGATCTACATCGGCCCGTCAGACCTGTCGTTCGCGCTCGGTTTGCCGCCGCGGATGGACTCGGATGTCCCGCTGCATGTCGAAACCATCGCGCGCATCCTGGCCGCCTGCAAGACGCACAGCGTGGTCGCCGGCATCCACACGGGCGGCGCCGCCTTCTCCGCCAAGAAAGTGCAAGAAGGGTTTCAGATGGTGACCCTGACCACCGACGGCGCCTCGCTCACCCGTGGCGTCCAAGCCCACCTCAAAGAACTGGGCGGACTGCTGGGCGACGCGCAAGCGGCGCCGGTCGCCGCGGGAGGCACGAGCAATCCATATTAGAGCGCCTCTGGTGGATGCCGGGCGTGGCATACGGAGCTGGCACGGGTCCAGATTTTGGATGCGCGCTCGCGCCCGCGCCGAGCCGAACCGGTCGTCGGAGCGGGGACTGTGCCTCCTACCCTATCTGCTATCATGAAGGCGCAAGGTCGCGAACGTGCCCGGATGGAACGCCGGGTTGGGAGTCAATCAGGTGGACCGGCCGCATGGAGCCTGCTGTACTTGTTCTCAATCAAAACTATGAGCCGTTAAACGTCTGCAATGCACGACGCGCCTTCATCCTGCTCGACCGGGGGAAGGCGGAAGTGTTGGAACATGGTGACGGGGCGCTGCGTAGCGCCTCGTTCACGTTTCCCATGCCGTCGGTGATCCGGATGATCTATCTCATCCGCCGGCCCCGCCCCCAGGTGCGGCTCACGCGCCGTGAGGTGTTCCAGCGCGATCGTCACACCTGCCAGTACTGTGGCCGGCAAGGACGCGACCTGACCCTCGATCATGTCATGCCGCGTCATCGCGGCGGCAAGCACACCTGGGAGAATCTAGTCGCGGCGTGTAAGGGGTGTAACCATCGCAAAGCCGGTCGCACTCCATCTGAGGCGCGGATGCACCTCTTGCATGAGCCGAAGCGACCGCACGTCAGCCACTACTACACGTTCTACCAGTATCTCGGCTCGCGTCACGGCTGGCGTAAGTTCGTGCCCGGCTGGGATGAGTCGATGGACGGCTTCTCCTAGCGCGGTGGCAGGGAGCCCGTTCGGTCCCACGCGGACACGTCCGCCTTGAACCATCCGCTGGTCTGAAGACACAGGTGATCGCGACCGCTGCCGAGTTCGGCGTGCCCGATTGTGCCATCTGGTCCGGGTACACGCACGCGCTCATGGGCGACAAACTCCCCCTCGTAGAACGCTATGGCGGCCGCCCAATCGCGTGGAATGAGATGGTGAGCGAGGGTTGGGTAGCCAGCGGGCATCGGCTTCACTGCTCCAGCCATCGCGCTGTGCCTCCCGCGACAAATGACGTGCGGCCACGGCCGTCCGATCTGCCCGACAGACACGTATTGCCTTCACGTTGGCGCGCATCCACCAAATCGTGACGCGTTCACTCCTTGCCTTGCCTCCTGGCGAGCGGTATAAGGGATGAGGAAGCCGTGCGATCAACCCCGGCGTTTGGGCGTGCGCGGCGGGACCTGGCATGACAAACTTGACAGTCGCGAACGGTACCCCGCTGGTCAGGCTGCGCCGGTTGGTGTTGGTCGCCCTCGCGGTAGCGCTGCTGCTGCCGAGCATGACCGGTCGCGCCGGTGTCCAGGTGGTGGATGCAGCGACGGTCGCGCATCTGTTGGCGCTGCACCTGCACGGCCTGCCCGGCGAGGCTGACTATGTGAGCCAGTACGGCGCGCCCGCGCCATTCGTTCACGCGCACTGCCATGACAGTCCGGCCCACGTCGAACCAGGACCGGGTCCGGATGAGGTCGCGGCGGCGGCGTCACTGGCCGGCGCCATGATTTCGACCACTTGGACCACGGCGCCCACGCTTCACTCATCCTGCTGGGGTCAAGGCGCGCCGGCCTTCGGTAATCCGCCGAGCCGCGCACTCCCTCCTCCTGCCGAACCACCGCGCTGAGAAGCCTCCAAGGCGTGACCAGATGTTCGGGGCTGGATTCGACTCCAGCGTATTGCCCGGCCGTTCCGCCTGTACTCGCGGGCAGGCCACCGGCGTATGGAGGAATGTTCCATGAAACGCACGCTGTTATCGCTCGGCGCCGCCACACTGGCGCTCGCATTGCTGTTGATATCCGGCGCGG
This sequence comes from Dehalococcoidia bacterium, assembly GCA_038325665.1. Classification (GTDB taxonomy): domain Bacteria; phylum Chloroflexota; class Dehalococcoidia; order CAUJGQ01; family CAUJGQ01; genus CAUJGQ01. The sequence goes on along the minus strand of JBBQJF010000156.1, from coordinate 2,094 downwards.
CCGACGCCTCGGCGCACGAACAGCGTACCGTGGCAGGTAAGTACAATTTCGTCGTCGGATTCATCAACGAACCGGCGTATTTGGAGGAGCCAAACGGCATTAGCCTCGCCGTGACCAACGCGCAATCGAAAGAGCCGGTCGAGGGCGTGGAGAAAACCCTCAAGGCAGATGTCGTTGCCGGCGGGCAAACGAAGACCGTGGAGTTGCGCGCCCGCTTCGGTCAAAAGGGCGCCTACATCACGGACTTGATCCCGACGCGCGTTGGTACCTGGGTATTCCGCTTTACGGGCACGATCGACGGCACGGCGATCGACGAGCGATTCGAGTCCGGACCGGGCCGGTTCAACGATGTACAGTCAAAGAGCGAGTTGCAGTTCCCGGTCAAGCAGCCGAGCATCGCGGAACTGGTCCAGCAGATTCAGCGTCCAGGCACGCCCGCCGAGGCCGCGTCCGCGAGCGCGTCCCTGGCAAGCGCCGACGACGTGCAGCGCGCACTCGACCGTGCCGACAGCGCCCGTTCCACGGCCATCGGGTTCGGCATCGCCGGCGTGCTCACCGGTGTGCTCGGCCTGGCGCTGGCCGGCTACGCGCTCGCCACGCGGCGCAAAGGTGCGGATACAGGGGGGCGACCCGGCCGTGAGCCGGTCTAACGACCCCGCGCCGCGGGCAGCACGGGCACCGGCCGCTAAGCTGCCCTTGAACCGGACGGTGCGCCGCCGGGGCCGGCGGCGCACCCGGGCGAGTGCTGCTGGCCGCTTTGGCTTCGCGCTCATCGCCGCTATCACGGCCGTGATGTGGCCGGCGGCGGACACCGGCGCCCATGGCGGCCGGCTTGCCCCGCGCACGGTGTCCGGGCCGTATCGCATCGAGGCGGTCGTCTCGCGCGTCGCCGGCAAACTCGACGAGACGATCACCGTGACCGATGCGATCACCGGCGCGGCCGTGTTGGATACGCGCGTGGTGCTATGGCTTGATGATAACCAGGGTCAGACCCTCGGGCCATTTGTTGCACGACCGACACGCGACGGCTTCGAAGCGCGGTATGACCGGCCACAGGACAGCGGGTGGAGGGTGCGGATCACGGTGCAGGGGCCGCTCGGAACCGTCGAAGTGTTGCATCCCGCGGTTACATTCGGCGGTGAACCCGACAGGTTCACAGCCACGCTGGCCGGCGCGGCGCTGATACTGCTGATTCCGCTGATAGCCTATCGATTCTGGTTCCGGCGCGAGGATGCTGGTCGGCCGGCCGCCGGCGCACCGTTCCCACCAAACGCTTCCTCGCCAGACTAAGGCGTCAAGGATTTGAGGCTCCAATGACGAGATCATCACAAACTGGGGGTTGGCTCCGCGCCGTGCCGCTGCTCTTCTTTTTGCTGGTGCTTGGTGCGTTACGACCGGGTCCCGCGTCCGCGCACGCGAACCTCGCGCAGTCCGACCCGCCCGCTCAAGCGGTGCTGTCCCGGCCACCCGAGCGGGTACGGCTGACCTTCTCCGAGGCGGTCGAGGCGCGTTCGATCGAGGTGCTCGTGCTCGACGCCCAGCGGGGCCAGGTTGACCGGGCGGACGCCGCGTTGATACCAGGCGCCAACGATGCCGTGGCCGTCTCGCTCAATCCGGAGTTGTCCCAAGGCGTGTACACGGTGCAATGGAAGGTGACCTCGGCGGTGGACGGACACACCACCCGCGGACTCGTCCCATTCACGGTGGGAAACGCGGGCGCTCCCGATCTGGCCGGTGCGTCCACGGCCGGGGCCGTGACCAGCGCCTCATCCGGCGGCGCGATAGGGGTGATTGCCCGCTGGCTGATCGTGCTCGGCGCGGTGACGTTGACGGGCACGCTGCTATTCGTGCCGCTGGTGCTCGCGCCGGGTCTCGCGCTCCTTCGAACCCCGGCCGAACGTGGGTCAAGCGCGAATGGCAGCGACATCGAACCCACGGCCGATGCGATCAAACGGGTGGGCGACACCGCGATCAGCCGTGTAGTACGGCTGGCGGTGGTCATGTTGCTGTTGCTCATCATCGGTATCGTGTTGCTGCTGTGGGTCGAGGGCCGGGGCGCGGGTGGCCTGTTCGACTGGCTGACCGACGCCCGGC
>JBBQJF010000155.1:0-11211 GCA_038325665.1 Dehalococcoidia bacterium | reverse complement strand
GGCGCGGCCACTCCAGGCGCGGCCCCAGCAGCTCCCATTCCTCGTCCGTCAGGTCGCTCGGATACGTCTTCGTTCGGCTCATGCTCCCAGCGTACCGAATCGCCTGCTATTTTTCCAAACACCCTCTTAAAGGCGCTCGATGTATTGTAACGCGGAGTTAGTTAGAGCGCCGTCGCGGGCCTTGTTGCCGCCGCCAGCCAAGACACCATCCTAACGCCGCGGCTTCACGTCTGCTAGTTTGGGTGGGTTGTGTGCCGCGAGGCCACCTCCCGGCACGAGCCAGCCGCATCCGATCATCGAGCCACGACGATGATACGTATGCCTCGTGGCAGGGAAGGCTAGCGGCGAATGACCTGGCTGCTGGAGGAAGCGTTTACCCTCGCACGCACGCTGCCCGACGACGAACAGGATGAGCTGGCAGCGCGCATCATCGCCGAGCTGACCGCGGATGATACCTTCGACCGCGAGATTGCCGTGACCTTGGACCAGCTTGACTGGCTGATCGAGGAAGCGCGGGCTACGTTCCAAGACGGCCGCACGGAGCCACTCGATCTGGAGCGCCGGTGTGACCGTCGTAGAACCCAGTCCATCGCCCCGTGACGAGGCGGGCAGATGCCCGTGCGTACGCCTCTGGCGCGTGACGGTACTTCGTGGACGCGGACCAGCTCACATGGGCACTGGTCGAGGCCCAGACGGATCACCGTCGCGCAACTGTCCGATGAGATACTTGTGGGATGCGGATGCGGTCATCGATCATCAGACCGGTCAGGCCGGCGCGACGGCCCCTCGTGGCGAAAGCGCCCGCCAGGGACTGGCGGTACGCAGTGTCACCTATCTGGTTGACTGGTTGACCGGATGTACGTATGAGCGACGGTCGCGGACGCGACCGTCGCCCGCTCGGTCCTATTCGGTGATGCCGCTGCGCTCGGCCGCGTCGATGGCGGCCTGAATCTGAGCAATGAGGGCCTTACCGGAGGCGATGTCGAGTTCCACGGCTACTCGTGCGATCGGATGAAGATCGGGGTTCACGAAGTCGAGCAGCAACGCGTGCTCATTTTGCATGTACGCCGTGTGGTCATACCCCACGATCGCCTGGCTCACCGGGAACCATCCTTGAGCGCCTTTCGCGCCCCCGATGACTGGGGTTTTTGACGCGATCATCGTACACATCCAGCGATGTCTCCTTTCGAGCGCCCGCCGGCGCTAACGCAGATACTGGTTGAAAAAGTCCTCGACCTTGTTCCAACCGTCCATCGCCTGCTGCTGCCGGTAGGCTGGCGCGTGATAGTAGAAGAATCCATGGCCGGCGCCATCGTAGCGATGGAACATGTAGGTCTTGCCGTTCGCCTTCAGTGCCTCTTCGTGCTGATTCACTTGCGCGGGGCTTGGTCCTTGGTCATCGTTGCCGAACAAACCGATGATCGGCGCGTTCAAGTCAGGTGTGAGGTCAATCGGCGCCACCGGCCGCTTCGCGTTGAGCTGCTCCGGCGCGGCAACGACCCCACCCCCCCACAGGTCCGCCACGGCATGAAAGCCCTGGACGCGGGACGCGACCAGCACCGCGTGTCGACCACCCGAGCAGGTGCCGATGACCCCGACCTTACCGTTGCTGGTGGGATGCGCCTTGACCCATGCCATGGCGGCGGCGGAGTCGGCGACCACCGAATCATCGGCGACGCCGCCGTCGCCGCGCACCAGGGCGGCAACGTCGTCCGGTGTGCCGTGGCCGTATCGCTCGTACAGGTCCGGGCAGATCGCGATGAAGCCGTGCTCCGCGAAGCGACGGGCAAACTCTCGATAGAACTCATCCCAACCTGACGCATGGTGCACCAGCACGACGCCCGGGTAGGGACCGGGGCCGTCCGGTCGGGCGATGTAGGCATGGATCGTGTCCTTCCCACCACCGACGATCGTCGATACCCCCGCGACCATACCACCCTCGGTGTCCGTGCTGAACGTGTTCCACATACTCCCCTCCATTACCATTTAAGGCGTCGAGTTCCGGCCTGAATCCGCGCGTCCAGCTCCGCATTATATGGACACGGATGAACGTCGCGAAGCGGGGTTCGCGGATTCGTGTCCGGGCGAAAACATTGGCGGTTCGCCGCACGTATGGTAGAACAGCACCGAGAGGGTGTCGCTCCGCGTGATCGGGCTGCAACACCCACCGCTCCCCGCGGAGCGCTGTCGAACTAATATCGGGAGTAATCATGAATCGCCGTGTGTTCCTTACCCTGAGCGGCCTTGTTGCTGTCGGCGGCGCCCTTAAGGCGCTGTCTGATACCGCCGCGAACCGCTCCGACGCATCGCTGACCGAGCGGATGCGCGACATTGAGCTGACATCCGTGCCGGACGGCACGCGTTTGACCATCCGTCAGCCAGGTATGTACCAGATTTCCGGCTTTGTCCGGCTCGATGAGCCGCTGGTTGAGATTAGCGGTCTTACCCACGGCCAATCGATATCGTGGTCCGGTGTCGAAGGATCCGCTCATCCGGTGTCCGGATTCACGGCGTTCGAGCATGTCGACGACCTGCGGATAACGCGAACCATCCGCGTTCGCGGCGGCCATCTCGAATCCGTGGTCGCCGTGCCCATGTACGTGGCGTAGCGCCGCCGATTGCACGGATCGCCGCGTGGGTTGCTGCCGGGGGCGGAACCGCCTCACGGTCATGGGCGCGGTCCGCCGATCTGACGTGGCGTGACGTCACCCACAGCGGACCGGCCATCTGCCACGCGTTCATGCAGAGCACCGGCATGGTCGATCACCATTGGGCCGGCTGATCTCGTCCTGTCCCGCGCATGGACCGATGACACTGCCGCGGGCGACTTGACCCACCGTGGCCGCGCGCCTACCGTGACTCTGGCTCGCGCCGGCGGCGGCCGCGGATGTGCGACATGACAAGTACCGATTCACGGGACGTATTCAGCATATCCGGGCAACGCGTCATGCTCACGGGCGCGGCCGGCGGTATCGGCCGGGCGACGGCGCGACTGTTCGCGGAGGCGGGCGCGCGGCTCGCCGTGTCGGATGTAGACGGCGAGGGCTTGGCCGCGCTCGTCACCGAGTTACGGGCCGCGGGCGCGGACGTGTGGCCTGATCGCATCGACCTCGCCGACCCGGACGCGATCAGCGCCGGTGTCGCGTCCGCGACCGAGCGGCTCGGTGGGCTAGACGTGCTGATCAACAACGGCGCCGTTCGCGCGATTGGTGCGGCAATCGAGGTCGAGCCGGACGGCTGGGACCGGGTGTTGGATATCAATCTGCGCGGAGTGTTTCTGGCAGCGCGGGCGGCGGCGCGGGTGATGGCGGAGCAAGGATCGGGGCGCATCATTAACCTGGCGTCGCAGCTCGGGTTGGTGGCCGCTCCCGGGCGCGTCGCCTATGTCACGAGCAAGGGCGCGGTGATTCAGTTGACACGGGCGCTGGCGCTGGAGTGGGTAGAGTCGGGTATCTTGGTGAACGCCGTGGCGCCGGGACCGATCGACACGCCGCTGCTCGCATCGCTCGACCGCTGGCCGGAGGAGCGCGAGCGGCTGCGCGCGAATGTGCCGATGGGGCGGTTCGGCCGGCCGGAGGAGATAGCGGCGGTGATCATGTTTCTCGCCTCTCCGGCGGCGTCGTTCATCACGGGACACACCCTCGTCGCCGACGGTGGATATACCATCCATTAACCGCGGTTCGGAGCGGAGCCTCGTCCAAGATGAATCGCCCGATCGCCAATCAAGGAGCAGACTCGCGACCCCCGCGGCCGGGATCTCCTGGCGCTGATCCCGGCCGCACGCGCACGCCGGCCCGTGGAGCGCCGATCCGGTCGCCGCGCTCGCGGGTGGGACCGCGCGGGCATCGAGAGGAGTGATCGAGTGATGAAGCGCAGCACCGAGCGTATCCTCACCACACACACCGGCAGCCTGCCCCGCCCCGAGGATCTCGTGCCACTTTTGCAGGCCAAGGATACAGGAGCCTTGCCGGACCAGACCGCCCTGGACGAGCGCGTGCGCACGGCGGTCCAGGAGGTCGTGCGCCGGCAGGCCGACACTGGCATCGATGTGCTCAACGACGGCGAGATGGGCAAGATCGGCTACGCCACGTATGTCAAGGAGCGTCTGACGGGCTTTGACGGCGAGGAAACCGCCCGCACGCCGCGCGGTGAGGCCCGCGACTTCCCCGAGTGGGCGGCACGACGCCAGCTCCCGCTCGACGTGCGGCGGCCCACCTGCACCGGTCCCATCGCCTGGAAAAACTTCGCCGAGGTGGACCGGGACATCGGGAACCTCACCGCCGCGGTACAGGGCGTCAACCAGGAAGAGGTGTTCATGTCGGCCGCGACGCCGGGGGTCGTGGCCCACTTCCTCGGTGACCACTACTACGGCAGCGAAGAGAAGTTCGTCTATGCCTTGGCCGAGGTGATGCGGGACGAGTACCGGGCGATCGTTCAGGCGGGGTTCGTCCTGCAACTCGATTCCCCGAATCTGGCGATGGCCCGGCATAGCCGCTTTGCCGATCAGACTCTGCCGGAGTTCCTCACCGTGGCCGAGTTGCATGTTGAGGCGCTGAACTACGCCGTGCGGGACATTGCCCCGGATCGCATGCGCCTGCACCTGTGCTGGGGCAACTATGAGGGGCCGCACCATCTGGATGTGCCGCTCGGAACCGTTCTTGGCATGGCCCTCAAAGCCCGTTGCGGCGCGGTGTCGTTCGAGGGGGCCAACCCACGCCACGCGCACGAGTGGGCGGTGTTCAAGGATTTGAAGCTGCCTGATGGCCTCGTCATCATTCCGGGCGTGCTCGACTCGACCACGAACTTCATCGAGCATCCCGAGTTGGTGGCCGAACGGCTCGTCCGCTACGCGAATGTCGTGGGCAAGGAAAACGTGATCGCGGGCACCGACTGCGGGTTCGGCACGTTCACGCGGGCCACCCCGACGGTAGACCCGGCCATCGCCTGGGCCAAGCTGCAGGCGATGGCCGAGGGCGCTCGTATCGCCTCGGCAGCATTGTGGTAGTCGGGGGCGCCCCGCACCGTCGGCGACGTGGCAAAGGATTGATGGATGACCAGCACGGTGAGCGCCGATCGTTCCGGTGACATCAACCGCCGACCCCTCGGCGGCTATCGTGTGGTCGAACTGGCCGGCGCGCCGGTGCTGCCGTTCGGCAAGACATTCGCGGACCTAGGCGCCGATGTCATCAAGGTGGAGCCACCCGGCGGCGACCCGGCCCGCGCACTGCCGCCCCTGGCCCGCGGGCTGTCCGGCGCGGATGTCTCGCTGTACTGGTCCGCCTACAGCCTGGGCAAGCGCTCTGTCACCGCCGATCTCGCCACCACGAAGGGGTGTGACCTGATCCGGCGGCTGGCGGCAACGGCGGACGTGTTGGTGGAATCCTTCCCTCCCGGGACGCTTGACGCACTCGGCCTGGGTCACGACGCGCTGCGCGCGGAAAATCCGGGACTCTGCGTTACGTCGATCACGCCGTTTGGTCAAACAGGGCCGTACGCGGCATGGGCCGGGTCCGACCTCGTGCAGTTCGCGATGGGCGGATATCTCAACATGACCGGTCCGCCCGACGGTGCGCCGATCAAGCCATCGGCCCCGTATCAGTCCTGGCTGCACGCCTGCGGTCAGGCGGTGGCGGCGACATTGCTGGCGCTGCGGCAGCGGCGGCGGACGGGTCACGGCTTGCACATCGACCAGGCGATGCGCGATACGGGTGTATGGATGCTCACGCACACCTATCAGTTCTATGATCTCCACAAGATTAACCTGCGGCGACAGGGCGCGATGCGCGACATGGGCGGCGTCGTGCGGTTGGGCAACATCTGGCGCTGCAAGGACGGCCACATCGTATGGGTGTTTCAGACCGGTCATGTGAGCGGACCCCGAATGCGGATGCTGGTGCAGTGGATGGCCGGCCACGACATGGCGTCCTCCTGGCTGGAGGAACAGGTCTGGGAGGAAATGGAATTGCTCTCGGTCGCGCCGGAAACGCTGATGGCGATGGGCGAGGCGTTCGCCGCCTTCTTTATTACCAAGACGAAGGCGGAGCTGTTAGATTGGGCGCTCGCGCACGGGGTCATGTTGGCGCCGGTGCAGACGCTGGAGGACGTGGCCTCCGACCGTCAACTCGCCGCGCGCGCGGCGTGGCGGACGGTGGGTCTGGGCGATGGCCTCACCGGCCGCGTGCCCGGACCGCCCATCCGCCTGAGCGATGCGTGCTGGGAGCCGGCGGGCAGCCCGCCGGCGGTGGGCGAACACAACCAGATGGTCTATGGCGACGAACTGGGGTTGAGCGCCGGCGAGCTGAGCGCCCTCGGCAGCGCCGGCGCGATTTGAGAGGGATGCATGGCGCTTCCACCGATCGATGCAGATCTGCCGCTGGCCGGCATCCAGGTGATTGACTTCTCAACCACCCTGGCGGGTCCCACGGCCGGCCGCCACCTGGCCGACTTCGGCGCGCGGGTGATCAAAGTCGAATCGAGCGTCCATCCGGACGGACTGCGCGCGGCCACGCCCTACGCCGCCAACGTCGCGGGCATCAACCGGTCCGCGTACTTCGCCGCCTACAACGCGGGAAAAGTCTCGCTGCAGCTCAACATGCAGCAACCGCGCTCCAAGCAGATCATGCGGCGGCTGGTGGAGCGCAGCGATGTTGTCGTCGAGGCATTCGTTCCCGGCGTGGTGGCACGGTGGGGCCTTGACTACGACCACCTCAGCGCGTGGAACCCGCGTATCATCATGGCGAGTCACTGTCTCCAGGGACAGACCGGCCCGCACGCGAGCCACCGTGGGTTCGGACAGATCGCCAGCGCGATGAGCGGCTGGTACGACCTCACTGGCCCTGAAGGGGGCGAACCGCTCGGCCCATACTCGGCCTACACCGACTTTATCTGCTGGCCGTACCTGCTCTCCGCGATCCTGGTCGCCCTTGAGGTCCGGGACGTGACCGGCAGAGGGCAGTACATCGACCACGCCCAGCTCGAGACGTCGATACACTTCCTCGCCCCGCTCCTACTCGACCTGCAAATCAATGACCACCTCGCCGTCCGGCGCGGCAATATCGAGGACTACGCGGTGCCGAATAACGTGTACCCCTGCCGTGGCGATGACCGCTGGATCGCGATCACCTCGACCGACGACGCCGGCTGGACGGCGCTGTGTACGGTTCTCGGACACGCCGGCGCCGCGGGCGACCCGCGCTTCGCCACCTTTACCGCGCGCAAGCGGCATGAACCGGAGTTGGATGCACTGATTGGCAGTTGGACCGCCGGCGAGGAGCCGTTTGCCCTGGCGGAGCGCTTGCAGGCGGCGGGCGTACCAGCGGGCGTGGTCGCCCGTGCACAAGATTTGTTCGAGGATCCGCAACTCCAGTACCGGCAGTTCTTTCGGCGCCTCGACCACGCCGAACTGGGGAACCACGCCGTGCTCAGACAGTCGTTCCGCATCGAGGGGCTAAATCCCGGTCCGTGGGCGCCGGCCCCGCTCTTTGGTGAGCACACGCACGACATCCTCACCGACATCCTCGGTATGACCGATGACGAGATCGCGGACTTCGCCGCCGCTGGTTGCTTCGAGTGAGTCATCCATGCCCCGCCGGGGCGCCACCGGGCATCTAAAGGGGAACCGTCCCCCATCACCCATCACCCAGGGAGGTCCGTATGGAGTTCCGCTTCACGCCCTCACAAGAAACGTTCCGCGACGATGTCCGCCACTTCCTCGGCGCCGAACTGCCCAAGCTGCCGGATCGCGACGATGGCGAGTCCGGTGGCCACTCGCGCCCGTTCAGCAAGCTGCTCGCGGACCGCGGTTGGATCGGCCTCGCGTGGCCGAAAGAATTCGGCGGGCAGGAGCTTGGTCATATCGAGCGCACGATCTTCACCGAGGAGATGGTGACGCACGCGGCGCCCACGGGATATCACTTTATCGCCGAGCGACAGATGGGTCCGTCGCTGATCCGCCAAGGCACCGAGGAACAGAAGCGCGAATTTCTGCCCAAGATCGTCAACGCCGACGTCTCGTTTTGCATCGGCATGTCCGAGCCGGGCGCCGGCTCCGACCTGGCGAATGTGCAGACGCGGGCGGTCCGCGACGGCGACGACTACGTGGTGAACGGTCAGAAAATCTGGACGAGTAGCGCGCACCTCGCCGATTGGGTGTGGCTGGTATGCCGCACCGACCCGGACGCGCCTAAACATCGCGGCATCTCAATCCTCCTGGTCGACCTCAAGTCGCCCGGGATCACCATCCGGCCGCTGATCAATATGGCGGGCCGCCACGGCTTCAACGAAGTCTTCTACGACAACGTGCGAGTACCGCGAACGAATCTGGTCGGCGAAGAGAACCGGGGTTGGTACGTGACGGCGGAGAACCTCGACTACGAACGCTCCGGCATTGAGCGCATCGCCGGCACGGGGGGACTGTTCCGATCGCTGGTGGAGCACGTTCGTGAACGTGGCGGCAGCGACCCCGTGCGCCACGCGCTGGCTGACCGGGCAATCGAATATGAGGTCGGCCGGACGCTGGCGTACCGGGTGGCGTGGCTGCTCAGCCAGAAGCGGATACCGAACCATGAGGCGTCGATGTCGAAAGCGTACGGTTCGGAGTGGACGCAGCGCGTCGCGCGAACGGGCATGAGCGTGCTCGCCGCGGACGGTCTGATGCGCACCGCGGCCGAGCGGACGCTGCGCGCGAAGATCGAACAGACGTACATGACAACAGTGTCCGCGACCATCGCCGGCGGCACCAGCGAAATTCAGCGCAACATCATCGCCACCCGCGGCCTCGGCCTGCCGCGCGGGTAGCACGGCGGCATACCAGGCGTTTGATTTTCCCGCGCACCCGAGCGACCGATGTCCCTGCACGCGGGCGACCGCCCAGGTCGCCCGCGTGCGTGGCGGGTGTCGTATCCGCGAGTGAGCGTCGTGACGCTGGATTCGCTGACTAGGGAGATACGCGTGCGCTTGCGATATCATTCACTTCTGCTGTATCGTTAAGTTACGCTAATCCGCATGCGACGTCTTTCGCCGAGCGTGCCTGATTCCCAAGGGTGTTCCCTCATGAGTTTTTCAAGCCGGCGCGGTCGCGCTCGGCCGAACCCATGCTGTCTCGATCCACACGGTAGGCGGAATCCCGAAACACGGCCGTCTCGCCCCCTTCGACGCCCCGTGCGCTAGTGACCGTCGCCCGCTCCGGGTCGGGATCCTCGCCTCCGACTCACGGCAGAACCCCGCCGGAGTTGCGCGGCCAGCGATGCGCTCTCTCCAATTGGAGCCTCGCCCGCGGCAACGCCGTGACGCGGGCATCCCTCCTGACGACTCGAGGACATGACCATGAACTCACCACTTGCCCGGCCACTCGCGGAGACGCTCGACTCACGCCAGAAATGGTTGCTGCTGGGTAGTCTCATGACCGCGATGTTCATGGGGGCGCTTGACCAGACCATCATGGCGACTGCCGCACCCAGAATCGTCGCCGACCTAGGCGGCTTCAAGCTGCTGTCGTGGGTCTTCACGACATACATGCTCGCCTCGACGGTGGTCGTGCCGCTGGTCGGCAAGCTGTCCGATATCTACGGGCGCAAGTTATTCCTGATGGGCGGGATGGTGGCCTTTCTGGTGGCGTCGGCCGGTTGTGGGGCGGCGCCAAATATGGGCGCGTTGATCGCGCTGCGGGGACTCCAGGGAGTGGGTGGTGGTATCGTCTTCTCCTCGGTCTTCGCCACGATTGGCGACCTGTTCTCGCCGGCCGAACGCGGCAAGTATACCGGCCTGTTCACCGGCACCTTCGCGCTTGCCAGCATTCTCGGGCCAACCGTGGGTGGGCTGCTCACCGACACTGTCGGCTGGCGCTGGGTCTTCTACATCAACCTACCCGTCGGAGCGATCGCGTTGCCGGCCATCTGGTACAACCTTCCATGGGTGCGGAGCGACCGCCGGCCGCGCATCGATGTGATAGGGGCGCTGTGCCTGTCCACCGCGACGATTAGCGGCCTGCTCGCCCTGGCCTGGGCGGGGGAAGACTACGGCTGGACAAGCCCTGTCACGCTCGGCCTCATCGCCCTATCGGCAGTGGCGCTCATCGCCTTCGTCGCCCAAGAGCAGCGCCACCCGGAGCCGATCATCCCGTTCCACCTGTTTCGCAATCGCGAGTTCCTCGTCGGCAACCTGATCGTACTCAGCATCGGAACCGCGATGATGGGCACAATTCCCTACCTGCCGACCTTCCTGCAGGTGGCGCTCGACGCCTCGGCGACGGCGTCCGGCCTGGTCACGACACCACAATCTTTGGGCATGCTCACCATGAGCATCATCGGCGGCCAGGTGCTATCGCGCACGGGCAAGTATAAGTGGTTAACGACGGTCGGCGTCAGTCTGATCCTGACCGCGACCGGGTTGATGCTGACGCTCTCTCCGGGGACGCCGACGTGGCATGTGAGCCTGTTCGTCATCGTGCTCGGCCTGGGAGGTGGACTGTCCATGCCGACGATGGGGGTAGTCATCCAGAATGCCGTGCCCCATCGGTACCTGGGCGTGGCGACCAGCTCGCGGCAATTCTTCATGCAGATCGGCGGCGTGCTTGGGACGGCGGTCTTTGGTGTGCTGTTGACGACAACCTTTCAGGGGCAATTCCGCGAGAACGTGGCGCCCGAGACACGGGCGGTGATCGCGCCCGCGACGCTCGCGACGTTCGAGGATCCGACTATCGCCTTGGATGAGCGCACGTTCGAGCGTGTGCAGGCGGAGGTGCTGGCGCTTCCGGGTGGAGGCGCGCTGCTGGCAGACGCCCGCGCGGCGCAGCGGGATGCGATCACGGCCGCGATCCACCTCGTGTTCCTCTGTTCATTCGTCATCCTGTGCGCGACGCTGGCGCTGACGTTGCTGCTGAAGGAGCGTCCGTTGCGACGGTCCGTCTCGACGGCGGAGGCGCCAGATCCGGCGGCGGAGGCTGCCACGCCGGCCGCCGCCATGAGTGCTCATTGAAATTGCGGTCGCACCACCCACGAGCCGCTCGACGGGCATGAGTCAGCGCGTGCAATCGTGTGAGCGGAGCGACGATGTTGCGCACGCCACCGGCTCGGTGGCCTTGTTGCGTGCGGGGGCGCGAGTGCGGTCAACCTCGAAGCGCGGGCGTCGTGGGATGGCCGGCGCATCACCGGCACGGTCGAGAACAAGGGGCCGAGCAAGGCGTCGTGCGTGGTCGTGGAGTACGCGCTGGTC
>JBBQJF010000154.1:0-11248 GCA_038325665.1 Dehalococcoidia bacterium | reverse complement strand
CGCCGGTAGGGCGATCAGCAGAACACCCAGGAAGAAGTTGGGCACGGATAGTGAGGCGATGCTGAAGAATCGCAGGGCATAATCGAGCCAGGTTTCCTGCTTCATCGCGGAGATCACACCGAACGGCACCGCGATCGCGGTTGCGATGAGCATTGACATCGTTGCCAGCTCGATGCTGACCGGCAGCGCTTGGCGCAACGTCTGTGACACGGGCTTGTTCGTGTAGAACGAACGGCCGAGGTCGCCGCGCAGTAAGCGTCCGGTCCAGTGCGCGTACTCGGTGTACCACGGCTTGTCGAGGCGAAGCTGCCGGCGAATTTCGCGCAGTTGCTCGGCGCTGCGCTGACCTTCCCCGCCCACCAGTTGCGCCGGATCGCCGGGGATCAGCCGCATCAGCCCAAACACCACGAATGTGACGAGCACCAGCGTGACGAACGTCATCAACAAGCGCCGAAAGAAGTACTTGGTACGCCGTCTCCTCCGCTGCACCGCGAACCCCACGCGGCCACACGTTTTGGTCATGAGTCATTCGTGCCTGCTTTTACACGACGCATGTCCGTGCTTCGGGTCTGGCGTCCCGACAGTATTCGCGACTGTAGACCGCATGGGGGCAGTGGTCAAGCGCTTGACAGCTTGTCAGATACATTATTAACGGGAACAAGTGATGGTATGTGAGGCAGTGGGCCGATACCGGAGGGCGGATCGGATAAGCGTTACCGTCCGCGCAAGCGTGGGTCGAGCAGGTCGCGCAGGGCGTCGCCAAGAACGTTGAACCCGAACACGCTCAGACTGAGGGCGATGCCGGGCGCGAGCATCATCCATGGCGCTAGGTACAACACCGAGCGCCCGTAGCCGGTCATCATGTTGCCCCACGAGGCGTCGGGTGGCGGCACGCCGAAGCCCAGGAAGCTGAGCGACGCTTCGGCGAGGATCACGCTGCCCAATCCGGCGGTCGCCAGCACCATCAGCGGCGCGAACATGTTCGGCAGCACATGGCGCAGAATGATCCGGCCGTGGCCAGCCCCGAGCGTGCGCGCCGCCTCGACGTACTGGTTCTCCTTGATAGATAGCGCTGCCGAGCGTAGGACGCGTGAACTTCCGAGGCCGGTGGAAAATCCAAGCGCGAGGATCAATTGCCCGACGCCCGGTCCCAGCACGGCCACCATCGTCATCAGCAACAACAGATTCGGAAACGCCATGTAGGCGTCCACGAATCGCTGAACGAGCGTGTCGATCTTGCCGCCGAAGTAGCCGCTGGTCACGCCGATCGCCGCCGCCGCAGTCATGCCGAGACCAATGGCGCCGAACCCGACGATCACGGAGATGCGGGCGCCGGCAATCGCCCGACTAAAGACATCACGCCCCAGGTTATCCGTGCCGGCGAGGTGCCGGCCGCTTGGGGCGCTCAGCCGCTTGCCGGTGGAGTTCTGGTTGGGCGGGTAGGGCGTGATCAGTGGCCCCAGGATCGCCACCGCGAATAACACGATGATGATCACGGCGCCAAACGTCCCGAGCGGCATCTCACGCAGCAACCGGCCGGTGACGCTCGTCCGAAACCGGCGCCGCGTTGGGACGACCGTTAATTCCAGTCTCTCCGCGTCGTAGACCATACCAGTGCCCCATCTACCGATAGCGGATTCGCGGATCCACGAATGCGTAGCTCAAGTCCACGACTAGGTTCGTAACGATCACGATCCCGGCGAAGACGAGATTGACCGCTTGGATGACCGGGTAGTCTCGCTGCCGAACTGCCTCGACCATCATCAAACCCAGCCCGGGCAGGTTGAACAGTGACTCGCTGATCACGGTGCCGCCGAGCAGAGCGCCGAACTGTAGACCGGTGATCGTGATCACGGGCAGTAGGCTGTTGCGGAGCGCGTGGCGACCAATGATTGAGCGAAAGCCGAGTCCTTTGGCGTAGGCCGTGCGCATGTAGTCCTGGCGTAGCACCTCGAGCAGCACGGCCCGCATCATGCGCATCTGAATCGCGGCAAGGTGGACGCCGATGATCAGCGCGGGCAGTGCGAACTGGCCCAGGTTCCCCAGTGGATCCCGCGTGAAGGGGATGTAGCGCACCGGTGGAATCCAGTTCAGCCAGATCGATCCGTACACCAGGATTGCGGTGCCCATGAAGAAGCTGGGCACGGAGAGTCCAATGATCGACACACTCCGGAACAGGTAGTCAGTGGGCGTGTTGGCGCGCACCGCGGCGAGCACCCCCACCGGTATCGAGAGCATGACCGATGCGATCATCGCCAGCACCGCGATCTCCGCACTGATCTTGAACCGGCGGCCGATCGCCGGCCCGATCGCATCGCGCGTGTATAGCGACACGCCGAGGTCGCCGCGCGCCAGCCGCCCCATCGCGGTCACATATTGTGCCGGCAAGGAGCGATCCAACCCGAGTTCGCGGCGCAACTGGTCCTGATCCCACTTGGTCGAGAATGCCTGCTCGGACAGCAAAATAGCGACCGGGTCTCCCGGCACGAGCCGCACCAACGCGAACACCGCCGTGGTCAGGATCAGCAGTGTCGGAACCATGAGCAGCAACCGCTGGGCGAGGTAGCGTTGCATCTACTTATCCAGCCACGCACGGGTCAGATCCTGGCGGTCGCTGTCGCTCCAGGGCGGGGCCACGAACCCACGTACTTGCGGCTGTACCGCCTTGTACGCCCGACCGTTGGCAAGCAGGTGCTCCAGGTTCGTCTCAATCATGTAGCGCTGCGCCTCTTGTACCAGTTGTGCGCGCCGCTTCTCGTCCACCTCGCGCGCCTGCGCCTCGATCATTTGGTCGAGCCTCGGATCGGCGTTGTCGTTGTAGTTGCGGCTTCCGGCAGAATGGCTGTACAGCCGAAGCACGGCGTCCGGCTCGGGATCGACCGTGTAACCGCCCATGAACGCCGCGTATTCACGGTTATTCTCGGCGGTCTTGTACGCGCCGTATTCCACCTGCACCACCTTCGATCGGATGCCGATCTTCGTCAGTTGCGGTGGGATAATCTCGCCCAACGGAATCGCCAGCTTGGTGTCGTGCCAGGTGATCTCAAGGTTGTCGAATCCGCCCGCCGACATGAGCTTCTTCGCCTCGGCCAGATCCTCGGCCTTGTTCGCGCGGTAGCCCGGCATCTTCTCCAGTTCTTGCTCGGGCAAGGCGAAATCGCCCATGCTGGGCGGTACGCCCGCGAGCAGGTCGCCTTCGTCAGCCCAGCCGAGCGACACGACCTCCTGCCGGTTGAGCGCCAAGTGAATCGCCTTGCGTAGGCGCGGGTCGTTGTAGGGGGGGCGCTTCCAGTTGAGCTCAATGGAGTAGCGGCGTCCGCCGTGCGAGACAGGCATGAACTGCACGCCGCGGTTGGTGCTCGAGATCACCTTCTTCGCGTCGGCGTTGATGCCGAGAATCTCGAGCTGACCGGCGGTGAAAGCCGCCTGGGCAGTTTGTGCGTCGGCGAAGACGAGCAGATCGACGTGGTCAAGATACGGCAGACCGGGTCGGAAGTAGTTCGGGTTGCGCCGCAGCTTGCCACCTTGCTCCTTGCTATACCCCGGCTCCAGGATGAACGGCCCGACCCCGATTGCGCCCTCGGGTCCCTTGAGGTCGCCGTACTTCTCAACCGTCTCTCGGTTGACGATGAACGCCCAGCCGGACCCGAAGTAAAACAGTTGCGGCACATAGGGTTGCTTGAGCGTCACCTTCAGGGTCTTCGCGTCGAGCGCCTCCATCCGGTCGATCGGCTCGAACAGCGCCCGCCGGGCAAACTGGGGCTGCGGTGTGCGCATCCGCTCGATGCTGTAGATCACATCCTCCACGGTCATCGCGCGTCCGTTGGCGGGCGGGAGATCATGGAAACGGATATTGTCGTGGAGTTTGAAGATGAAGGTGAGCGCGTCGGGAATCTCCCAGGCAGCGGCGAGTCCCTCGTCGGTGACTTTTCGGTCCGGTCCAATCTCGACGAGATGGTGGCTAACGTTTCCCCACAGCCAGGACACCGACGGCAACGCTGTCTGATGCGGGTCGAGGAAGACGTTTTGCGCGCCCATGTTGGCGCGCAACTGCCCACCGCGCTTCGGCTCGCCTGCCGCCTGCCCCTGCGCTGGCGCCTGGCCGGCGGCTGGTCCGCCCGACTCGGTGCTTGTCGATTCCGAACCCTTGCCGCAGGCGGCGGCGAAGGCCACCAGCCCACTGCCAATCGCCGCGCCCACCCCCAAGAGGCGGCGGCGAGTCACGGATGTATGCGTGCGCGAATTCCAGTAGTCCATCCTCGCCCTCCTCATGTATCCCCCGCCCTCGCCAAGGGAGACAAGCCTATCTGCTACCCCTCCCTCCTCACCATCACGCGACGGATACCCCGAACGCCGTGTTGTCCGTCGCCTGGGTGTTCCCTTTCCCTCGCGAGGAAGACAAACCGAGGGAAGTCACTGGTTCTTGAACTCTATGACCTGCGCCCTATGACCTAGAGCGTGCTCAGGCGACTTGTTTGGTTCCGAGTGGCTCCTGCCCTCTGTACGCGGCACGGAACGCGGACGACTCACGAACACGGATCGCTCCCTGTCGGGGTGACCCGGTGGGTCGCCCGGGAGCGCGGGATAACCCAACATCACGCCTGACTGTGCACTCCTGACTATACACTCAGGGGAAGAGACAGGAACGGAACTCACCGATTCTTGAACTGGGGTTCGCGCCGCTCACGGTAGGCTGCCAGTCCCTCGGGTACATCCTCCGCGGCTCCGGCACGCGCCAGGCGGCGAATCGCTTCACCCATGCGAAAGGCGTCGGGGAAGGGCAGACCCTGGCTTCGGATCGCGATCTCCTTGGTCGCCTGGACAGCGCGCGGGCCGGCGCTGCACAGCTTGTCCGCCAGCGCCTGGGCACGCTCGTGCAGCGCCGCCGCCGGCACGACCTCTCGCAGCAGCCCCCAGCGCAGCGCCGTGGCCGCATCGACGCGCTCGCCGATCAGCAGCAGTTCGAGCGCATTCTGCATCCCGATCAGTTGTGGCGCGCGGATCGCGCCCATCACCGTCGGCATGCCCAGCTTGACCTCGGGGAATCCAAACGTCGCGTGGTCGGCGGCGATGCGGAAGTCGCACGCCATCGCCAGTGTCAGCCCGATGCCGATCGCGTGGCCGTTGATTGCCGCGATAATCGGCTTCCAGACTTCGAGGCCGCTTTCGAGTGAGTCGGTGGTTTGCATCAGCCAGTATGGGTCATCCAGCGGGGCGGGACCGTTGCGACCGCTCCGCAGGTCGGCGCCCGCGCAGAAGCCACGCTCGCCGGCGCCGGTGAGCACCGCCACCCACACATCGCGGTCCTGCCGGACCTCCTCCCACGCGGCCTTCAGGTCACGCTTCAGCTCGTCGTTCATCGCGTTGAGCGATTCCGGCCGGTTCATCGTCACCCATCCCACATGCCCGCGGCGTTCGTAGGTCACGGTCCGAAACGACATGAAAAACTCCTTGAAACGGGTGTTGGGTGTTGGGTGTTGGAGGACGGAGTGACCCCGCCATTCATCCTTGGCGGCGTCCCGGTTGGGCGCCGGTGATTCCCCGACCTAAATCACGCTCGCCTGTTGCAGGCGGTCAAAATCATCGTCGCTTAGATGCAGCATGCCCTGATAGACCTCACGGTTGTGCTGGCCGATCTCGGGTGTGGGCGCATAGATGGCGCCGGGTGTCATCGACAAGTGGGGGACGATCCCCGGCATGTAGATCACGTCGTGAACCGGGTCGGGTACGGCGATGATGTTCTGCCGCGCCCACACATGCTCATCGGCGAAGATGTCGGCAATCGTGTTTACCGGCCCGAACGGCACCCCCGCCTCTACCAAGATTTCCATCGCCTCGGCCAGCGTCTTGGTCTCCACCCAGGCGGCGATCACCTCGTCGAGCAGGTGGGCATTTTGTGCCTTCGCCGTGCCGGTAAAGCGCGGGTCGCCGACCATATCCCCCCGGCCGATCGTCTCCAACAGCCGCGCCGTCAGCTTGTCGGACGAGGCGATGATCAACAGCCAGCGATCATCGGCGGTGCGGTACTGATTGCCAGGAACCGACCAGGCGCGGAACGTGCCCAGGCGATCCCGAACAGTGCCACTGAGGGCATACTCGCCGGCGAGCGTGTTGCTCAGGCGGAAGATCGACTCGTACAGCGAGGCGTCGATCACCTGACCACGGCCGCTACCGCCGATGTCGCGGTTGTACACCGCCATTAGCAGGCCGAGGGCGTTGAACATGCCGGTGATATAGTCCGCGAGCATGTAGCCGGGATGAGCCGGGGGCTGACCGGACTCACCGGTCAGATGCAACAACCCGCCGAACGCC
The DNA here is from genome assembly GCA_038325665.1 of Dehalococcoidia bacterium. Taxonomy (GTDB): domain Bacteria; phylum Chloroflexota; class Dehalococcoidia; order CAUJGQ01; family CAUJGQ01; genus CAUJGQ01. The sequence goes on along the minus strand of JBBQJF010000154.1, from coordinate 4,936 downwards.
TGGCCGATTCGGTCATAGCCACGGCGCTGGGCGTACGGCCCGTCCTGGCCGTAGCCGGAGACGCGCACCAGAATGATGCGCGGGTTGGCGGCGGCCAGCTCGTTGTATCCCAGCCCCCACTTCTCGAACGTGCCGGGAGTGTAATTCTCGACGACCGCGTCGGAGACGGCCACCAACTTGAGGAACAGATCGCGGCCCTCTGGCTTGCGTAGGTCGAGCGTCACCGACTTTTTGTTGCGGGACTCGACCGCGCGGTTGAGCCGTTGCTCGGTGCGCACCTTCTCTCCCGGCAGTTCGATCTTGATCACTTCGGCGCCGAAATCGGCGAGTAGTGTCGGGCCGAACGGTCCGGCGAGCACCTGGCCGGCGTCGATTACGCGCAGCCCTTGGAGGGCGCGCGGTGCGCTGTCTCCGCGAAGGTCAAAGCCGCCGGCCGGCGGCGGGATGGGGAAGGAATGCTCGTTGGTCTCGGTCATATGGCATATCCAGGATAAGAGAAAACTCTCGGTTTCCATGCCGAACGGTTGCCGCCACCATGGAGGCACTATAGCCAGCCACTCCCGCGCGGACGCTGGTCACCTCAATTGAATTATATTAGGTAAGTAACTCAACTAGGTCAAGTTACCCATGCGGCGGACGCGCGGGGGCGTCGCGCGGCGCATCGTCGTCTCCATGATCGGAGGCGTATAGTGGGAATCGGCCGCTGGCCGAAGGGTACATCGCCCGAAAACCCAAGGCGATGTCACCACCGCGATTTCCGCGGCCATCACGCACGCGGCGCATCGGCCACATCATGTCGGACGGCGGGGAGGGCAGGACGATGAGCGATTTCGTGCGTGCGGAGACGGTGGGCAGCCTGTTGCGACCGGCGGCGCTGCTCGACATCCGGCGGCGGGCGCGCGGCGGTGAGGTCAGCGAGGCGGATCAGCGCGCCGCCGAGGACGCCGCCGTCCTCCAGGCGATCGAGTTGCAGGAGGCGGTCGGGCTGGACGTGATCACCGACGGCGAGATGCGACGCACGAGCTGGATCGCGACCGTGCGCGGGCCGCTGACCGGCTTTTCGATGATCCCGGGCGGTCCCGGCTGGCAGTGGCAGGGCACCGAGCGCGCCGCCCAGTGGTCGAGCACGCCGTTCCCATTCGTGACCGAGCGGATCGCGGTGCAGGGCGACCTCACGCAATCCGAGTACGCCTTCCTCAAGCAGCACGCCCGCGCCCGTACCAAATACTGCATGCCCGCGCCCAGTTACCACCGCACAAACTGGCATCCCGAGCACTCGCGGACCGCGTACCCCTCCTGTGAGGACTTCCTCATCGAAATCCGCGACTACGTTCGCACCATGGCACGGGAGGCGACCGCCCTCGGCTGCGACTACGTGCAACTCGACGCGCCTAACTACGGCAATCTATGCGACCCGGACCTTCGCGCGATAATGGAGGCGCAGGGGCGTGACCTCGACGCCGAGCTCGAGTTCGACGCCGAAATCGACAACTCCGTCTTCGAAGGACTGGCCGGCGTCACTCGTGCGATGCATATCTGCCGGGGAAACGCCGCCGGCAACTGGGCGGCAAGTGGCGGCTATGACCGCATCGCGGCGGATCTATTTCCGCGCCTCACTCTGGACCGGCTGCTGCTGGAGTATGACACCCCACGCTCGGGCGATTTCGGCGCGTTGCGCCATGTAGGCGGCGACACGACCGCGGTGCTCGGCCTGGTCACGACCAAGAGCGGCGCAATTGAGGATGACGGCCTGGTCGAGGCGCGGGTGCGTGAGGCCGGGGCGATCATCCCCGTGGAGCGGCTGGCGCTCAGCCCTCAGTGTGGCTTTGCCTCGGTCGAGGCCGGCAACCCGCTGACCCGCGACGAGCAGCACGCGAAACTCCGGCTGGTGGTTGCCGTCGCCCGGAGGGTATGGACGGGGACGACGGGATGACGGTCGAACTGACAGCGGCGGGACTGATCGAGGCGGCGCGGGCGCTCGCGCCCGCGATCCGGGCATGCGCGGACGAGATTGAACGGGAGCGGCGCCTTCCGGAGCCGCTGGTGCGGGCGATCGCCGCCGCCGGGCTGTTCCGGCTGTTCACGCCGCGGGCGCTGGGCGGGGGCGAGGTCGATCCGCTCACGCGTATGCGGGTGTGTGAGGAACTGGCGAGGGCCGATGCCTCCGCCGCCTGGGTGGTCGAAACCGCCACCGCCACGGCCTACCTGATCGGCGGCTGGTTGCGCGAGGACGCTGCCCGCGGGATCTTGTGCCACACCCCGGATGTGATCACGGGTGGCGCGATTGGCGCCCTCAAGGGTCGGGCGACGGTGGTGGATGGCGGCTATCAGGTCAGCGGGCGGTGGCCGTGGGGGAGCGGCTCGCGCCATCACGCGTGGACCGCCGGGGCGTGCGCGGTCTATGACGGCGAGACGCCACGGATGCGTGACGACGGCACAGCGGCGACGCGCATCCTCATATTCCCCACCAGCGACGTGGATATCATTGACACCTGGACCAGCACCGGTCTGCGTGGCAGCGGCAGTCACGACTACGCCGTGCATGACCTGTTCGTGCCCGCGGCGCGCTCGCTGTCGGTGAGCGAACCGCCGGTGCAAACCGGGCCGCTCTACCGCTTCGCGGGCGTCTATGTATCCGGTCCGGGCGCTCTCGCGCTCGGAGTCGCGAGGGCGGCAATCGATACGCTGACCGACCTCGCGGGCGCGAAAATCCCGACGCGCTCGCGGAGCCTGCTGCGCGAGCGGGCGACGGTGCAACTGCAGGTCGCCGAGGCCGAGGCGCTGGCCGGCTCCGCGCGGGCGTACCTATACGAAACCGTCAGCGAGGTGTGGGAGACGGTACGGGCGGGCGACCAGGTGGAACCCCGGCAGCGGGCGCGGTTCCGGCTGGCGATCACCCACGCGGTGCTCAGCGCCGTTCGGGCGGTGGACCTGATGTACACCGCCGGCGGCGGCACATCGGTGTACGCGACCAGCCCGCTTGATCGTCAGTTCCGCGACATCCACACGATCGCGCAGCACGGAGCCTGGGCGCAGCCCACGCTTCAACCCGCCGGCCGGATGCTGCTCGGCCTCGATCCCGAGTCGCCGGGGTTCTGACGCGGACGTTTCTGGAACCGTGCTCCAGGCGCCCAGTGCATTCGACAGCGCTCCACCGTTGGCGGTGGTCGCACGGCGTGCGGTCCCTGGTCGGACGCGCCACTCGCGCGGTACGCTGAGCGTACTGAAGCGGAGGGTATGCCGATGACCACCGACCGCACCCCAACGGCGACCCGGAACGGGCGCGATGGCCGCTCCACCCGTCGCCGCGAGGTCCGCTATCCCGACAGTGATGGCAAGCCGATGGCCGAGAGCGAGATTCATCGCGACGAGATGATGCGCACGATCCAGACCTTGCAGGACGCGATGGCCGCGCGCCCCGACGTGTACGTCTCCGGCAACATGTTGTGCTACTACGAGGAGGGCAACCCGCGCCGCTCGGTCGCGCCGGACGTGTTCGTCGCGAAGGGCGCGGCCAAGCACCGGCGGCGCATCTACAAGATGTGGGAGGAGCCGCCGATCACGGTGGTGTTCGAGGTCACCTCCCCCTCGACCCGCCGCGAAGATCTGGTGAAAAAGCGCGACCTGTACGCGCGGCTTGGTGTGCGCGAGTACTTCTTGTACGACCCGCTGGCGGAATATCTGCGCCCATCCCTCCAGGGCTTCCGGCTGGACGACGGCGTCTACCAGCCCATCGAGCCCGACGCCGAGGGCGCGTTGGTCAGCGAGGAGTTGGGACTGCGTCTACTGCTGGTGGATGGATTGCTCCGGCTGACCGATCTCGTCACCGGCGCGACGCTGCTCAGCCCACCCGAACGCGCGGCGATCGCGACCGCGGCGCAAGAAGTCGCCGAATCGCGTGCCGACGCCTCGGCGCGGGCGCGCGATTCGGCCGAGGCGCGCGTGCTGGCTGAAGTCCAGGCGCGTGAGGCGGCGGAGCGACGCATCGCCGAGTTGGAGGCGCGGCTCGCGCAACGGGAGCAGGAGTAGTGGTTCACGTCGTGGGTGCGCCGTTGCCCACCGCGCCGTCTCTGCCAAGATGCCAGCGCGGTCGAGCACGCTGGCCGATCGCCAACCCGCGTGGTGAGCGCTGCGGTGCCTACTCTCCCCGAAACAGCGGCGGCCGCTTCTCCAGCATCGCCCGCACACCCTCGCGGGCGTCGGCGCTGGTGCGGGCGCGACGCGCCATCTCGTCCAGGTCGTCGTGTCCAACCGTGCGCGCCAGCGAGACCGCCCGATCGACGACCGTCTTCATCCCGGCGAGGGCGAGCGGCGCGTTCGCGGCTATCGACCGCGCCGTGTCGTCCGCGGCAGCATCCAGCTTCTCCGGCTGCACCAGATCGTGGACCATTCCAATCTCGAAGGCGCGGCGGGCGGAGATCGGCTGCCCGGTCAGCAGGATTTGCTTGGCAAACGCCGGCCCGACGATCTCCACGATCTTGAGGGCGAGTGGGTAGGACGCCAGCAGTCCGAGCCGGGCGAGCGGCATGCCGAAGCGCGCCCGCTCCGAGGCGACCCGCAGGTCGCAGTGCAGCGCCAGTTCACAGCCGCCGGCGAGCGCATCGCCCTGCACCACCGCGATCGTCGGGTGGCGTGACTGTTCGATCTGGTGGAACAGGCCGGTGATGCCCTGGTCGGGGGCGCCGCTCTCCTGACGCTCGCGCATCTCGCGCAGGTCGCGACCGGCGGAGAATGCCATGCCCGCCCCCCGAATCACGATCACACGTACCGACGGGTCCGTCTCCAGCCGGGTGAAGCCGTCAGCAAGCTCCTCGATCATCGCCTGATTGATCGCGTTGCGCTTCTCGGGTCGGTTAAGTGTGACGGTGACGATGCCGTCCCCGGCCGACCACAGGATATCCTCGGACATATCCTCACTCCTTGGCGGTTCGCCGCC
>JBBQJF010000153.1:0-11259 GCA_038325665.1 Dehalococcoidia bacterium | reverse complement strand
TGGTGCGCGAATTCCAGGAGTACCGACCCTACGCGAGCGTCGCGCAGTTTCGCCGCGAGATTGGCAAGTACGTCCCGGCTGACCAGGTGTGGACCTACCTGGAGTACGTGTTTATCCCGGTCGATCCGAATCAAGCCGACGTCGAGACGCTCCAGCAACTGCCGGGTGTCGATGCCACTGATGCCGCGCAGATCATCGCCGCCCGGCCTTACACCGCGACGGAGGCATTCCTAACCAAGCTCGGCCAGTATGTCGCGGCCGATCAGGCGGCGGCCGCACGCGGATATTTGGTGTCGTGATGAGCGAGCGAGTGACGCTCCGGCGGCTGCGCACATTCCTCCGGCTGCTCGCGGCCGGGTTGTTTGCCGGCACGGTCGTGGAGTTGGTGCTGACGGGGCACACCGATGGGCCGGTTCAGTTCGTGCCATTTGCCCTCTGTGGCCTGGGGCTGCTGGCGTTGATGGCCGTGTGGATGCGCCCCGGCCGCAAAACGGTGCGCACGCTTCGCGTGATCATGACGGTCGTCGTGATAGGGAGTGGTGTAGGCGTGGCCGAGCACCTTTGGGGAAACCGGGAGTTCGCACGCGAGACGCGCCCGCGTGCGAGCGCGATGACCCTGCTCCTGCCCACCCTCACCGGCGTCGCGCCGCTGCTGGCGCCCGGTATTCTCGCCGTCGCCGCCGCGGTGGCGATGGCAACCACCTACGGAATCAGTGTTCAGAAGCCCTCTGAGACGGCAAGCAAGTGCCACGCGAACCGTGGAGTCGCATGGTTGGGACACGACCGCCCCTCATCACGTTCGGCAGGCAGGGAGTCTGACGGCGAGGTGGCGTATGTCCCCGCGCCGTATGCACACCGTGCTCGTCGATCAGAATGTATGTTTGACCGGTGCGGCGCGCGGGGCGAGGCCGTCCACTACTTGCCGCATAAGCCCCGGCTTGAGGCGACGGGGCCGCGTTCGTCCTCGCGGGCGATGTCCGACTCCTGTCTTGGTCGCCGTGAGCATACGACTGCCAACCCGAGAGCGGCCCTACCCCTGAGCGCTGATTGAGGTGCATGACGCTCCAAGGCTCTGGACATCCAGCCTAGGGTTGGGTGAAGGTGGCCGGTTCTCGTACACAGATGAAGACGGCATCCAGGCGTGCGACCGACGTGTAGTCGTTCGGTGCGCCCGGGAGCGACGAATAACCCAGAAATCGTTGGGTGCGGTTATCGAATCTCCAGACAGCGACAAGGGCCGTACTCGGTAAGATTGCATCCGTGATCTGCGAAACGGTCGTTCCCGTGGGGAATGTAAGTGCCAGATTGTTACAGCCTATGAATAAGGTCTGGCGCCCGCCCGTAGTCGGTATTGCCATTGTGGTGAAGGTTACGACCAGTGTGGGTGGACTCGACAGCCCACCCACGATGCACTGCAATGTGGCCGCGGGCTGTATCTCCGGTGCGCAATTGGACTGCAAGTGATAGCCGGCCGGTGCAGACAACGTCAGCATCTGAGAGCCTGGCTCAAACGTGGCCGTCACCGGCTGGTTAGACTGGCTCTGGACCTGGAACCCAATCGGCAAGCATTCGGGCGGTGGCCCATCGCATGTGCGAATGATGAAATCAACACGGGCACCCGGGGGAATGACCCGCGTGTCTGGAGGGGACTGCGCGGGCATCGCGCTTACATCTCCGGCGAGAGCCAGCATGACAGCATAGAGTATACCGATTCGAATCGCTCCCATAGTCGCACTCGTCATTCGGAGGAGGGGCATTGATCCGTGCCACCTCTGGAATTCCCCGCATCGGGACAGGTTTGAATCCTTTGACACGGCACGCTCATAGTCGCGGCACAGCAACGCGGGGTTGGCGATATCTGCCGTGTCTGCTATTGTAGATGGTGCGGGACGGTCCTCCGCCCGTGTATGACGTAACGGGGCTGTAGCTCATCCGGGAGAGCGCCACAATGGCATTGTGGAGGTAAGGGGTTCGAGTCCCCTCAGCTCCACCCCGTTTCATGACAGGCTCCGCATGGTCGGGGCCTGTACGCTATTCGGACATCGTTTGCGATAGTGTGCGTCGATCAGGAGTAGTAGACCGCGCAGCAGCGAGCCGGCGGGTGGTGCGAGCCGGCATAATGCGGTCGAACTCGCCTGGGAGCTGCGGCGGTGAACACCGGCGTCGCCGGATATAGCCGCTGCCGGGTAGCGCCCGATACAGCGCCCACAAAGCGGTCCGCGGCGAGACGTTCTCGGGTCAACCGAGACGCCGCGGGCAAGCAGGGTGGTACCGCGGAGTCGTTTGCGACCCTCCGTCCCTGTCCGGGCGGAGGGTCTTTTTGTTGGGTTGGGGGTGCGCTGTGGCGAGGACATGCATCGTGATGTGCCCTGTCCCCGCCGCCGTCCTCGCGCCGGTGGCGAGGTTGAGGCGGTAAGGACACCACCTCGCGCTGCTCGCGCGGGGTCTGGAGGGAATATCATGGCCGATAAGTACAACGCACCCGAGATCGAAAGTCGCTGGCAGGCGCGGTGGGAACGAGACGGCCTGTATCACACGCGCGATGATGACCCGCGCCCCAAATACTACTTCCTGACCATGTATCCGTATCCGTCCGGCGACCTGCATACCGGTCACTGGTACGCCGAGGCGCCGGCAGACACGAAGGCGCGCTTCATGCGGATGCAGGGGTATAACGTGCTGTTCCCGATGGGTTTCGACGCCTTTGGGCTGCCCGCCGAGAACGCCGCCATCCGCAACAACATCCACCCATTCAAGTGGACCATGGCGAACATCGCGCGGATGCGTGAGCAGTTCAAGCGTATGGGTGCGATGTTTGACTGGACGCGCGAGGTGATCACCTGCCTGCCGGAGTATTACCGCTGGAATCAGTGGTTCTTCCTGCAGTTCTACAAGCACGGACTGGCGTACCGGCAGAAGGCGGCGGTGGATTGGTGCCCGAACTGCAACACGACGCTGGCGCGTGAGCAGGTGTGGGGCGACGACCGGCATTGCGAGCGCTGCGGCACACCGGTGACCAAGCGCGACCTGGAACAATGGTTCTTTCGCATCACGAAGTACGCCGATGAGTTGCTGAACTTCGAGGGCATCGAGTGGCCGGAGCGCGTCCGCACGATGCAGACCAACTGGATCGGCCGCAGCGAGGGCGCCGAGATTGCCTTTTCGGTCACACGGAAGCCCGCGACCGACGCACCGGCGCCCACGCGGGGGGCGCTGCCGGATTTGCCGCGGGGTGAGGACGAGATCCGCGTGTTCACGACGCGCCCGGACACGATATACGGCGTGACGTTCATGGTGCTGGCCCCCGAGCACCCGCTGGTGGAGAGCCTGACGGCGCCGGAGCAGCGAGAAGCGGTCGATGCCTACGTCGAGGCGGCGCGACGGGCGACCGAGATCGAGCGCACCGCCGCGGACAAGCCCAAGACCGGAGTGTTCACCGGCTCGACGTGTGTCAATCCGTACTCCGGCGAGGCCGTGCCCGTGTACGTGGGCGACTATGTGCTGGCGGGCTATGGCACGGGCGCGGTGATGGGCGTGCCCGCCCACGATGAGCGTGACTTCGTGTTCGCCACAACGTATGCGTTGCCGATCCCGGTGGTGATCGCGCCTCCCGATTGGGATGGCGGCGCGCTGTCCGAGGCATACACTGGGCCGGGTACGATGGTCAACTCCGGCCCGTTCGACCGCACGCCCAACGACGAGGGCAAAAAGCGGGTCGTCACGTATGGCGAGGAGCGCGGCTTTGCCAAGGCGATGGTGACATACCGGCTGCGCGACTGGTTGATCAGCCGTCAGCGCTACTGGGGCACGCCGATCCCGATCATCTACTGCAAGGACTGCGGCGCCGTCCCGGTCCCGGAAGAGGATCTGCCGGTGCGGCTGCCCGAGGACTCCGAGTTCGTGCCGACGGGCGAGTCGCCGCTGAAGCGTGATCCCTCGTTCTACCGCGTGACGTGTCCAAGCTGCGGCCGGGAGGATGCGGAGCGCGAGACGGACACGATGGATACCTTCATGGATTCATCGTGGTATCAGTATCGCTATCTGAGTCCGCATTTTGGCGATGGCCCGTTCGATCGGAGCGCGGAGCGCTGGCTGCCCGTCGATCAGTACACCGGCGGCATCGAGCACGCGACGATGCATCTGATGTACTTCCGCTTCTTCACCAAGGCGATGCGCGACCTGGGCCTGGTTGGTATCGATGAGCCGGTGACGCGGTTGGTCAACCAGGGCATTATTCTGGGACCCGACGGCGAGAAGATGTCCAAGAGCCGCGGCAACGTCGTCAATCCCGATGATTACATCGACAAACTGGGCGCCGATACCTTCCGGTGCTATCTGATGTTTATCGGCCCCTGGGGTGAGGGTGGGCCGTACCGGCCGGACGGCATCGAGGGCATCTCCCGCTGGCTGAACCGGGTCTGGAACGTGATCCAGAATCTGCCAGCGTTCGGACCCGTCGATGAGGCGGCGACCCGCGACCTGCGCCGTCTACGGCACAAGACGGTGAAGGTCGTGACGGATGACATCGAGGGGTTCCGGTTCAACACGATGCTGGCACGCCTGATGGAATACACCAACTATCTGGCGCGGGCGAAGGACGCCGGTAACATCACGCGCGAGGCGTGGACCGAGGCGACCGAGGCGCTGATGTTGATGGTCGCCCCGTCGGCGCCGCACATCGCGGAGGAGCTGTGGGCGCGTGGTGGTCGCCCATACAGCGTGCATCAGCAGGCGTGGCCGTCATTTGACCCCGCCTTGGTGGTCGATGACGAAATCACCGTGATCGTTCAGGTCAACGGCAAGGTGCGTGATCGCCTGAATCTGCCGGCCGGCGCCACCGAGCAGCAGGTCCGTGAGATTGCCCTGGCAAGCGAACGCGTGCTCAGCGTCGTGGACGGCGCCACGATACGCAAGGTGGTCTACGTGCCCGGGCGGCTGATGAACATCGTGCTGTGACGACCCAACCCCCGGTCGACCTAACCCCCCGGCAGGCCGGGACAGGCTGCAAGGAAGAGGGAGAACTTAGCCCGTGGACACGGATTCACCGTTTCGCGCACGGCCGGGTGAGCGGTTTCTGGTGGACTCCCCTCCCCTTGCGGCCCCGTCCCGGCATGGCCGGGAGGGAGGGGCCGGGGGAGAGGTCAGTCGTCACCGCGCGGGTTCGGTCTCGTCCTCGTCCTCGTCCCCGACGTCGGTGCCGGCCCCGGCCTCGCTGAACTGCGCCTTCACCTCGCGCAAATTGCGGAGGTAGGCATCGAGCCGCTCTTCCAGTCCGTTGATTACTGCCAGAGCGTAGCGGTCGGCCTCCCGCTCTTGCGATTTGACACGCTCGGCGGCCTCGTCGAGCCGGCGTTCGGCGTCTGCCCGAGCGGCGGCGACCACACGGCTGGCTTCGTCCCCCGCGTGCATCTCCGTCTGATGGGCGCGCTCGCGCGCCTCGCGCATGATCTCCGTGTCGGCAACCGTCTGCTCGGCCTCACGACGAGCGTCGGCGACGATACGCGCCCCCGTCTGCTCCGCCTCGAAGATGGCGTGCTCACCACGCTCGATGATGCCACGCGCCTGGCGGATGTTGGCCGGAATGGCGAGCCGCAATTCCTCGATCAACTCGATCATCCGGCGGCGATCGATGACCACGCCGCCGCCGAGGGGCATGCGGCGCGCGGCATTCACCTCCCCCTCCAGCTCGTCGAGCAGTCGCAGGATATCTACGGCCGTCCCCTTTCCTAGTGGGAGGCGCTGGGTCGGCGCCGCCGACGGCAGTCGCGCTACCGAGACGGCGAACGCATCGTGCTTGGCGCGCGCATCAGGCGGCGCCGAACTTGCCCTTTAGCGCCTCGGCCACATTCGGCGGAACAAGGTCGGACACCTCATATCCGAGCGTTGCGACCTCACGAATCCGGCTCGCGCTGATGAAGAGGTGCTCAAGATTTGTCATAAGATACACGGACTCGATCTCGGGCGCCATCTTCTTGTTCATGAGGGCCATGTCGAACTCGGCGTAGAAGTCAGTGACGGCGCGGATGCCGCGCACCAACGCGGTTGCATCGTGCTTGCGCGCGAAATCGACCGTCAAGCCGCTGTATGGCTGTACGTCAACATTGGGTAAGTGGCGCACTGCCGTGACGAGTAGCGCGGCGCGCTCTTCGGTGTTGAACAGGAACGAGGCACTCACCGATGCGGCCGGCGCCACGATCAGATGGTCGAACAATTTGGCCGCGCGGGTGATGATGTCGAGATGGCCGTTGGTCACGGGGTCGAACCTACCCGGATACATTGCGATACGCACCGGTGGCCTCCTACTCGTAAATCGTGACGCAGGTGTCACCATGACAGCGGGTCGTTCGGATGCTCAGCGGTCCGCATGACGTGGGCGGTTCACGGCGCTTGGCGTGTTCATACACCACGATGCTTTCCACACCGATCAACCCTCTCGCGGCCAGCGCCGCGAACACCTCCGCGGCTTGGTCGCCGGCGTAGGGTGGGTCGAGGAACACCAGATCGTACACGCCCTCCAGCTTGGGCAGTGTACGCTCGACTGACCCTGGAAGCACGCGCGCCTGACCGACCAAGCGGGTCTTGGTCAGATTGTCGCGGATTACCGCGCACGCGGCGGTGGCGCGCTCGACAAAATCACACTGGAACGCGCCTCGTGACAGCGCCTCGATGCCAATGGCGCCGGTGCCGGCATACAGATCCAGCACCCGCCCCAGCGGTGCGCCCATCGCCGCGAGCATGTCAAACATCGCCCCCCGCACCTTGTCCGATGTGGGCCTGGTGTCCGTGGTACGCGGCGCTTTCAGCGGAACCCCGCGCGCCTCTCCCGCTATTACACGCATGACGGGGCGGCTCTCCGTCCGGGATTTTCATCGTCGCGCGGGCGTGGGTGTCAGGCTCGGGCCGCCCGGCGCGGGTGTGGCGGTCACCGGCGCCGACGGTGCGCCCGGCCGCACCGTCACCCGCGATTGGCTCGCCACGCGGATTACACCGTCGCCGACCACCAGGCCGATCGTGTGCTCGCCCGCCTCGGCCGCCTTCCACCGAAACTCGGCACGCGCGACCTCGGCCGACCGGCCATCCACCAGCCATTGTGGCCGCAGCAAGTTCGAATTGGGTTGGAGCAACAATGGCTGGCCGCTCGCCCGTTGGTACTGTTCGATTGCCGGCCAGATGTTCGCCATCGCCTGACCCTGCGACGCATCATCCACCGCGACTCCGCCCAGCCCCCAAAGCTGGACGAATTCAAGCTTAAAGGCGGTGCTGAATATGTTCTCGATCCACACGGTCCGCAAGGCATCGCCGTTCTGATAGACGAAAGACACCGTCGCGGCGGTCGCATCCCAAATCAGCCCCGCGTTGCCACTGGCGTCGCGGTTGAGGTTGTCGGCCGTAATCACGACATCCGCGCCGGATGCGATGCGGTCGCGGTCGCGAACATTGAATTGCGCGGCGATGCTCAGCGCCTCCACCGCGGGTAGCGTCCGCAGCCCCTGCTCTGACTTTTCCGTCGCCAACGGGCTGACCGTCAAGATCACCTTCTTGGCCTCAACTTGGTCGGTGACGAAATTGAGCGCCTCGCGCATCGATCGCCGGTAGACCGATTGGTCGCGCTCGGGCAGGATGCGAATGTAGTCGGCCGTGCGGCCGATCTCTTTCCAGTCGTACCCGAAGGTGTTCCAATTGTTGCCGTCACGTTTCGGGAGCGGCAGCGCCACCGTGAGCGTCTGGCCCGTGCGGTGCAATTCCGTGGCGACAGCGGCGACAAGTGAGGCGTACGCGCCGCTGAGTGTGGGTTCCAGCGCCGGATATTCGAGATCGATCCCGTCCAGCCGGTTGGTCTGGACCAGGCGGACGATGTTCGCGACATGCGCCCCGCGCGCCTGCTCCGAGGCGAGTAACTGGTTGACGGCCTGCGCCTCGTCGCCTGACGAGGCCCGAATGATCGGGATGAGTGCCACGGTGTCGGCGCCGAGCGGTGGCGACGGGTTGCCGCTCACGGCGCCATCGGCGGCAGGAACATAGTCAACCGGGCTGCGAATGCTGATCACCTTTTCGGCGTCGGGATGAAGTGGCGCACGCACCGGTAGGATTCCTTGAATCTGGAAGCCGCCCTCTGTCCGCCGCATGACCGCGACGTTTTTCGGAACCTGGTCCACGGAGCCGGCCGCCAGCCGTCCGTCAGAGGTAATCTCGGCCGGCGCGAGGCGCTCCCAACTCTCGCCGTTCCACGTCCACAGCGACAGACCGCGCCCACCCTTCCCCTCGCCCAGCGGAATTGATAGGCGCGCGGGCGCCCCTAGCTCCTGCTCGGGGCGAATCAGGTAGTAGGGACTCGCGAATTGGTAGTCGTTCGGCGGCTTTGGCACATCCTTATCTTGCCGCCGGACGAGCTGACCCTCGCCGGCATTTGACCAACTGTCACCGCCGCGGAGCACCGAAAATGGCGGCAAAAGCAGGATCCAACCGATCACGAGCAGCGCCACGCCGCCGCCGATCGCCGCCAGGGGCAACGCGGGGTTGCGACCGGGGCGGGGGGCGCTCGGGGTCGGTGATTGACGCGACAAGCGCGTGCCCGGGGGTTGTCTCATCGAGCGGCGACCTCCTCAACGGGGGCGGGACTGCGCCACGAGTCGCGGCGCCGCGACGGCGCGACGGGAACACGGGTCCGGGTGGAACCTCCGTCCGTGTCCCATCCTCACGTGGACGCGCGGGACAACGCCGGCCTCCTTGGCTCGCTATCGCCGCCAGAGGTCGCTGTACCGCCTGAATATTTCGCACGCATCTCGCGCGATCCGGCGACGGTGCTGCCCGCAGGGTAGAAAAGCAGGCGTAGATGGTCAAGTTGACCATCACATCCGTGGACCAGCGCCGTTCCGCACGCGTGCCGGGTATGCGATACGCCGGCGGCGGAGCCGGTCGAGCGCGGGCAACTTATCGCACACCCACGGCGACATCGACGGTGATTTCGCGCCCGCTTCGGAGTAAGGTAACTGGCGCCGTGCTGTTGGGCTGTAACTTCCGCAGGATGTTGAGGTATGGCACATCCTCGGTGATCTCGGTCTCCCCCAGCTTGGTCAGGACATCGCCCCGGCGGATGCCCGCCTTATCCGCGGGGCTGTTCGGGACCACGTCAAGCACCGCCGCGCCGGCGCTCACGGGAAAACCGGATTGGCGCGCGATCTCCTCGGTGATCTGCTTATGCGTGATGCCGATATTGGGCCGTTGCACCTTGCCGGTCGCGATGATCTCGTCTACCAGCGGCCGGAAGGTGCGGCTCGGGATGGCGAAGGCGACGCCTTGTACCTGGAAGCCGTTCTGCGTACCGCGTACAACCGTCGTGGTAATCCCCACCAGTTCGCCCGCCAGATTCACCAGCGCGCCACCACTGTTGCCGTGGTTGACCGCCGCATCGGTCTGAATTAGATCCTCCATCACCGTGTCTTCGCGCGGCCATCGTCGGTGCAGCCCGCTCACCAGCCCACGGGTCACGTTGTTGCGGAAGTCGGTGGCGTTGGCTCCAAAGGCGATGCTGCCGATCGCCAGCACCTGCTGCCCCAGGGTGAGGGCGTCGGAATCGCCCACCGGCACAGGATTGAGATTATCAGGTTGGATGCGCACGACCGCGATGTCCGTGAAGGGGCTATCATCGCCCACCAGCACACCCGGCCGTTCCTCGCCCGTGGACAGCTTCACCACGATACGGCGGGCGTTTTCCACCACATGCTGATTGGTGATCACGTACCCGCGTTGGTCGATGACCACGCCCGACCCGAGGTTCTTCTCCTGAATAACGCGCCCGGCGGAGTCGGTGCGGGACGCCTCAACCAACAACGTCACCACACCGGGCACCACGCGTTGCACGGTTTCGGTGATGCCCGATTCTTCCTGCAGCTTGATCGTCGTGCCAGGGCGTGGCGGCTCTCCCGTGGTTGCTGATCGGGGGGCGGCCGGTGCGTCCTTGGGGACAAGCACGGCGACGACGCCGCCGGCGATCGCGCCGCTGACGATGCCGACCAGCAGCGCGATGCCGATCACACCCAGCATGAGTCCCCAAACCGGACGCCGCTCGTCGTACTGCATGCCCACGCCACCTCATGATGCCCGCCGTCGCCCGTCGCGCCTCATAAAGTGTATCATGCACCTCCGCCGCGCTCGGAGTCGCGTCGCCGGCCGGGTCGGGACACGCGAATGCGTGTAAGGAATGCACGCGCAACGCGCGTACAGCTTTGACAGCGTACATCACCGCTGCTTATACTCAGTCGGCCTTGAGTGACTGCCGGCGCACCGCGCCGCGGTCGCTTTTTTTCACCCGCCGCCCCGCACGGCTGGCGAACCGAACGGAGTTCTTCGCGTCCGTGGCCTCGCGGGGTCAGCGCCATTCGACGTTAGCGAGGTCCACCGCGATGGTCGAGAAGACGATTCCCATGACCCGTGACGGGCGTGCCCGCCTGCTCAGCGAGCTAGATGCGCTGCGTGGTGACCGGCGACGCGAGATCGCCGGCCGTATGCAGGGTGCGCGCGAGCTCTCGACGGCGCAGAATAATGCCGAGTACGATGAGGCGAAGTCGCAGTGGGATCTCAACGAGCAGCGCATTCGGGCGATCGAGGAGCAACTCGGCCATGCCGTGTTGATCGATGAGGAACGCGCGCATCGAGCGAGCACGGTCCAGGTCGGCGCGACGGTCGTGGTATCGGTGGGCGACAAGAGGCAGGAGTACACGATCGTCGGCAACACCGAGGTTGACCTCGCGGTCGGACGGATATCGAACGAATCCCCGGTCGGACGGGCGCTGCTGGGGAAGCGTGTGGGAGACGAGGTTCAGGTGATGGCCCCCCGCGGCGTGGTGCGCATGACGGTCACGGGCATCAAGTGACCATCCCGGTCGGGGCAGGCAGCAGTCGAACGGGGAGCGGCGTCTGCCGCCCCCCGTTCCCGTTCGCCCGCTCTGCTATCGTGCGGCCGGGGGCCGGCCCGGACTGGCACGTTTCATCTGGTGGTCGCCGTGTGTACCGGTGCTGTATCCCGCCACCCGACCATACCGCGCGGTCACGAGGTCACATCGCTCCCGGCGGCATCGCATCAAACGGGCCCCAACCCTCGCCGGGATGAGGCCCGCGGGCGACCGGCGCGGGCGAGGGTTGGGGCAAGGATCTGCACATGTCCGAGCGTAACGACGATCTGGTCACACAGCGGCTCGCCAAAGCGGAACGACTGCGCGAGCGCGGCATCGATCCTTATCCCCCCACGTTCCCGCGTTC
>JBBQJF010000152.1:0-11421 GCA_038325665.1 Dehalococcoidia bacterium | reverse complement strand
CTGGTCCCCCGACCAGCCCGACCAGATCCACATGGCCCGGGCGCCGCTGGCGCGGGCGGCCGAGCCGGGCGCCTATGAGAAGTACGACAACGGCCGCTTCGGCCCGCCCGGACTGGGCGGGGCCAGCACCCCCGTCATCCGCCGCCCCGAGCCGGTGGCCCAGAGCATCTTCGCCGCCAACGCCAGCGTGAGCTACAACACCTACCTGGGCCGCTACCTGGCGACCTTCGACGCCAGCCGGGGCTTCTACGCCACCACCTCCCCCGACGGCCTCACCTGGGACGCCCCCCGTCAGATCTTCGCCTACCCCCAGCCTCATGACCAGGTGGACCCCGGCAACACCTGGTACTCCTACGCCTCCTTGATCAGCCCTGGTGAGTTGACGAATCTGTATACGGGGCGGGACGGCTATCTCTACTACGCGCGAGGAGTACAGCAACGTGCGGGCCACCGATTAGTGCGCCGAGCGTTTCACATCCGCAAAGGCAACGGAGTCGATGACCCGCGTGCGGCACGGTCGTATGCGGCGCCCACGAGTCTGACGTTACGTCCTCAGGAAGAGCGTCAGCTCCCGAGCGGCGGACTATGGATTTGCAGCGGCGACATTCAGTTCCGGCGACCTGACGGCAGCGTCGAAGCCCTCTATGATGACAAGTCAGATACCGGTCTGGTCGTCGGCATCAACGCCACTGGTCGAGGCGTGGTCGTCGCGCCGTTTGGTGCGGCGTGCGAGGCGATCGATCCCAACGGCGTTAGTCCGGCCGCGTCGATTGATGCGGCGGTGCGGCAGGCGCTCGCGAAAGGATGCCTGGGCGGCTGCAAACAGGTGGACGTTCTCATGATCGACGGCGATGGACCGAGTACGGTGCAGGACGGTCGCGGCACGGGGCCGTGAGTCATTCACTCCCGATGGCTGCCAGCAGGCTGCCTGTCGCGACCGTCACGCATACCCGGCACGAAGCGCCCGGCCAATTTAGGCCGGGCGCTGTTCGCCCGCTTCCATCGTGTCCCTGCCCGCGACGCGGGGGGGGCAGTCGCGGTTCGGCAGCGTCGTGTTCCCCAGTATCTGGACCCTGCTGACCGACTGGCGTGCCAGCGCGGTTGCTTCCCGGGCGAGGATTGGCGCCCAGATTCGCCAGCGATTCCTGCCCTGGCGCACAAACTCGATCACGCAGGAGATGCGCTCCGGCCAGCTCAATGGCGCGGCGAGCAGCATATCTGCTGAGCTGCGCAGGTGAATCCAATAGCCGGGCACCTGCTTGCCACTCTTACCCGTGTCGAACCATGTTACCTTGTCGGCCACGTCCCACGACCGGCTCCCATGGCGTCGATGGCGAAACAGTACCTCGTCGACCACCCCAAAACAGCCATACAGACTCAACTCTTGCATGAGCGCTCGATCGGAGCCGTACCAGTCTCGGAAAAGCGGCGTTCGTCGCAAAACCGAACTCCGCGTGACACCGAAAAGCGTCTGGCTGACGCGCGGGCTCGCGTAGAACTGCCGTAGCCGCTCGTGCGCGGTCGGCGCGCAAAAGTCCATCGACTCACGCGGCTGATCGGTCACTGACCCGGCACCATCCTCAATCACGATCTTGGTGAAGCAAATCACGACGGCCGGGTTTGCATCAAGCACCTCGACACAGGACTCGACGAAGCGAGGCAGAAGCACGTCATTGTGGCTGGCCCACTTGAAGTATTCGCCCCTGGCAAGTTGGAACACGCGGTTGAAGTTGTACCGCGCCCCAATATTCGACGGATTTCTCACGTATCTGATGCGTTCATCTCGCTCCGCGTATGCGCGGGCGATCGCTTCCGTCCGATCGGTGGATGCATTGTCCGAGATGATCACTTCTAAATCGGTGAAGGTCTGCGCGAGCATTGAATCGAGCGCCTCGGGGAGGTACCGCTCCGCGTTGTAAACTGGCAATCCAATGCTCACCCGGGGCGTATATATGCTCACGCGTGCGCTCCGTGATCTCTATTGGGAAGCGTGCGGCCGTCAGTCTTTAGCTATCATCGGCCGAGCCGCGGGATTCGAGACCACGGCCCGGTCGCGGTTGCCAGCAGTTGGTCATGCTGAACGTAAACGCGCGGGTTGACCGCTGAGCGCTGAACGCTTACCTCTATTGCGGCGTCGCGTGGGGAGTCGGTTGCGCATCCGCATTGCTCCGCTCAAGTTTGACCGTGCAGTGGTACGGCAGCCATCAATGCGCCGTCCACTAACGTCTAGGCTCGCGAACGCGGGCGCCGGCAACGAACGCGGAACTCACGTACCAGAAACATAAAGTATCATGTTCCGCACCAGACACCAAGTTGACGAGAACGGTCAACGGTCCGTGTCAGCGCCGGTGTCACGACGCCTCGTGGCTCCCGCTGGTCAAGACGCGAGGTGATCACGATGGAGAGGTTCGCGGCGTCGAAGGTATTGCAGGCGAAGAGCCATCAGGTCATCCCCGGCGGGGCACACACCTACGCGAAGGGGGACGACCAGTACCCCGTGCTCGCCCCGGGCTTCATCGCTCGTGGTGAAGGCTGCATGGTCTGGGATGTGGACGGTAACGAGTTTATCGAGTACGGCATGGGCCTCCGTGCTGTCGCCCTGGGCCATGCATACAAGCCGGTGATCGAGGCCGCGATCCGGCAGTTAGCTCTCGGAAGCAACTTCACCCGGCCAGCGCCTATCGAACTCGCGTGCGCCGAGCAGCTACTCGACCTCATCCCCAATGGGGAGATGGTGAAGTTCGCCAAGAACGGATCGGATGTCACCACTGCTGCCGTCAAGCTGGCGCGCGCCGCCACCGGCCGGCGCCGGGTGGCAATTTGCGGTGATCAGCCGTTTTATTCGGTGGATGATTGGTTCATTGGCACGACGCCAATGGATGCCGGGATCCCTTCCACCGAGCATGAGTACACGGTAAAGTTCCGCTACAACGACATGTCGAGCCTCATCGAGTTATTTGCCCGGTATCCGAGTGACATCGCGTGTGTGCTCATGGAGGCCGAAACCACCCGGCCTCCGCAACCGGACTTCCTGCATGACGTTCAGCAGGTATGCCGGACGAATGGCGCCCTCTTCGTGTTAGACGAGATGATCACCGGCTTCCGTTGGCACACGGCCGGCGCCCAGGGAAAGTACGGTCTGTCGCCGGACCTCTCGGCCTTCGGCAAGGCGCTGGGCAACGGCTTCTCGGTCGCCGCGCTCGTCGGCCGTCGAGACATCATGGAGATGGGTGGACTATACCACGAGAAAGAGCGTGTCTTTCTGCTCTCCACCACGCATGGCGCCGAAACGCATGCCCTCGCCGCGGCGATTGAGACGATGCGCACCTACACGCGTGAAGATGTCATCGGAACGCTGTACCGGCAGGGATCGCGGCTGATGGCCGGCGCCCGCCGCGTTGCCTCCGAACTCGGGATCGAGGAGCATTTTCAGGTCGAGGGACAGCCATGTAATCTCATCTACGTGACGCGCGATCAGATGAAGGCCCCCTCGCAGGCGTTCCGCGCACTTTTCCTCCAGGAACTGATACAGCGAGGCGTCTTAGCGCCGTCGTTCGTGGTCAGCTACTCCCACACGGACGCCCATATCGACCGGACCATTGAGGTGATTGGGGAAGCACTGCGCGTGTACAAGCAGGCCCTAGAGAACGGGGTGGAACAATATCTCGTCGGTCGCCCCGTGAAGCCGGTCTTCCGACGCTTCAATTGACCCCATGATCTGATCCCATGATCGCGGGTCCGCCACGGCGCCGCTCGTTGCCGGCCCGACCTGTCGCCGGTGTGATTGAATTCTCACGGGGTCTGCAATCAAAGCTGAGACGCTCCCTGTCATCGCTGGGCGCCGGACCAAGGAATGTTCGTGGTGGACCCTATCCGCCGGATTTCCATCGTGGGAGGATACGCGTCGTCGTCACCGACAGGTACCATAGAGCTTGTGGTTGAATTATGGTGACACGCATGCGCCAGTAGGTATGTTACCCAAGAGTTGCATCAGGGGCGTAAGCCGGGGAACAGCAAGCGCGGTGAGGGGGGGGCGATATGAAGGTCGGCATCCTCGCGGGCGGCTTGGGGACGCGTTTGGCGGAAGAGACTGAACTGCGTCCTAAGCCGATGGTTGAAATCGATGGACGGCCGATTCTGTGGCACATCATGAAGCACTACGCGTATTACGGCTTCAATGAATTCGTAATCGCCCTCGGCTATAAGGGCGATCAAATTAAACGTTTCATGATGGAGTACTGCACCCTCACTAACAACCTCACATTAAACTTCGCGAGTGGTGATATCCGCGTTCACGATGGCGAGCGTGAGGATTGGTCGGTCGAATTAGTGGACACGGGCCAGGCGACAATGACCGGTGGGCGGATCAAACGTCTGGGGCCGTATCTGGGCGCCGAGACGTTTATGGTTACCTATGGCGATGGCGTCTCGAACATCAATCTGCGCGACCTGCTCGCGTTTCACAAGTCGCACGGCCGCCTTGCCACCTTGACCGCGGTGCGGCCGCCGGCGCGCTTCGGCAAGCTGGATCTCGATGGTGATGCGGTGGCCAATTTCTCGGAGAAGCCGCAGACCGGCGAGGGTTGGATCAATGGCGGCTTCCTGGTCTTGGAGCCAGGCGTATTCGACTATATCGACGGCGACGACACCTACTGGGAGCGAGAGCCGCTGGAACGCCTCGCCCGCGATGGTCAGTTGATGGCTTACCGCCATCATGACTTCTGGCAATGCATGGACACGCTTCGAGACAAGCTGCTGCTCGAGAGCCTTTGTCAAAAGGGAGACGCACCCTGGCAGGTATGGAGGACAGGCGATGCGCGTAATGGTCACGGGGCACAACGGCTACATCGGAGCAGTGCTGGCGCCGCTCCTGCACAAGGCCGGCCATGAGGTTGTTGGACTCGATACGATGCTCTTCGCCGCGTGTACGTTGGGGGAAGACACGCCGGCGTTCCCCGGGTCAAGGCAGGATATCCGCGACGTACGAGCGACTGACCTCGCGGGACTTGACGCGGTCGTCCACCTCGCGGCGCTATCCAACGACCCGCTTGGCCACCTCAATCCTGATTGCACCTATGACATCAACTATCATGCGTCGGTTCATCTGGCAGAGCAGGCAAAGGAGGCCGGCGTACGGCGCTTCCTGTATTCGTCGTCGTGCAGCGTCTATGGGGCCTCCGGGGACGATCTCGTCACCGAGACGGCGCCATTCAGCCCGGTGACACCCTACGGCGAGTCGAAGGTGCTTACCGAAGGCGCCGTGTCCAAGTTAGCGGACACCCGGTTTAGCCCGACGTTCCTCCGCAACGCCACGGCGTACGGTGCCTCACCCCGATTGCGTATGGACCTTGTCGTCAACGACCTCGTGGGCGCCGCGTATACGTCCGGGCACATCCTGATCAAGAGCGACGGCACACCGTGGCGGCCACTCGTGCACATCGAGGACATCGCTCGCGCCTTTCTCGCCGTGCTGGAGGCGCCTGTCGAGCTGGTCCACAATGAGGCGTTCAACGTGGGCCTGACCACCGAGAATTACCAAATCCGTGACCTCGCCCGGATGGTGCAGGACACTGTTCCCGGCAGCGCCGTGGAGTACGCGGAGGGAGGCGGCCCTGACCTGCGCTGCTATCGCGCTGACTTCAGCAAGATCGCCGAGCGGCTGCCGGCTTTCCAACCACAGTGGACGGTGCCGCTGGGTATACAACAGCTCTACGATGCGTACCGGAGTCACGGGCTGACCGCGGAGGACTACGCCGGCGGTCGTTTCACACGCTTACATCACCTGCGCTCGCTGCTCGACAGCGGTCAACTCGATCAGTCTCTCCGCTGGCAACAGCAGACACTCACCGTATAAAGGCTGGACGACTCATGAGTCAGACAATCTCCCGCTGCCGCTCCTGCGAATCGCCGGAGCTTATCACCGTGCTCTCGCTCGGCGCCATGCCGCTGACCGCGGCATTCCTCCACGACGCGCAGTTGACGGCCAGCGAGATGCGTTATCCGCTGGATGTCGCGGTGTGCCGCGAGTGCTCGTTGATGCAGGTGCTCGAGAGCGTGCCGGCGGAGACGATCTTCTGCAACGACTATCCCTACTACTCGTCTTTCTCGGATATGCTTCTCGAACATTCGCGCGCCCACGCCAAGGAACTGATTCATGCCAAAGGGCTTGGTCCGGACAGCTTCGTACTGGAGCTAGCAAGCAACGACGGCTATCTGCTGCGCCACTTCCGCGAGCATGGGATACCCGTGCTCGGCATTGACCCGGCGGAGGGGCCGGCCAAGGTCGCGATCGATGCCGGTATCCCGACGCTGTGTCAGTTCTTTACCAGTGAACTCGCCGAGCAGCTATGCGCCGAGGGGAAGCTGGCCGACGTGGTGCTCGCCAACAACGTCCTGGCGCATGTGCCGGATCCCAATGGGTTCGTGCGGGGCATCGCGACCGTGCTCAAGCCGGACGGCGAGGCGGTGATCGAGGTACCGTACGTCGTCGAGTTGATCGAGCGGTGTGAGTTCGACACGATTTACCATGAGCACTTCAGCTACTTCTCGGTCACGTCGCTGAGCAAGCTTTTTGCTAGAAACGGTCTCACCCTGAATCACATCGAGCACTTCCCTATCCACGGCGGAACCCTCCGGTTACACGTCAGCCGCGACGACCGTGTGGACGATTCCGTGCGCGAGGCGCTGGCCCGGGAGGCGACGGACGGCATCGCCACCGTCGCGTACTATGAGCACTTCGCGGAGCGTGTCCAATCGATTAAGGCCGCGCTGCGCGAGTCACTGACGACGCTCAAGCAGCAGGGCGCCTCGATCGCTGCCTACGGTGCGGCGGCGAAGGGCAGCATTCTCCTCAATTACGCCGGCGTTGGCGCCGAGGTGATCGACTTTATCGCCGACCGCAACGTTCACAAGCAGGGCCTGTATATGCCCGGCGTCCACATTCCCGTACGCTCCCCGGATCTGATCGCGGAAGCGCGGCCGGATTACATGCTGCTACTGGCTTGGAATTTCAAGGAGGAGATCCTTGAGCAGCAGGCGGAGTATCGGCGTGGTGGTGGCAAGTTCATCATTCCCATCCCGTATCCCACGATCGTCTGACCGGCGCGCGCTGGCGGGCGCGATAAGAATCAACCAGACGTCAACGCTAGCCCGGAGGGATGGCGATGAGGTTCAGTGAGACGCCGATCGCCGGTGTGTTTATCGTCGATATCGACCGGCACGACGATGAGCGTGGCTTCTTCGCGCGTACCTTCGACCGCGGCGACTTCGTGGCGGCTGGGCTGACCGCGCCACTTTGTCAGTTCTCCGTCTCGTTTAATCGGAAGAAGGGCACACTGCGTGGCATGCACTACCAGGCGCCGCCCTCTGCCGAGGTTAAGCTTGTGCGCTGCACACGCGGCGCCATCCATGACGTTGTCCTCGACCTGCGCTCCGAGTCGCCGACGTACCGCGCCGTGTTCGCCGTTGAACTCTCCGCCCACAATCACCGTGGCCTCTATATCCCGGAGATGGTGGCGCATGGGTTTCAGACACTTACCGACAACACCGAGGTTTTCTATCAGATCAACGTGCCATACGTTGGTGACGACGCGCGGGGTGTTCGATACGACGATCCCGCCTATGGCATCACCTGGCCGCTGGTGGTGAGTGTGATTTCAGTCGCGGACGCGAACCGGCCGTTCGCTCAGGATTCCGGTTCCGGTACTTTCCCGGGCGCTGATACTCCGTAGATGGTCGTGACAACTCCGTCGCCGCCGGCCACATGCACACGGCCGCGGCGCTCATCATGAGTAAACGTGGCGCGACAATTCGCCGCGCTCACCAGACAAGCCAGCCACCATCGACGAAAACAGTCTGGCCGGTGATAAAGCTCGCCGCGTCGGACGATAGGTAGATCACCGTACCCGCCAACTCGTGGGGCTGCCCCCACCTGCCGAGTGGTGTACGCGACTCGATGAAGTGCTTCCGCCCTGGATCCTGGAACCGCTCGCGGGTCGCTTCAGTCTCGAAAAAGGTTGGGCCAATACAGTTGACGGTGATGTTGTGCGGCGCCCATTCGACGGCGAGTACTTTCGCGAGCTGTGTGGCCGCGCCCTTGCTCGCCGCGTACGCCGCCTGATTTTGATACGCGATCGTCGCGAGGATCGAGGTGATGTGGATCACCCGCCCGTACCGCCGCGCGATCATGTGGGGACCCACGGCGCGGGCAACGAGGAAGTAGGCACGCGCATTGAGATCATGGACGCGGTCCCACTCATCCGGTGAGAGGTCGAGCACGGGTTTGGCAACGTTGATACCGGCGTTGTTCACCAAAATATCGATGCGACCAAAGCGGTGAATTGCCGCATCCACAAGCCGGTCGACGTGCTCCGGATCAGTTACATTGGTTTCCACCGGCAGCGCCGCTCGACCAAGCGCCTCGATCTCCGTCGCGGTGTCCTGCAATTGGCACGCTGTGCGCGCGGCGAGCACGACATCAGCGCCGGCAGAGGCCAGCGCCACGGCCATCGCACGACCGAGGCCGCGACTTGCACCGGTGACCAGGGCAACCCGGCCGGTCAAGTCAAAGATTCCAAGCCCAGACGGGAACTCTGGCATAAGCATCAATCTCCATCAGGTGAGCCAGGTGTCATTACCGGCCTGATGAGAGGCGAGCGCGCCGTGCTCCGACGCGGGAATGTGATTACACTCCCACGAACATGGCATCTTGTTGCCCGCGCAGCGTCACCAACGCGTTCTCTTCCTCGAAGACAACGCTATCATAAGTGATTGGCTGGTCCTTGGTCGTATCCCTGGTTAGGCGAGCGTAGCCGCTGAGGCCCACGGGTAGGAAGCCGTGAGCGCGCGCTTCCTCCGCGCGCAGCACTAGCCCATAGGTATCGGCGCCGCCAAGACCGTCGAGACGCCGTCCGGCCTTCAGATCGCGCTTAGCGTATGCCACCACCTCGGTCTTGAGCGGGCCATCCGGCGTAATTGTCGCGCTGCCATAGAGCGCGGCCTCGGCCGCGGACAGGGGAGCCTCATAATGGATGAGGACGTACGGACGGTAGAGCAGGTAGTATGGTCCACTGCCCATCTTCAGGTACGCGAAGTCGTCGCGCACGCGGGGTTCGTCACTATGAACGACCAGGAAGACACCACTCGGGATGCCAAGCGTGTACTCAATAATTGGCCCGTGCGAGAAGAGGTCCAATCGCTCGCAGTCCGCGAGAAGCGTGTCGAGCGTGGTCTCAGGGCCGACCATGCCCGGCGCCGCGGGCAGCATGCCCGTTGCGTTCGCGACGATGGCCATCTCGAAGTTGAGCTTTGTGCCATCGGCGGCGGCGGTGGCGAGCCACGGTTGCAGCCCGTGTGCAGCCGCGAACGCGGCTTGCGTTTCAGGCGTGGCGTAGCGCTTCATCACCCCTTTACAGTTCCCGGCCATGACCGGCCGCAGACCCAGCCCGACGCAGTAGTCGTAAAGGTTCTTCAGGAGCCCCGGCTGATCGCCATCCACGTCGCTATAGACGACACCCGCTTCATCGGCCTTGTGTTTGAGAATCGCCCCGACCGTCGCTTGCACCTCGGCGTTTGCCGCGACGATGTGCTTGCGCTGGTGAATTGCCTCAAGTGCGATTTCGGCGCCGACGATCATGTCGCCAGTCGTTTCCATAACGACATCAATGCCGGGCAGATGCGCCGGCAGTCGGAGCGAATGCGTCGCGACGGCAAAGCCGTCGTCAAGCGCCCGTTGCGCCGCCACGGGATCGTCGCAGACCCGAATCAAAGAACGATCAATGCCGGCAGCCTCAAGGGCATGAATAGCACGATCGAGCGTTCGGTTCGCCGCCACGGCCGGAATCATACCCCGTACGCGGGCGATGCGCGCGACGACGCCACTGCCGAAATAGCCGGCGCCAACCACGGCGACACGCACCGGCGTCCCCCGCTGCTGGCGGCGCTCCAACTCGGCAAATATGTGCATGAGATGGTCCCCTCAACCAAGCCCTCGCATTACGGTAGGGGATTGCTACCGACGCGGCAAGACTCGCGCGGAGACCCGCGGATGCGATGCGACCGTGCGTGCTGAATGGGAGCACACGACGTCATCGCGGTAGCGCGCGGGCCTTGTGATTGGACAAAAAGATGCGGGCGCGAGTCGATGATGACTCAACGCCCGCTGATCGCGGGATTGCCGGCGTGGGGCGCGAACTTTCCTCGCCCCACGCCTCTGGTGTTAGTCGCCCGAGGTTGCCGAGCAATACTCCGATTTCTGGGCGCCATCGGCGCCCGCGTCGCTTATCTCGGCGCCGGTGTCACGGACACCGGGGCGTCGGCCTGGAAGATGGCGATCCCCATCAGGAGCGGGTCGCCGGTCCGGCGTACCAGGTCGAGGTTCAAGGTTCCGTCCTGCACCGTCACGGTGTAGGGACCGTACTTCGCCCAGGCGCCGCGCGCTAACTGACCGACGTTGCTGGCCACGGTCTGGTTCTCCAGCCGTACGTCGTAGCCGCGGTAGTTGGTGAGGTGGTTCTCCATCGAATACAGGTAGATTTGGTAGGCGCCGTTGGTCAGTCGCTGGGTGACGTTGAGGTCGCTGCCCATGCGCCAGATAGCCGAGTTGAGCATGGCGCTGGTCTCGGTGTCGGTGGTGGGACTGGGCGCGAAGGTGGTGGCGCCCGACTTCATGGCGTTGCCGGGTGCAAAGCCGTCGGCCAGCGCCTCATCCCACGACTTCCAGCGGTTGCCCTCGATGGTCGTTGACCGACCGTTGAGGTTGATGCCCTTGACGAATGCCCCGCGCTGCGGCGGAGTGGCGGTCGCGATTAGCGCCGGTGTCGCGGTCGGCGCCGGCGTCACGGCCGGCGCCGATGTCGGCGTCGCGGTCGGCGCTGGGGTTCCCGAGGCGTTTGCCGAGGTGAGCGTGAACGGCCGTCGCATCGGGCGATGCCAGCTCTGGTCGCGAATCCCCTTCGAGTAGTAGATGTAACCCTGGCGGCTCGTGCTCGCGTCATTCGATTCTGACGGGCTGATCAAGGAGGCGTAGGAGTACCAGGTGTCGCCGGGGTCCACCTGGTCGTGGGGCTGGGGGTAGGCGAAGATCAGGCGGGGGGCGTCCCAGGTGAGGCCGTCGGTGGAGGTAGTGGCGTAGAAGCCCTGGCTAGCGTCGAAGGTCGCCAGGTAGCGGCCCAGGTAGGTGTTGTAGCTCACGCTGGCGTTGGCGGCGAAGATGCCCTGGGCCACCGGCTCGGGGCGGCGGATGACGGCCGTGCTGGCCCCGCCCAGTCGGGGCGGGCCGACGCGGCCGTTGTCGTACTTCTCATAGGCGCCCGGCTCGGCCGCCCGCGCCAGCGGCGCCCGGGCCATGTGGATCTGGTCGGGCTGGTCGGGGGACCAGTCGGTGTAGTAGACGTAGAGGTAGTCGCCCACCTGCATCGCGCT
>JBBQJF010000151.1:0-11426 GCA_038325665.1 Dehalococcoidia bacterium | reverse complement strand
GCCGACTGAAGCACGAACGGTAGGATCAACTCGCCCGCGCCGAACCGGTCGCCCACGTCCTTCATCGCCGGCAACAGCACCCCGTTGAGCACCTCGACCGGCCCTTGACGTGTGAGCGCCTCGTCCAGCGCCGCCTCGATCCCCTCCTTCTTGCGGTGGAGGATCTGGTAGTGGATACGCTGTTCGATCGTCAGCCCCTCGTACGGGTTAGCCTTCTCCTCCTCGGTGGAGGACGAATGCTGCTCGAAGTAGGTGATGAAGCGGGGGAGGGCGTCCTCGCGACGGTTGAAGATCAGATCCTCACACAGACCGCGCTCATCGGGGTCGATTTCGTTGTAGGGCATGACGTGGGAGGCGTTGATGATCGCATGGTCAAGGCCCGCCTCGACCGCGTGGTGCAGGAACACCGAATTGAGCGCCTGACGGGCGTGCTGCGCCACACCGAACGACAGGTTGCTGACCCCGAGGATCGTGAACACGCCCGGCAGCCCCTGCTTCACCCGGCGGATGCCCTCAAGGGTCGCCACCGCCGAGTCGCGGTACTCTTCCTGGCCGGTGGTGACCGGGAAGGTGAGCACGTCGAAGATCAGGTCTTCGGGCGCGAGGCCGTAGTCATCGACGCATACGTCGTGGATGCGCTTGGCGATCGCGAACTTGCGGTCGGCGGTCTGAGCCATGCCCACCTCATCGATGGTCAGCGCGACCACGGCCGCGCCGTGCTCGACGATCGCCGGCACGAGCGCCTCGATTTTCTTGAGTCCGTTCTCCATGTGAATCGAATTGACCACGGCGCGTCCGGGATACAGTTCGAGCGCCGCCTGCTGGACCTCCGGTTCGGTCGAGTCGATCACCAGCGGCGCCTCGACGCCCATGGCCAGCTTCTTCACCACCCGCTGCATCTGGTTCAACTCGTCACCGCGCTCGGTGAGGGCCACCTGCACGTCGAGCGCGTGGGCGCTGCCCTCGACCTGCTCCCGCGCCACCTGGAGCACCCCGTCGTAGTCGTCCGCCAGCAAGAGGCGCTTGACCTTGCGCGAGCCGGTCGAGTTGACCCGCTCACCGACCAGCATCGGCGCCGGCTGCTGGCGCAGCGACACCGAGCGGATGCCGGAAGCGATCGATGGCTCGCGCGAGATCGACCGCGCCCGCGGCGGCCGTCCGCCGATCCTCTCGACGACCAGTCGCAGGTGCTCGGGCGACGTGCCGCAGCAGCCACCGACGACGCTGACGCCGAACTCCTCCACGAACTCGCCCAGGGCGTCCGCCAGCTCCTGCGGTTGAAGCGGAAAGACGGCGCAGCCGTTCTCGTTCAGCGGGATGCCGGCGTTGGGAATCACCGCGATCGGTAGGCGGCTGTGCTCGGATAGGTAGCGCACCGGCTCGCGCATATGCTCGGGGCCGGTGGAGCAGTTCAGGCCGATCACATCGACGCCGGGAAGCGCTTCGAGCGTGGTCAGCGCCGCCGCGATGTCGTTGCCGAGCAGCATCCGTCCGCTGACATCGAGCGTGACCTGCGCCTGCACCGGCACACGGAAACCCAGCTCGCGCCACAACCGGTTACAGCCGGTGATCGCCGCCTTCAGTTCGAGCATGTCGAACTGCGTCTCGATGATCAGCAGATCAACGCCGCCATCGACCAGCGCCCGCGCCTGTTCGTAGAACACATCGACCAGGGCGGCGTACGGCGTGTCGCTCAGCGCCGGGTCGTCGGAGGACGGCAGCTTGCCCGTGGGGCCGATCGAACCGGCGACGAAGCGCGGGCGCTCGGCCGTCGAAAAACGGTCGGCCACGCGCCGCGCTAGTTCCGCCGCCGTGCGGTTCAGCTCATAGGTGCGCTCGAAGAGGCCCCACTCCGCCAGGCGCAGCGGTGTCGCCTGAAACGTGTCGGTTTCCAGCACGTCGCAGCCCGCTTCCATGAATGACGTGTGGATCGCCTCGATCACGTCGGGCCGGGTCAGCACGAGCACGTCTTTGCAGCCAGCCGTGCGCTCGCCGCCGTACGCCTCGGGCGGCAGATCGAGATTCTCGATCGTCGCTCCCATCGAGCCGTCAAACACCAACACGCGCTCGGCCAGCGTCGCGAGGTAGCGCCCGCGCACGGGCAGCGCGGCGATCTTGATGAAGCGGGTAGGAGCGGCTGTGAAGGTTGTCATGGCTGGTTCCTGACGGCTTGGCGGGTAAGCAAGAGCGCTTTAGTCATAGAGAGTATCGATTGTGATGGTGACGCCGGGTAGGGACGCGGGTGTGATTGATCCACCGCGATGGACGTCTTCGGTGTAGGTTCCGTCGAGTTGCCGCCGCCGTGTGGTCAATGTGCGCTCGTACGGGTGGATCAGCCAGATCTCGTGGTCGCCGCGGCGCTGGTACTCCACGAGCTTACCGTCCACGTCGTACGCGCCGGTCGGTGGTGACCACACCCCGACCACCAGTGGCAGCGGACCGTCATACACCTCACCCCTCGACCACATCCCCCGCCACCGGATCGACCCGCAATCCCTTCGATTCGGCCCAATCGAGGCTGCGTTGGATCTCTGCCTCGTCGCCGTCCAGTTCGAGGATGACCCAGCCGACGTGCGCGTCGATATCGGCCATCCGAATGTTCGTGACCACGCGAAATTCGTGACCGAGTTGCCAGATGATCGGGTCACGGATCAGGGTCTCGGGAAAGGTCAGTCGCACACGTCGTAATGCCATCGTTCTCCCCGGTGGTCCGCGATAGTGGCCGAATTTGGCCGATTTTGGCCGAATCACGCACCGCCTTTCGGCGGTCGTCGGTGCTCGTCTCAGACTGCCGTGACCGCTTGACGCCGCGCCAGCAGCCGCTCCTCGAACGAATCCACCGTCGGTTGGATGTGCAGCGGCTCGATCACATGGCCCTGCAATGCCTCTTGCGTTTTTAGCCCGCCGCCGGTGATGAACGCGACCGTGACCTCGTCCGGGTGGATGGCGCCCTGCTCGGCCAGTTTCTTGAGCGAGGCGATCACGACGCCGCCGGCTGTCTCGGCGAACACGCCCTCGGTCTCGGCGAGTAGCTTCATACCCTCGATCACCTCGTCGTCGGAGACGGAGGCGCAACTGCCGTTGGTGTTCTTGAGCTGGACAAGCGCGTAGTAGCCGTCGGCCGGATTGCCGATTGCCAGTGACTTGGCGATGGTGTCCGGCTTGACCGGGCGGAAATTCATGCTGCCCGCCGCCCAAGCCGTCGCCACCGGCGAGCAGCCGTCGGCCTGCGCGCCCGACATGCGGGTGCGCGGCTCATCGATCAGTCCGACCTTCGCCAGTTCGGTGAGGCCCTTGTAAATCTTGGTATAGAGCGAGCCGGAGGCGATCGGCACGATGCAATGGTCGGGCGCGCGCCAGCCGAGCTGCTCCGCCACCTCGAAGCCGAGTGTGCGGCTGCCCTCGGAGTAGTACGGGCGGACGTTGATGTTGACAAAGGCCCAACCGTTGCGGTCGCCCAGTTCGGCGCACAGGCGATTGACCTGATCGTAGTTGCCATCGACCGCGATCAGATTGGGCGCGTAGATGGCCGAGCCGAGCACCTTGCCCGCCTCCAGATCGGAGGGGATGAAGACGTACGCCTCCATGCCCGCCCGCGCGGCGTGCGCCGCGACCGAGTTGGCGAGGTTGCCGGTGGAGGCGCAGGCGAGCGTGGTGAAGCCGAACTCGCGCGCCTTGGTCGCGGCGACCGCCACCACCCGGTCCTTGAACGACCATGTTGGGTTGAGCGTGTCGTTCTTGATGTAAAGGTTGCGCAGGCCCAGTCGTTTTGCCAGGTTGTTCGCGCGGAGTAGCGGCGTAAAGCCGGCGCTCAGGTCAACCCGGTACTCCTCGTCCACCGGCAACAGGTCGGCGTAGCGCCAGAGGCTGGCCGGCCCGCGTTCGATCCGTTCGCGGCTGATCACGCGGGTGATCGCCTCATAGTCGTAGGTGACCTCGACCGGCCCGAAGCAGAACTCGCACACATGGCGGGGCGCGATCGGATATTCGCGGGAACATTCACGGCAGCGTAGGGCGGTTGCGAATGACATGAGACCTTCATCCCCTCTATCGCATGCGCGGGCAAAGAAACGACCTCTTCTACACATAATAGAAGAGGTCGGCATACACGGCAGCAGCAGCGCCCGCGCACGCGACCTCTCATCTTCCCCGACTGACGGATCGGGGCGGAATTGGCACCGCACCCACGATGGGGCCGGTTGCCGGGCTTCACAGGGCCGTCTCCCTCCACCCTCTGGATAAGAGGCGCGCTATTCAATTGTTAGCCTTCATGATAGCAATCGCGGCGGCCGATGGTCAATCTCGAAACTGGGATCAGCCCTGGTGACCGTTGCGCCGCAGATTCCCGGTTCGCGACCAATTGGAGTCGGGTTCCCTGTCCCGCGTGGGGTGGGGGTGGGTGTGAGCCGCGAGGAAAGGCGAACCACCATTGAAAAGTTGTGATGGTGACATGACAGTATGAATGTACCGAGCCGATATAGGTCTCAATACCGTACTAAAGTACGTGGCTGTTGTAGTGATATTACCGTGTGATTGTAATGAGGCTTATGGAGGATTATGCCGGCGCGTAACCGTCTTCCTAATGCGAACAATCGGCATGCGACATGGCATCGGCGCCTCTGGAGTGTGGTGGTAGTCGATCAGCGGTGGGCAGTCAGCCCGGGCGTTCGATATGAGGGATGGGCAGCCGCCGGCGACCGCGGTTCGGTCGTGGTCCTACATCCACGCGGCTGGGCTGCTGGCGGCTGAAGGCTGACCGCTGCCGCGTCGTGGATGCGAAAGGATTCGACAGTGTTGGGTCTCCCCGAGGAGTTGATGCTGCTGGCCATCGACGACGAGAACGGCGCGGTGGCGTCGACGGCGCTCACCTATGGCTTGCCCGGTGCGGTGATGCTCGAGCTGGCGCTCGCGGGACGGATTGAGTTCACCGGCAAGCACCTCGTGGTGACGAACCCGGCGCCCACCGGGGACGACATCCTCGATCAGGCGCTGGGTCTGATTCAGGCATCGGCCAAGACGCGCGATGCGAAGCATTGGGTGCGTGCGATTCGCGGCAAGGTGAAGGGTCTCAATGATCGCGTGGCGCAGCGGTTGACAGACCAAGGAATCGTCCGGCGCGAGGAGCATCGCACGCTTGGCATCTTCCGTTCCCAGCGATATCCCGCGCTGAGCGACATGCCTGAAGCAGAGGCTCGCGACCGGCTCCGCGTCGCCGTTCTTGGCCGGGATGCGGTGGACCGACGATTGCTCGCGCTGGCCGGCGTCGTGAAGGGCGCGGATCTGCTCAAGCATGTGACCGCCAAGCCGGAGCGCAAAGCGGCCGAGGCGCGGCTGAACGAATTGCTCGCGACCGATGCATTAATCGCGATGGTGGTGAAGGCGGTCATCGATGCGAAGCGGGATGATGACTCCAGCGCCGCGGCGGGGGCCGTGGTGGCGTCTACCTCCGGCTAGCGCTCCCGATACGGCTGCCGGCTCACCTGTCCACGCTTGCGCACGCCGATGATTCCCGGCGCGGGCGTCGTATGCGTCCTTGTGGTCGGGGTTTTGCTGTCACGGTGACGCACATGTCCGGGATGGGTGGTGGGGGGCGTGTTGGCATTGACAGGTTCAGCCAAGGGCCGCCGGCGCATCACCGGCAGCCCTGTCCGTGGTTGTCGCGGGAGCCGGGTGTGCCACCGGAGCGTGTTGTCGCTGACGTGGTGCGTTGCTTTGTCTCGGCGCAATGACCGTTTCATTGCCCAGTGCCACCGGTGCGTGTTCTCGCTGTCGTGGTGCATGGCGCGCGGGTAGTTGACGGCCAGCCCTTCGACCAGGTACGAGTGACATCACGGGCTGGCCGCGGGTGGCGGGTAACCGGCCCGCGAGGGAGATGGAATGACACGGGTTAAGGCGTACGTGCTGATCGTGACCGATCCGATAAAGACCAAGGAGATCTTCGCCGAGCTACGCAAGATCCCCGAACTGGTCGAGATTCATGAAGTCATGGGGCCGTACGATATCGTCTGCGAGATTGAGGCGGCCGACTTGACCGACATCCCCCCGATCCTCGGCGAGCGCATCCGCCGGATCCCCGGCATCGAGAGCACCACGTCGCTGGTGACCTTTCCCGAACGCTCGCAAGACGCGGGGTGAGCGGGCGGGGCGGCGAACGCTTAGGCGCGTGATGTGGGCTGAGATGTCCGTCGGATCTCGCATTGGGGGGATAGCGCCATGCGGGAGTCCGGAATTGACATGCCTACCAGGCCTGGGAACGAGAACGCACATCACGTGCCTCGGTCTGCAGAGCCGAACCTGGCCCGCGGCGGACGCGCCGGCCGCCGCGGCGCCCCAACCGCCGGCAGTCGATGGCTTTGTGGCGCCCGCTTCGCGAGCACAAGACGATAGTTCGTGAGGAAGAGGACGGTGGCGCCGCTACCGAGGTAGAGCCACTGCATCCAGGGCTGGGTCGTGCCGGTGCCCGCGAGGACGCCGTGGGCAGTGGCGAGAACGTAGGTGGCGAAGCTTGCCATGTGGATCGCGCGCCAGATGCGCTGCCCGATCCGGGTGCGGACGTAGAAGCTGCTGGTGATAACCGTGCTCAGGTAGAGCGCGACCACGCCGAGGGTGACGGCGCCGGCGCGGTAGGGGGCGGCGAAGGGAATGAAGAGATCGGCGATGCCGAACGGCACGTAGGAATCGGCGAGGAGCGCGCCGAGATGCAGTCCGGTGGCGGCCAGCCCCAGCAAAGCCAGGTGCTCATGGAGGGCGAAGACGGCGGGGCGCTCTATCCAGCGGCCGGCGATCCGGGAGCTGAGCGCCAGTCCAAGCGCCGTCGTGGCAGTAAGGAGCAGGTACGCCGTGATGCCGGCGGCACGGCTCAGGTACCAGGGCAGCCGCGAGGCGACGTCCGCGTATCCGAATGCGCCGGCCAGCCACCGGCCCAGAAGCAGGAGGGCAGCGAGGCCGACATAGCCGGCGGTGAGGGTGAGCGCGTTCCGCAACGCGGAGCGCTGGCGGTCGACCAATCCAGCAGTCACGAGGTAACCTCCAGCAGCGAAGCAGCGCAACCGGATGAGGCGGGAACCCAGATCGGCGGGGCATCGAGCGGGACGAGCAGGCCAGCGAAGCCGGGTTTGCGCGCGAGCGCGCGGAGCCCCCGCGCGTGACCGAGAAGCAGGACGACCTTAGCGATCACTTCTGAGGCGGCAGCGCTGGGGCCGAGGATGGTGACGCTCGCCAGGTCGGTGGTGGCCGGTCGGCCGTGACGCGGGTCGATCAGGTGATGCTGCCAGCCGCGGCTGGTTCGCCAGCGGCGGCGGAGGATACCCGATGTCGCGACTCCCCCGCCGTGGTTCAGCGCGATCTCGGCCAGGACCCGGCGATCGGTCCACGGGTCGGCAACCTCAATCAGCCAAGGGGGCGCGCCGTGCCCCGGCTCGGTCAATCGGCAGTCGCCGCCGAGGTTGACGGCCCCCACGCCGAAGGGACGTAACCGCCGGGCGACGGCGTCGGCCAGCCAGCCCTTGGCTATGCCGCCCAGGTCGAGGCCCACGCCCGGAGGAAGTGTGACCGTCCGCTCTGCCGCGTCCAGCACGACCTCGGCGTAGCGGCCCGGTTGTGTCTCTAGGTCGCCGTCGTCGGTTGGTTGGTCGCCGAGGAGCGGGAAGCTCCTCGTGTAGCCAGCGGCCAGCAGCGCCCGCTGGACGGTGGGGTCGAAGAGTCCATCGGTGGCGCGCGCGGCGGCGAGGGCGGCCGCGGTCAGGCGGAAGAGCGCGGGGGAGACGCGCACCGGTGCGCCGGCCTGGAGATTGAGCCGCGACAACTCGCTCTCCGGCTGGAACCGGCTGAACTGCCGCTCGCCACGGCGCAGGAACGCGACCGATTGGGCGAGGCGCAGCGCGGCGGCCGCGGCCCGACCGGGCCGCGGCCAGAGCCGCAGTTCGACCGTGGTGCCGAACGCCGACCACCGCCGGCAAAGTCTTTCGCGGGAGTGAGGTTTGGAACGCTCCATCTTAGGACTGCCTTGTCTTGATACGCGGGGGGGTGGTCGCGGCCGGGGCCGGCGGAGGGAGCCGGCGATCGGCGCTGGCCACGGGAGTGTTCCGCGCGGCGGTGGCGCTCGACACCGGTGCCTCCGGCGGCGACTTGGTCATGCCGACCAAAATGAACGCGCCGGTGAGGATGCCGAGGCTGGCCGCGGTGGACCGGCGCCGGATCACGGCGATGCGCCGGGACCGGCGACCGGGGGCAACGGTATCGTTCATGATCCTCTCTCCTTCAGCGTCTCGCGCTGGTTAGTCGTCGCGGCCGGAACGACCGCGGCGGCTGTCCGAGCGCCGCTCGTCGTGGTCCATCTCGTCGTGCTCGTCCCCGTCCTCATCGTCGTCAGCGTAGGTGAGTTGGACTGAGCCGGCGTCCGGGGCAGCGGTGAGCATGTCCCGCGTGCTGGTTCCCATCTGGGCGGGGACGGCGATGGCCTCGGGGTCGGAGCGAAGGCCGAAGGCGCCGCGCTGGGCGCCGACGGCGAGCACGGTGAGGATGACGAGCGCGGTGAGGCCGCCGGCGGCGATGAGTGAGCGTGTGGTCGACATCTGCTGATCCTCCAGAGGGACTTGCGCGGCCTGCCGTGGGGACGGGTGCTCCCTCACCGGCCCGCGTGCCCTCAGCATCGCACCCGACTCTGAAAGCATGCTGAAGTGCAGATGAACGTCTTTTCATCGAAAAGTCAGCAAATCTTCAGAAGGGCGGCGTACGCTGGGGTAGGGTGTTGCCGATGCGCATTTTAGTGGTGGAAGACGACGTCCGGCTGGCGCGTCTCATCCGTCGGGTGCTGGAGGCGGAACGGTACGCCGTCGATGTCGCCGTAGATGGGACCCAAGGCGAAGACCTGGCCGGCACGGGCGGCTATGACGCCATCATCCTGGACGTGATGCTGCCTGATCGCGATGGGATGACGGTGTGCCGGAGCCTGCGCGGGCAGGGGGTGCAGACGCCGGTGCTGCTGCTCACCGCGCTGGACGCCGTCACCGACCGAGTGCGCGGCCTCGATGCCGGCGCGGACGATTACCTGGTCAAGCCGTTCGCCGTCGCGGAGTTGCTCGCTCGACTGCGCTCGCTCACGCGCCGGCGGGCGGCGGGGCTAGCGGCGCCGCGGCTGGCGGTCGATGGGCTAGTGATGGATGTGGTGAGCCGCGAGGTACGTCGTGACGGGCGGCCGATCGACCTGAGCCTCCGGGAGTTCACCCTGCTCGAATACTTCCTCCGTCATCCCGGCCAGGTACTGACGCGCACGCGGCTGCTGGAGGGAGTATGGGGCTACGAGCTGGATCTGACCTCGAACCTGGTTGATGCCTATATCCACAGCCTGCGGAAGAAGATCGACCAGGACCATGAGCAGAAGCTACTCCATACCGTGCGCGGGGTGGGGTACGTCCTGCGGGGCGGTTAATGTTCACGCGTGCGCGCCTCCAGATCGCTGGGCTGTATCTCGCGTTGCTCGGCCTGATCGTGGTGCTCGTGGCCGGGAGCCTGGTGCTGCTGGCGGCGCGAGACACGCGGCAGACGGCGGACCTCGAGCTGCGGTTGCGCGCGGAGGGGCTGGCGACGGAGGTGCAGCGGAACGGCGCGGTGATGGCTACTCCACCGCGCCGCGACCGCGGGGAGGATGAGGAGCACGGGCGCGACGACCGGGGCGGCGCGCTGGCGCGGTCGGGGCTACTCACGTACGTGCTGCCGGTGGTGGACGGATCGCCGGCGCCGGCGGCCGGTGGAATCGCCGGGCTGCCGAGCGTGGCCGCCGCCCAGGAGGCACTGACCGCGGGCGGCGGCCACTACAGCACGGTGGCGCTGGCGCAGGGCCGGGTACGAGTCTACAGTCTGCCGGTCGAGCAGCCGGGAGCCGCGGTCGCCGTGGTGCAGGTGGTGCGCTCACAGGCGTTCGTGGACGCCACGGTGCGCCGCCTGCTTGTGGGGCTGCTCGCCAGCGCCGCGCTCGGCCTGGTGGCCGCGGCGCTGGCCGGGTACTGGCTGGCCGGACGGACGCTGCGGCCGATCGCCGATGCGCTCCAGCGACAGCGGGACTTCATCGCCGACGCCTCGCACGAACTGCGCACGCCGCTGGCGGTGATCCGTGGCAACGTCGATCATATGCGCCGCTTCGCGGACGAGCCGGTGCGCGCCCACGACGAGGTGATGGAGGACATCGTCGCCGAGAGCGAGCGGTTGAGCCGGCTGGTGGCGGGGCTGCTCATGCTGGCGCGGACGGATGACGGCCGGGTGCAGTTGCAGTGGTCCGAGGTCGACCTGACGGCGCTGATGGAGGGGCTGACGCGCGAGATGGTCCCACTGGCGGAGGCCAAGGGGCTGGAACTGCGGACGAGGATCGAGCCGGGCCTGATCGTGCAGGGTGACGCCGACCGCCTGCACGAGTTGGGGCTGATCCTGCTCGATAATGCGATCAGCTACACTGCGGCCGGGTATATCTTGCTAGAGCTAGCGGGCAAGGGAGCCACGGTGACGTTGCAGGTGACGGATAGCGGGCCGGGGATCGCACCGGCGCACCTGTCGCGGATCTTCGACCGGTTCTATCGCACGCCCGCCGCGCGATCCTCCGCGGCGGGCGGGGCCGGACTGGGACTGGCGATCGCCCGCTGGATCACCGAAGCGCACGGAGGCGAAATCACGGCAACGAGCGACGTTGGACGGGGAAGTATATTCACCGTCCATCTGCCCCGTCGCGCGCCAAGGCGGATGGCGAAGCTCGCCGCTGGCGCAACGGAGCCTTGAACAGCGCTTCGCACTGGCTGGCGGCCTCTTCGTGTCACCAGTTGGCGGCAGGACTCACGGCCTGCCGTCGGTCATGCCAGCCGTGCTCCAAGCGTGGTTGGGACTAACTTGTGTTCGCCTCCTCAGCGATGTCCTGAACGGAGGATGCTCCAGGCGAGGGACGCTCCCGGCAGCGAGACGATGCCGAACCCAATCGCGAAGAACACGCCAATCCCGAGGACCACGCGGTTGGTTAGGCGCTCTTGCCAAGCAGCCGGTCGAGCGTGCGGCGGCGCGAACGCGCCGCCCGCTTGGCCCGCTGCTCGGCGCGCCGCTCGGATGACGCGACGGCTTCCTCTCCCTGGCGCGTCTGCCACTCGTTGACGCGGCGCTGGACGAGCCGCGTGAGCAACTCGCGATGGTTGACCGCCGCGTCCACGTAGTCAGGCGCGATCTCGATGGCCAGCCGGAACGACTCGATCGCGTCCTCGATCTGGCCGAGAAGGATCTGATCGACGCCCTTGCGATTCAGAGCCACCGCCTCGGCGGGCACGTCGGCGGGCGGCCCCCAGGGCATGGCGACCGGCCGCGGGCTGTCCTGAGTCGCGCGTATCGACCGCGGCGCCGGCGTGGACGGCGTGTAGGCAATAGGCGCGGCGGGGCGCCCGGCCGGCACGTAA
>JBBQJF010000150.1:0-11429 GCA_038325665.1 Dehalococcoidia bacterium | reverse complement strand
CCGCCGGGCGGTCCGGGGCGGGGTGGGG
Source organism: Dehalococcoidia bacterium (assembly GCA_038325665.1). Lineage (GTDB taxonomy): Bacteria > Chloroflexota > Dehalococcoidia > CAUJGQ01 > CAUJGQ01 > CAUJGQ01. The sequence goes on along the minus strand of JBBQJF010000150.1, from coordinate 11,401 downwards.
GGCCGGGGGGGGGGGGCCGGCTGGGGGCTGGGTTCCCCACGTTCAAATAGATCAATCACGGACGCTCAGCGCCGCGTCGGGTGCGCGGGCTGACAGGATCTCACCGAGTTCATCCTCGCCGAGCGGCTTCCAGAAATAGTATCCCTGGCCGCGGTCGCAGCCCAGATCGCGCAGTCGTTCGAGCTGTGCGGCCGTTTCGATGCCCTCGGCCACGACATCCATGCCAAGGTCGTGGGCAAGCATGATGATCGCCCGCACGATTATCACGGTCTTATCGCTCGACACCAACTCCCGCACGAACGACTGATCGATCTTGATCGTATCGACGGTGAAGTGCTGCAAATAGGTGAGCGAGGAGTAGCCGGTGCCGAAGTCGTCGATCGCGAGACGCACGCCCAAATCGCGCAACTGCTGGAGAGTCCGAATGTCCACGTCGCCCTGCTTCATCAAGACGCTCTCAGTGATCTCAAGCCGCAGGGCGCTGGGCGCCAGGCCGGTCAGGTGTAACACCCGCGCAATCTGCTCCACGACGTCCGGATGCTGAAATTGGCGGGCGGAGAGGTTGACACCCATCACGGGCGGCGGCCCATCGGGCCGGAGCGCCTGCCAGCGGGCGGCCTGATGGCAGGCTGTATCGATCACCCACCGGCTGATGGGGACGACGAGGCCAGTATGCTCGGCCAGCGAGATAAACTCGGTGGGGGAGATGATGCCGTGATGAGGATGACGCCAACGGATTAACGCCTCCATGCCGTGGATCGCGCCCGTCCGAAGATCGACTTCCGGCTGATAGAAGAGTTGGAGCTCGTTACGTTCGACAGCCCGCCCTAGGTCGCTTCCCCATTCGGCGCCCTGACTGGCGTGATCTGCCATCGCCGGCTCGTACAGGGCGACGCGCGCCTTGCCGGCGGCCTTTGCCTGATAGAGCGCCACGTCGGCCTCGCGCAACAACTCGTTAGGCCATGAATGTCCCGGTGTGCTCAGTGAGACGCCGATACTCGCTGTCAGGGACACGGCGTGACCATTGAGGACGAACGGCTGGCGCAACCTATCGAGGAAGCGCTCGGCCAGACACATGACCTCGCTCACCTCGGCGGCCTCTCCCGCGAGCGCCACGAACTCGTCGCCACCGAATCGGGCGACCGTATCATCGGTGCGCGCCGCCGCGGCCAGCCGCTGCCCAATCTGAGCCAGCAGCGCATCCCCACGGGCGTGACCAAAGGTGTCGTTGATGACCTTGAAGTCGTCAAGATCCATGAAGAGTACGGCGATCATACGCCGCTCACTGTTCGCGCACGCCAGCGCACGCCACAGATTATTCATGAACGATGCGCGGTTTGGCAGTCCGGTCAGATGGTCATGGGACGCCGGTTGCGCCCGTCGTTCATCGCGAGACGTGCGACGCACCAGCGAGCCGTCCGGCGTCGGGGGTTGCTCAAAGCTCTTTCCATTGTTTACCATATTCTTGGATATCCGCCTTACAAATAACTGCTTCGCAATCGACATGGGATTGGACCGTAGATGCGGTTGGAGGTTCTGACCCGCCGGCGGAATGGGGCCGGTGTACACGCAATCCCGTGGAGCCTGCAAGTGTCAAACATAAGGGCACGCGACCGTGGTATGTATAATGTCATCATATTTCTACTGATCCACGTATCTTCTGTATAGCAGATTCGTGTGGTTGTCAGAAGCGGCCGGCAATATGGACCATGCCACGGTGACCCACGGGCTTTCAAGGGGGTGGCGCCGTGCTCGCTGCCAAGTTGCTTCCCCCGCGTCAGGCGGAAACAGCGCTGCTACGCAACCGGTTGGTTGACGCGCTGCTTGAACACATCGACCGCAAACTTCAAATCGTGATCGCCCCCGCCGGGTTCGGGAAGACGACGCTGCTGGTCGATACGGTCCGAGGCGGCGCGTTCGTCGCGTGTTGGGCAACGCTCGACTACACCGATCGCGATCTGGCGGCGTTCGTCGAGACGGTGGTCGAGGCCGTCCGTCGCCACCTCCCGGGAATCGGGGGGCGGACACTCGCCGCGTTGCATCGTGTGCCCGATGTTGAGCGCCGCACCCGCGACCTCGCCCGCCTGTTCGCCGCCGAAGTCGAGGAGGGAGCGACCACCCTCACCGTTCTGGTGCTCGACGACTTCCACGAGGTCAATGACAGCGCACCGGTCACCCAGTTCCTCGACGAACTACTGCGGGTATTGCCCGACAGTCTGCGTGTCGTGCTTGCCGGTCGCTCGCTTCCCAATTTAACCGTCTCGCGCCTGCTCGTTGAGGGGCAACTCTTTGGCCTCGGTGAGACTGATCTGCGGTTCACCACGGCCGAGTTGCTCACACTCCTTCGCCGTCGTCAGGGGGCCATGGTCACGGATGAGCAGGCGGCGGCAGTGGCCGAGGGCGCCGAGGGCTGGGTCGCGGGCTTCCTGCTTTCGGCGCCGCGCTTGTGGGACGGATTGCTCGCGGGCATGATCGGCGGCGGAAGCGACGGCCCGCTGTACGACTACTTCGCCTCCGAAGCATTCGACGAGCAGTCACCCGAGGCGCGACGGTTTCTGCTCGCCACCTCGACCCCGGACACGGTGGATGCCGAACTCTGCGAGGCGCTGCTGGGACCAGGCGACTGGTCACTGATGGCGGCCGAGGTCGAGCGCGCGGGCTTGTTCGTCACGCGGCTACAGTCAGGGGCGGGCGCGTTTCGCTACCATCAGATGTTCCGCGCCTTCTTGCAGACGCGGCTGCGCCGCACCGATCTCGCCGAGTACCGGCGACTGCACGCGCGGGCCGCGACGCACCTGGTGGACAGGGCCATATGGGCGCCCGCCCTCGGCCATCTGCGCGAGGCCGGAGAGGAATCACGGGCAGCGGCGCTGGTGGCGCGCATCGCCCCCGAGTTAGAGCGCACCAATCGTTGGCGGGCACTGGTCGACGCCGTCTCATCACTGCCGGCCGGAACCACCGACAGCCATCCTGATCTGTTGCTGGCGGGAACCAGAGCGGCGCTGATTACCGGCGACTTGTTGCGGGCCGAGTCGCTCGCCTTATCGGCGCACGCGATCGCCGCCGCTACCGCCAACAGTGTGCTTGAGGCGCGAGCGCTTGCCTGCCTGGGCAACACCCGCCGGGTCCAGGGGCGCACGCGTGAGGCGCTCGACGTGCTGAATCGCGCCCTCGCGCTCGCCCCCGACGACGACGAACTGGTCGCGATGGTTCGCCGCGATATCGGCCAGTGTCTCGGTGTGCAGGGTGATTTTGGCGCTGCCGTGACCGAGCTGCGACTGGCGCTCGCGTATTTCGAGCAGACGGGCGCCATGTACGAGGCCGCCCGCACCGAGTTTCCGCTTGGTGTCGTTCTTGCCAAGGCCGGCCGGCTCCCGGAGGCGATTGCCCGCTATGAATCGACTCTTGCCCGCTGGCGACAGTTGAACGACGCGGCGATGGAAGCGGAGATGCTCAATTGCCTGGGCTGCGCCTACGCCTATCGGGGCGAGTTCGCCCGCGCCCGCGCCGGCCTTGAGCAAGCGCTGGAGCACGTTCGCCGGCACGGCTACCCGCTCACCGAAAGTGCGACGCTGCACTCATTGGGTGAGGTGCTGCTTGCCGGTGGCGAGATCGATGCCGCGCGGACGGCGTTTGAGCAGGGGCTGGCGATCGCGCGGGAGATTGGTGAACTCTGGGTCGTCACCCACCTGTACGATTCACTGGCGCTGACCGCCGCCTTCGCGGGCGATATCACCCGCGCCGAGGAGCATGCCCACCATGCGATTGCCCTGGCCCAACGACAGGACTCGCGCTACTTGGAGGCCCTGTGCTCGCTCACGCTCGGAGCGATCCGCTCGCGCACCGGCCAGTCGGATGCCGTGGCGATCCTGGGTGCCGCGGTCGCCACGCTCGCCGGCCTGGCGGTCCGCCGCGAGGTCACGCGCGGAACCATGTGGCTGGCTCAGGCACAGTACGCGGCCGGCGCGACGGCAGAAGCCCGCGAGCGGCTGCGCGAGGCACTGCATCTGGCGGGCCAACTCGGCTCGGATGGCGTCCTTGACCTCCACGCCCGTTGGGATCCGGCGCTGTTTGTCGGGGCGGCCGGTGAGGGCGTCGAGCCTGCCCGGTTGAACGCGGTACTGGCGCGGACCAGCGCCACACGTCCGCCGCTGCCGCGCATATCTGTCGTGGAGCTACCAGCACTGGCGGTGCGCGCGTTCGGTCCCGGCTCCGTGCGAATCAACGATACGCGTGACGTGGTCTGGGCGTGGGATAAGTCGATGGAATTGCTGTTTCTTCTGCTGTACCGCGGGCCTCAGCGCCAGGAGCAGGTGACGGCCGCGCTGTGGCCTGACGCGCCCCCCGCGAAGGCGAAAGGCTCGCTTCATACCGCCGTCTATCGCCTGCGACAGGCGATTGGCGTCCGGGACGTACTCATCATTCGCTCCGGGGTCTATCGAATCAACGACGAGATGGTGACCCTCTACGACGCGCGCGACTTCCAGAACCTCGTGCGCGCGTCCGGCGCGGCGACCGGTGATGAGGCGGCGTCGCTGCTCCAGCAGGCGGTTGATCTGGTGACCGCGCCGTTCCTCCAGGATATCGATGCGGAGTGGTGCGCCGAGGAGCGCGAGCGTCTGGCGCGATTGCATCTGGTCGCGCTCGAGCGTCTCTCCACCGCGTATGCCGCCGCCGCCCGCCTGCATGAGGCGATCGCCGCCGCCGAGCGGTTGCTAACGCTCGACCCACTGCGCGAAGACGTGTACGCCCTGCTCATCCGCCACCAGATGCGCCTCAACGATCACACCGCCGCGCGGCGACTGGTCGAGCGTTGTATGACCGTGCTGAGGGACGAACTGGGCATCGAGCCAGGCCCCGAGATTCAAGCCCTCGCGGCACGCCTCGCCGCATAGTGCAGTGCCAGACCACCCTCGCCTTCGCGGGGATGACCCATTCGAGCGCCCCGTCCGTCAACCTCGCGAGGGTTTGGAGCGAACCCGCGGGGCTGCACGCCCGACACGGCGGGGCAGCGGGTGATGGTGACTGACGGACACCGAACCGCACGATCCCACCCGAACGCGGCCGGCCACTCTACTCAGCGGCTCGTCGCTCGACCCCATCAGCATAGCGTGCGCCGAAGTCTCCGCGTTGTTAGTGCCGGTTCCCTCCGGCCTTGTCATTTTTCTGTCAGTGACGGTTGGTACCTTGGGGCAGACAGAACGCGCGATTGAGCTGTCCGCGTGAGGGAATGATGAATCGTACTGCCCGCCGCCCCACGATGCCGCTGCCGGCGGCGCCTTCCCTGCCGAGCAACTTGCGGTGCCCTGTATGTAGCGACCGGCTGAGCGCCGATCCCGGCTGGACCTCTCCGCACTGGTTATGCGCGCGGGGGCACAGCTATTCCAATCTTCAAGTGCTATTAGACGAGTTGTGCGAACGAGGCTGGCTCGTGCCAGAAGAGTCGAGCGTCCTGTCATAGCCCCCGCGTGAAACGGTCGCCTTCCGGTGCATGCGCCCAAATGTGCCATCGGGGTGGCGCCAATGCGTCCGATCGGCATGTCAGCGCTCACCCAAATACCAGGCCGGACAAGGAGTCATCCTGTCAGTCACGATGTGTCGTGTATTCCCACGGTCATGTACCACCATCGATAGACCGAGTCACATGAAGGAGAACCACCATGCAGGTTATTCGTCGCCATTATCAGGTCATCGTCGCATTGCTGGCCGGGCCGGTGGCGCTGTTCCTCACCTCAAATGCCGCGCTTGCCGTTGAGAACTTCGGCCGCTAGAGGCAGCGCACCATGCGCGTATCTGTTCCCGCCATCATCCAGCCATGACGCGTGTGGTGGAGTCGGTCGGCGCCGTGACAATGAGACGTCGCGCCCGCGCCGTCGGAACCTTGGGACGGGAGCGAGGAGGCCATCATGTCCATGCATATCATGCAGATGATTCTTTGCCGTGGGATCGTCGATCACATATTTCGCGCGGCGCTGCTTGAGACTCCGGGCGAGGCGCTTCGTGAGTACCACCTGAGCGCGGACGAATTCCGCGTCCTGGCGGAGTCGCCGGCGCGCTCGCTGGTTGGGTTGGCCGAAGCGGTAGAAGCATGGCGGCGGGGCGATGTCGTTGCCGCGCCCGCGCCCGCCTTCGCGCTGGCCGGCTGAGCCACCGCGTAGAGCGCCACACGGCGACGGACCTGGGCTAACTGCCACCATACGCGGGAGATCGTTGACCGGTCGCTCGCGCATCGGTGCGTCGTGCGTGCCTAGGAGAGCATGGCGCGGGTAGAATGCGCGCCAGTTTCTTCCATCGTCTGCTATCGTTCATCCTTCTGCTCGGAAGCGTACGCTCGCGAAATGTTGTCGCCCGTGCATTAACCACGACGGCGCGGTACGCTATCGCACATATCGGATGGTGATGCCCTGCATGGCCTGCACGCGGCTCCACGGTCGCTCGGGCCTCCCATCACCGTCCGTACCTGTGCATCCGGGTGGGCGGCGCCTGTACGCGCGCCGCCAGGATGACATGAAGGCAGACAGGGAGGATACGTGTGGGCGCAATGATGCGGCCCCGGCGCGGGCGGCGACCCAAGAGTGAGGAAACGCCGGAGGCAGAAGCGACCGAACAGCCCCAGGCGCCGGCAGAAGCTCCGGCACAACCCCCACCCCCCACGCCGGCGCGACGCCGGTTCATCATCAACCTCAACATGCTCTCGAATGTGGATGTGAAGTTCTACACCGAGGGCATCACCCGCGCGGACGTGCTTGGTCGGTGGCAGGCGGTCATCGGCCGCGCCAAGCGCGAGCGGCCGGAGGATACGGTCGAGGTTGTCATGGGCGATGGCGACGGCGCGACCAGCTATATTTTGTATCTCGCGGAAGTCACCGCCTTTGCCATCGGTCCCTTCGTGGACGATAGTGACGCGATCGACTTCACCGTCAACGTGTAAGGCGCCGGACACGGCGGACGAGGCAGCCGCGCGCATCGGCGTGGCTGCCTCATCTTTACTGCTCTGCCCCGACCGAACGGAACTGCGCCAGCAATAGCAGGTCGTACACGATCTTGAGCAAGCCGGCGACGATCAGCGGCCATCCGAAAGAGCTGTGACTGAGCATGGCGCCGGCCAGCAGCGGCGCGATCGCCGCGGCGAGGCTGCGCGGCACGTTGGTCACGCTGGCGGCGGCGGCACGCTCCTCCGGCGGTACCACCGACATCACGTACGACTGCCGGGCGGGCACGTCCATCTGCGATACCGACATACGCAGCAGCAGGAACGCGATCGCGAGCGGAGCCGTGGGCATCACGGCGGCGGCGATCAGTAGTATGTTGGACGGCAGGTGGGTGTAGACCATCGTGTTGATCAGGCCGAAGCGCGCGGCCAGCCGCGCCGACACGAGCTGCGAGAACCCTGCCAGCAGCCCGGCAACGAAGAACACCGATCCGGCCGTCGCCACCGACAAGTCGAACCGCTGGAACAGCCACAGCGCCAGAAGCGTTTGCACCACGAACCCGCCGCCGAACGAGTCGAGACTGAAAAGCGCTGACAGTTTCAATACAATCCGGCGCGATTTCGCCAGCGCCCTCGCCGGCCGGCCGTCGTGCCGTGTCTCGATCGCGGGCGAGAGCGAGCGGTAGATCAGCGCGACCACCACCGCGATCACGGCGTACAGAACGAAGCCCGCCCGTTGCGCGGTTGTCAGATCCCAGCCGCCCCGGTGTGCGACAGCGATGGGCACGCCGGTCGCCAGCGCACCGAAGGCACCGGCGAACTGGCCGGCCAGGTTATAGCGCGCGAACAGCGAGGTGCGCTCTTTCCCGGCCACCGTGTCGGGCAAAAGCGCCTGTTCCGTGGGAAGGAAGACACTCACGTCACCGGCCGACGGGTTCAAGGTTCCCACCACCGCCACGAGCAATAGCGGCCAGAACGCCGTCACCCCGGCGAAGCCGAATCCGGTCGCCGCCATCAACAGGCTCGCCCCGATCAGGATCACCCGCGGACGCAGCCGGTGGCCGGACAGTCCGGTCAGGAGCGTCAGCGCGGCCGATCCGAGCAGCGTCCCGGTGACAATCGCGCCCACCTGGCGCGGTGAGAAGCCAATGTCGGTGAGATAGCTGGCAAGCAGCACGCTGACAAACCCGTCCGCGAAGCCGCGCAGCGCCCGCGCCGCCAGCAGTCGCCACGCATCGACGGTCGCGCTCGGCGGGAGCAACCAGGGGAGCGGACCGAGTCCCCGCGATGGCACGGTTGGCGGCGCCGCGCCGCGCGACGGCATTGTCATTGGCTCTATCCTCCACCCGGTCGCGCCGGCGTTGCCCTCACGCGCGTCCCAGCCGCCATGCCATGCCCGCGAGCGCACCGAACGCCACCAAGACATGGATCGGCATATGCAGCCGCCAGGCCAGCAGAAAGGCGCCGGCCGCCAGCGCCAGGGCGAAGAGGTCAATGCCGTCGCCCTCCGGGAACAGCACATGAGCGGCAAAGAACACGGCGAGATTGAGGATGACCCCGACCACGGCGGCGGTCACGCCCACCAGCGCGGCCTGGAGCCGGCGGTTGTTCGCCAGCAGCTCGATGTACGGCGCGCCCACGAAGATGAACAGGAAGCACGGCAGGAAGGTGCAATAGGTGGTGATCAGCGCGCCCAGCACCGCGATTAGCAGTTGGGACGAGTCCCCGTGAAACTTCCAGGCGCCGAGAAAGCCGACATACTGCGTCACCATGATCAGCGGACCGGGGGTCGTCTCTGCCAGGCCAAGCCCCTGTACCATCTGGCCCGCGTCCAGCCACTGGTACTGATTGACAGCAACATCGGCGATGTAGCTGAGCACGGCGTACGCGCCGCCGAAGGTGATGAACGCCGCCCGCGTGAAGAACAGCGCCTGCTGCACCAGCACATCGGAACCGCCCCGCCATAGCACGAGCGCCCCGACAGGGAGCGCCCACAGCGCGACGAACACCGCGCCGATCCTCAACGCCCGTGAGAGCGGCGGCGCGGTCGCGGTCACGCGGGCATCGGCCGGGCGCGGGACGCCGGCGGCGCTGCCCGATCCACGCGCCCGCGGCCGGAACACCGCCGGCCAGCGGCGCTGAAGGAGCAGGCCGGCCACCGCCGCCGCGGCCACGACGGCGGGAAAGGGAACGGAAAGCAGGGCAAGCGCGATGAACGCGGCGGCGGCGAATCCATACAGCGCCGGGTGATAGAGCGCCCGCTTGCCGATGCGAAGCACCGCCTCGAGGACGACAGCGATCACGACCGCCTGCACACCGTAGAACAGCCCGGAGATCGCCGGTATATCCATGTGCGCGACGGCCAGCCAGCTCAGGGCGAGCAGCACGAAGATCGATGGGATGACGAAGAAGGCCCCGGCCACGATGCCGCCAATGATACCGTGCAGCCGCCAACCGATGTAGGTAGCGAGCTGCTGCGCCTCTGGGCCAGGCAGCAGCGTGCAGAAGTTCAGCGCGCGCAGGTATGCCTCGTCCGAGATCCAGCGACGGCGATCCACTAACTCGCGGTGCATGGTCGCGATCTGTCCGGCCGGACCGCCGAAGTTGATGAACCCGAGCACCACCCAGAATCGCAGCGCCGCGCGGAAGGGGACGTAGTGCTGCTCCGTGCCGGGTTCCTCCGCCACCTGGTTCATACCGACCTCCCCGGCTCATCTCGCTGTTGCCGGCAATAGGCGTAAAGGGCATCGTACACGGGCATCTCGCGGTCAAGTTGCTCATGGTCGTCCGTGAAGGTCAGACGGAAACCATTGGCGATGGCGTACAACCCGCGCGACTCCGGGGTGAGGTCCTTCGCATCGGTGTCGGCGCCGCGCACGATCAGCGCCAAGTCCGCGAGCGCCGGATCGCTCAGGCGATAGGTGCGGATGAAGGCGTCGAAGCTGCATTCCTCGCCGTGGTGGCCCAGGTCCACACCGGGGACATCGTAGGGGATCGCGCCCTGTTGTTGAGCGATGTCCATCACCTCGGCGGCCGGGACATACAGCAGCTCGGCGTCTGGGTCGATGAAGCGCCGGATCAGCCACGGGCATGCAATGCGGTCTACCGTCGGTCGTTCACGCGTTACCCACTTCATGGTCAGTATCCTTCCTCGAAAATGGGTGTCGGGTGTTGGGGGAGAACGTACCCCCGGACCCTCGCGCCGGATCACTCGATCTGCCACGCGGCCTCGCGATCACGAAGCAGGGCGTGGAGGCCGTCGAAGAGCCGCGCGGAGATACCGAGCACGTCCTCGTCGGGGACCACCAGCGACAGGCCGCGGATAAGCGCGTCGAGGCCCGCCGCCTCCGGGGCATCGTAGCGCTCGTCGTTCAGGTCGGCCTCATGGACAATCCGTGCGATAGCCGCGAGCGTGGGATCGTCGAGCCGGTAGTGGACGAGAAACGTTTCAAAGCTGCACCGGCCGCCGTGGTGTGACAGCGCCGCCCCGCGCATGTCAAACGGGACGGCCGCGGCCGGCACGTTGTCGACGTCCTCGACGAATACGAACGTCGCAACCGGGTCGATGAACCGGCGGATCAGCCAGGCACAGGCCGCCCGGTCCACATGGCAGCCGCTCCTTGTCGCCCAGTTCATGCTTCTACCTCCGCCACCTGAGCGAGCCGATCGAGTGAGGACTCTGCCTGCTCGCGTTCGGGCGCGACAAAGTAATCGCGCGACCGGACGCGGCGCATCTCGCGCCGGAGCCGGTCGAGGGTCCGGCGACGGCTTGCCGCCGGTTCCTCTCGCGCCTGTTCGGCCGCGACGATGATGGCGCGATACTCGTCGGACCGGGCAGCCTGTATACCGCCCACCAGTGCGCGGTCTTGTGCCCGCGCCGCTGGCTCGGCCAGCCAGACGGACGCCTCGCCGCCGGACTCGATCACACTCTCCGCCAGCCATTCCAACTGCTCGCGGGTGTGACTGTTCAGCGGCAGGGCAGACAGACTGTCGAGCATCTGCACCGCGCCCAACTGCCGCAGCTTCCGCCACAACGCGATGCGGGGAGTGGACGGCTCCCGTGGGAGCCGGTACGCGAACAGAATCCAGCGCTGCCGCTCAGCCATGCCGTCGTTTTACCAGCTTTCCAGTTGATTTGCAACCGTGGTTACATGATAATGATGGCAGTGCCAACCAGTAGGTGCAGAGATGAGGTGTACGGATGAGCGAGACGCGGACGATTCTCTTCCTCTGTCCGCACGGAGCGGCCAAGAGCGTCATGGCAGCCGCGTATTGGAATCAGTTCGCGACACGGCGGGGCGTGGACATCATGGCAATAGCAGCCGGCGTTGACCCATCTCCTCGCGTCACGCCGGCGGTGGTGGCGATGCTGCGCGGGGACGGGCTGGACGTGTCCGGCGATGTTCCACGTCGGGTCACGGCCGGGGATCTCGCTCAGGCGTGGCGTGTGGTGTCGCTCGGGTGCGACCT
>JBBQJF010000149.1:0-11472 GCA_038325665.1 Dehalococcoidia bacterium | reverse complement strand
GTGGTGCACGACGGCCGCGCGCCCGAGGGCCGTCGCTCGGTGGTCGAGGCGCTCGACCCGGCCACTGGCGCCTACCGCGAGGTTGAGCGGGGGCTGAAGATCCCCTTCGTCGAAGAGGTCAAGGATTTGCACCGCCGCGGGCGCTATCAGGAAGGCGTCGCGGCGTTCATGGACGCCGAGGGCGCTCAGGCCGATATCGCCCGCCGCGTGATCCTGGGATACATCAGCTACGCGCTCAACCGGGTTGGTCCGGGTGAGGTTGTGGCGCGTCACGAGGATGTGGATCGCATCATGACCGGCGGCTTCAACTGGGCGCCGCCGAGCGGGCTGGTTGACCTCATCGGTGTGCAGCGCACGGTCAAGGCGCTCGAACAGTACGCCTTGCCGGTGCCGGCGTTGGTGCAGGCGGCAGCGCGTGGCGACGTCCCGTCACCGCTGTTCAATCTGCCCTTCATCTCGCCCGGCCGCTACTTCGCCGGCTAATCAGTCCGCGATCCACCTCTCCCCCGACCCCTCCCCTGCAAGGGGAGGGGAGACCAATCCTCGGGGATCGACCCCGATTCTCCTCTCTCCCTGCAAGGGAGGGGGGCAGGGGGTAGGTATTTTCACAGGAGGCTATCCATGTCAGCGCCTATCTTCGTCTTGGGTGGATATCAGACCGACTTCGCCCGCAACTGGTCGAAGGAGTCCAAGCACATCTCCGCGATGTTCCACGAGGCGGTCAATGGCGCGCTCGACGCGACCGGTGTCAGCCCCGAGGATGTCGATGTGGGGCATGTCGGCAACTTCGCGGCCGAGTTGTACGCGATGCAGGGACACCTCGGCGCGTTCCTGGTCGATGTGCATCCGGCCTTCTCTGGTCTGCCCACCGGCCGGCATGAGGCGGCCTGCGCCTCCGGCTCGATCGCGATTCTCGCCGCGTCGGCCGAGATTGAGGCCGAGCGCTACGACCTGGCGATGGTGGTCGGTATCGAGCAGATGAAGACCGTCGACTCCGCCCGCGGCGGCGAGTTCCTGGGCACGGCGGCCTGGTACGAGCGCGAGGCGGAGGGCATCAGCTACCCCTTCCCGAAGCTGTTCGGCCGGCTAGGAGACGAATACGACAAGCGCTATGGCCTCAAAGACGAGCACCTGGCGCACATCGCCACGATCAACTACGCCAACGCTAAGAAGAACCCACTCGCCCAGACCCGTAACTGGTACATGAGCGAGGAGCACGCCAACAGCTCCGACCGGTTCAATCAGGTGATCGGCGGCCGGCTCAAAGTGTCCGACTGCTCACAGGTCACCGACGGATCGATCTGCATCTTCCTCGCCTCCGAGCGCTACGCGCGCAAGTACGCTCAGGCGCGTGGAATCGACCTCGCGTCTATCCCGCAAATCCTCGGTTGGGGGCACCATACCGCCCCGCTCGAATTCGATGTCAAGGTCGCCGAGAGTCGCGACAATCCTTACGTGCTGCCCCACACCCGCCAGGCGATCGTGGACGCGTTTCGTCGCGCGAAGGTGGCTGATGTCTGGAACGTCGATGCGATCGAGACGCACGACTGCTTCACGACATCGGAGTACATGGCGATCGACCACTTCGGTCTGACACCACCGGGCAAGTCGTGGCAGGCGATCGAAGAGGGCGTCATCGAGCTTGACGGGCAACTGCCAATCAACCCGAGCGGCGGTCTGATCGGCTGTGGTCATCCCGTGGGTGGCACCGGCGTGCGTCAGGTGTTGGACGCCTACCTTCAGGTCACCGACACGGCCCCCGGCTATCAGGTAGAGGGTGCGAAGAAGGTGGCGACGCTCAATATCGGCGGCAGCGGCACCACCAGCGTCTCTTTCGTCGTCGGCACGGAGAACTGAGGTGTGCAGGGTGTCGCGTCCCCCGCCGAGGTGTGACGGCGCGACACCCTCCATCGCCGCCCCTGGTTCGCATCCCGTGCTAGCGGGGGAAGGACCGAGGGCGGCGGCGTATTCGCCGCGACACACGTCACACTTCGACAGGCGCGCCCTATTCGCGGCCGGCCGCCACCCCACGGCCGTCCCCAAATGGATTATCCCGCCATTCGAGCGCGGCTTTCAGCCCCTGTTCGGCACTGATGCGGGCGAACTCGGCCGCGGCGGGGGTTTCGTGATAGATCGCGTCGAACTCGGCCCCTTCCGCCGCACCGGTGCGCAGGCCCATGATCTCGAACCAGCGGTTGACCACATGCTTGTGCACCGTGAGCGCGTCGAGCGGCACCCGCGCGACCCGGACGGCGAACTCGCGGACGAACCCGTCCAGTTCGGCTCTCGGCAGCGCCTTGTTGACCATGCCGATCCGCTCGGCCTCGATGCCATCGATCACGTCGCCGGTGAACAGCAGTTCCTTGCTCTTGAGCATGCCGATCTTGACCGGCCATAACCCGAGCGTGGGCGGGATGCCGAGCGCACGCCCGGCGGGGTGGCCGAAGCGGGCATCCTCGGCGCAGAAGATTAGGTCGCACATGCCGGCCAGTTCACCGCCGCCCGCCAGACAATAGCCGTGGACCTGCGCGATTATCGGCTTGCGATAGTTCCACATCCACAGCCAGCGCTCGATGCTCTTGCGCAGCCGGTCGCGGTCCCGCGCGATGCTTGGCCGGCCGCCGCCTCCGGTGCGCGGGCTGATGTCGTAACCGGCGCAGAATGCCCGTCCCGCCGCCTTAAGCACGACGACGCGCACGTCATCGCCCTGGTCAAGTTCCCTCAGCGCCGCCTCGAGGTCGGCGCGCAACTGCTCGCTGATCGCGTTGAGTTTCTCCGGCCGGTTGAGCGTGACATAGGCCACCGGCCCATCAACGTCACATAGCACTGTCTCGTAGTCCATTGTGACCTCCCTTGAAAGTGGGTGTTGGGTGTTGGGGGACGACCTGACCCTTCGGGCCTGCCGGGACAGGCTGCACGGGAGGGATGGTTTTTTGCATTCTCCCGCGGCGCCCCGAGGGGCATCAGCGGCTCCTGGGAATACGGGTGCGCGGGGCGTCCTCGTGCCGGCTTGACGCCAAGACCGGGGCGGGAGATGCTTCCGGAAAGGCCGAACACGGATTGCCGGACGCGTGGCGCCGCGGATACGATACCGCGTGTAGAGGGAGAGTGCGATGCCGGGAACGGCGGATGGTCCGGTCGAGGTGGCGCCGGGGGGCGTCGCCGCGGCAACTCTCGCGGGTGGCGCTCGTCCCGCGCCCGCCGCGTCCGCGGTGGACGGGGCGGGCGCGCTTGCTCCGCGCGTGGGCCTTGGCCGGCGGACGTTCGCGTCGCTGCGTCATCGCGACTTCGCCCTCCTGTGGGCCGGCACCGTGGTCATGGGCGCCGGACAGTGGTTGCAGCAGGTGACGCTGAGCTGGCTCGTGTTCGACATGACCCGCTCGGCGTTCATGCTCGGGCTGATTAACGGCCTGCGCTTCCTGCCGTTCCTGTTCACCAGCCTGATCGGCGGCGTGATGGCCGACCGAGTGGACCGCCGTCGCCTCATGTTTGCCACGCAGGCGTACCTGATGGTGGTGACGGCGCTGATGGCGGTGCTACTGCTCTCCGGGCGCGAACAGGTGTGGCATTTGTTCGCCTTCACGTTCTTATCGGGTCTGGGTTGGTCGTTCACGATGCCGGTGCGCCAATCACTGGTGCCGGCGCTGGTGCCGCGCCCGGACCTGCTCAATGCGATCGCCCTCTCCTCGACCGCGTTCAACCTCACGCGCACCATCGGCCCGGCGATCGGCGGGCTGTTGCTAGTGACACTGGGCGGCGGTGGCAACTTTCTGGTGCAGGTCGGCTTCTACGCGATCGTGCTGGTGACCATCGCGGCCATGCGGGTGCCCGCCGTGCCGGCCGGACCTCCCGGACGGGCGACCAGCGCGTGGGGCAGCATCAAGGAAGGACTGCGGTACGTCCGTTCCACGCCGCTGGTGGTGACGCTGCTCACGCTCGGGCTGGTGCCGATGCTGCTGGGCATGCCCTATATGAGTCTGCTGCCGATCTTTGCCGCCGATGTATATCACATGGGCGCCGGCGGATTGGGTCTGCTGATCGGCGTCGGCGGTCTGGGATCGTTCTTGGCGACGCTGGTTGTTGCCGGCGCCGGTGATTTCCGTCGCAAGGGGCTTGTGCAACTACTGTCGCTGGCGTCATTGGGCGTGACCTTGGCGCTGTACGCTCAGGTTCCGTGGCTGCCGCTGGCGTTGGTGGTGTTGGTCGCGGTCGGCGCCTCGCAGATGGCGTACAGCACGCTCAACCAGACGCAACTCCAGACGGCGATCACGGACAACATGCGCGGCCGGGTGATGAGCATCTATATGCTCAACGTCGGACTGGTGCCGGCGGGCAGCTTTGCCGCCGGGGCGCTGGCCGAGCTGTTCGGCGCCCCCGCCACGGTCACCGGCATGGGCGTGCTCATCACCGTCATCGCCCTCGTCGCCCTGGTGAAGGTCAAAGACCTGCGCGGCGCCTGACCATCGCGGCGGGCGGGTCGAATGAGCGGACGGTGGGCGGTGGCCGCTATACCGCTCCGCGTCACCCTGGCCATCGGTCAGGTGCGGATATCCCTATCAGTAATCAACTGTTCGATAGCCGCCGCGATGCCTTCATATCCACAAACTACAGGATGTAACCTTAATAATCTCGCCAAGCGAATAGATTTCTGTAGCGGATACTTGTCATCGAGGACTGAAGCTCGAAGTATAAGAAATTGCCATTGGTCCAAGTTTAACGGGTCGAGAGAGTCTTTCTGTCTGTGATTCAGAATACAGAACACGTAAATGTCTGGAGGTCGTTTCGCTTCCCCCCGCTGTTAAATTCATTGCGGCATCCCATGACCTTGTAGGCTGAATCCCAAAACTGATTGTGGATAGCTTCTTGTGGTACCAAGTTTGAAGATATGCCGCTGACTTAATCTCGAGTTTCACTCCTGACCTGGTCATCAAGTCATACGGTTCCCACTCGGCGCGAACAACTTCCGACAATCCAAGGGCGGTCGCGACAATATACTCAGCAAGAACACCTCGTGTGGCATTACTCACGAGATCAGACGTGGACCATTGCCAAAAACTGAGAAGTGTCCGATCGAGTGGTAGCTCATTGAGGCGAAATCGCTCATTTCCGGTCTTCGTCGTGACTTCCAATTTGGGAAATCCAGCGCCATCAACCATCGGGTCCGATGCCTCATCCACGGTGACGACACCTGGTTGGTCGCTCATGTGGAGGCGCTGTTCGTCGTGTGACGACCGGAGGTTATGTGACGCGCTGCCGGCTGTCAATTCACAGTGAGGACGGCGACGACGGTGGCGCGCGACTTGTTAGCGCGCTGGCTGACACTCGGCTGAAACTGGTCATGTGGCGCATCCCCATTTCCACGGCCATCTTTTGGTCGCTGGATGGCCTCAAGTTGGAGCTTGACAGCCGGACCGTTGGACCTGTACATTACCAATAGGTTATTTAACCGAAAGGTTATGTGATGTTGGCCCCGAGTCACCTTGATAGGACCTTCGCCGCGCTCGCCGATCCCACGCGACGGGCGATCCTCGCCCGTCTGGCGTCGGGGGAGGCGTCGGTAACGGAGCTGGCCGAGCCGTTCGCGATGAGCCAGCCGGCGATCTCCAAGCATCTCAAGGTGCTGGAGCGCGCCGGTCTGATCTCACGGGGACGCGACGCCCAGCGACGGCCCCGCCGCATTGAGGCCGCGCCGCTCGCCGAGGCCACCGAATGGCTCGAGGGCTACCGCCGGTTGTGGGAAGCCTCCTTCCAGCGACTCGATGCCCTACTTGACGAACTGAAGACCAACGAACAAAACGCGGACAGACGAGAAGAAAGAGGAGATGAGAGATGACCAACACCGGGACACTACAGGTCGCGACACCCACCGACCGCGAGGTCGTGATCACGCGCGTATTCGATGCGCCGCGCCGTCTCGTCTTTGACGCCTGGACCAAGCCTGAACTGGTCAAGCGCTGGCTGCTCGGGCCGCCCGGCTGGACGATGCCGGTCTGCGACATCGACCTGAGGGTGGGCGGCGCCTATCGCTTCGTGTGGCGCGGTGACGACGGGGCCAGCATGGGCATGGGCGGCGTCTATCGCGAGATCGTGTCGCCCGATCGATTGGTCTGCACCCAGTTGTTCGACGAGGATTGGACCGGCGGCGAAACGCTGGGAACCCTCGTTCTCACCGAGCATGACGGCAAGACCACGCTCACGAACACGGTGTTGTACGCATCGAAAGAAGCCCGCGACGCGGCGCTCAGCACCGGTATGGCCGAAGGTGTGGGGGCGAGTTACGACCGGCTTGCCGACCTGCTGGCATCGGAGGGATAACCATGTCGAATAGCACGGCCAAAGGTACAGAGAAACGCGTCCTCATCGTTACCCGCGTCTTCGACACACCGGTCGAGCAGGTATGGAACGCCTGGACCGACCCGAACCATGTCATGCGGTGGTGGGGGCCAGACGGCTTCACGTCGCCGAGCGCCACGATCGACTTCCGTGAGGGTGGAACATCGCTCGTCTGTATGCGTTCGCCGAACGGGCAAGACTTCTACAGCACCTGGACATATCAGCAGATCGTGCCGATGCGGCGCATCGAATACATCCACAACCTCGCCGGCAAGGACGGCAAGACGGTCGATCCCGTGACCATGGGCATGCCCGCGGATTTTCCTCAAGACGTGCTCAACCAAATAGCCTTCACGGCCTTGAACGACAACCAGACCGAAATGACCGTCACCGAGTACGCTGATATATCGGATTACATGTTCGACCTGTCCAAAATCGGCCTGGAACAGTGCCTCGACAAGATGGCTGCAAGCTTTGCCAAGAGCTAGACCAACTTGCCGAGTTCTCAGCTTCGAATCCAGTCCGGGGAGACGCCGGCGAACAGCTCCCAGCGGCTGGACGCCGCGTCTCATGGGTTGACGAAAGACGAACAGAAATTCGGACGCCTGAGGCGCCACAGGAGAACACGGATGAGCAGCACCGGGACGTTGGAGGTATCAACACCCACGGAGCGAGAAATTGTGATGACGCGTGTGTTCGATGCACCGCGTGAATTGATCTTTGACGCGTTGACCAATCCTGAAACACTCAAGCGCTGGTTCGGACCTCCCGGCTGGTCCCTGGCGGCTTGCGAGGTCGATCTGACGGTCGGCGGCGCATGGCGCCATGTGATGTGCCGTGCTGACGGAACCGAATTGGAGATGCGGGGTGTCTACCGCGAAATCGCGCCGCCCGAACGGCTTGTCTACACCGAGACCTATGACCAGCCCGGGTGGGGGGAATTGCTCGTGACGGCGGTCCTCGTCGAACAGGCCGGGAAGACGACGCTGTCCACCACGGTCCTGCACCCGTCACGGGAAGTCCGCGACGCGAACTCCGGCATGGCAGAGGGTGTCGCCGCGAGCTTCGACAGGCTTGCCGGCTACTTGGCGCCCGTCGCGTGACAGGCCTGCAAATTCCGCGCACATCCGGGAGTTCCATTCACAGAGGAACCCTGCGGTGGGTTCAGTCGTCCATTCGGGGTGACTGTTCGGTCCGCGGCCATCAGGCCCTGGTGGACACGCCGGGGCACGCGGCACTGTCAATGCACGGCGGCGCTATCGGTGGGTGGACACGAACGCCGTGCTATCCAATATGTCGGGGCTTCCCACCCTCGGTCAGGCGCGCACCGGCGATGAGAAGCCGTTCTCGACCGTCGCCCGAATCTGGTCCGCGTCCTGGCCGGCGAGGCCGAGCCGCTCGATGGTCCGCGCCTCGGCGGCGAAGTCGCGTCCGGCCATCGTGCAGGCGAGGCGGACGATGCCGTCGATCACCGGGGTTGAGATACCGGCAGCGCGGGCGAGGGCGCTGATCGGCATCAGGCCGGTCGGCACGTCCTCGGCGACATAATTGTGCTCAAGCGAGGTGGGCGTCGGCGTATTTTGATACGGCCCGTCCGGGTCGTGGGTTAGTCGCGCGAAGGTCGCGCGGAGCGACGGTTCGCGTACGCGGTACGCATGGTCTATCCATTCCGGCAGGCTGGGTATCTCAACGCCGAGTTGCTTTGCGAGCGCCAGCCGTTCGGCGTCGAGCGCCTCGTAGAGATTGACCACGGCGGGTGTCACTCCCTCGGCGTAGAACGTGAAGGCGGCGCCGCTCTCGATCCGGCCGGCGTTGGCGACGCAGTTGGCGACGTGCAGCACGGCGTTCATGTTCGTCAGGCCGGTCGCGAGGATGTTCGGCGCCGGGACCGCCTCGGGGAACAGCGGGCCGAGCCGTTCCATCACCGCCGCGCCCTGACCTCCGGGGAAGGCGGCGATCTGGAGCCAGCGTTTGCGCGTCACGATCCGGGCGCGGGCCGGCGCCGTTCGTGCGGTCGCGTAGGGATAGGTATCCATCTCGGCGAGGTCGATGCCGGCCCGACAACCGGCGCGCGTCAGCTCCTGCCGTACGATCAACGACCCGCCGGTGTTGCCCTGGATCAACAGCACGATCTGGCCGTCGGTCAGCAATGGAGCGATGGAACGCGCGGCGCCCGCCTGGGTATTGCCGCCCGTGGCGAGAATGACCAGATCCACGCCCTCGACCGCGGCGGCAGGGTCGGTGGTGGCGAGTTCGACCGGGGCGAACGACGGAGTGCCACTTTCTATCTCAATGCCGCCGCCCTCGCGAATGGCGGTCAGCCGGCTGTCATCGCGGTCGAGCAGCCGCACGCGATATCCGGCCATGCCGAGATTGGCCGCCAACTGGAAGCCGCCTGACCCGGCGCCGATGATCGTGACGGTAGTGATTGCTCCACGGCCGTTCATCTGTCCTCCGTTTGAGATTACCCAAAGCGTTCACAGACCAGCCGTCGTTTTGTTCGCTACGCGAGGGCGACCCATGGGGTCGTTCCTACATGGTCTGTCCGTTTCGCTGGTAGGGGCGACCAACCGGGTCGTCCTGGTCCCGTCCGCGCGAGCGTCTGTGCTACCGAGGCACCACCGGCAGCGTGAGGTGTGAGGGGTACCTCGCATCGTGATAGATGGTCTGGCGGGCGGGGATCAGCTCAGTCTCGGTGGCGATCTCGCGACCGGTGTTCGGGTTGCGGTCAAAGCGGGGGAAGTTGCTCGAGCCGACCTCCAGCCGGATGCGGTGCCCCGCCAAGAAGACGTGGCTCACCGCCCATAGGTCGATCTCGTAGCGGTACACCTGACCGGGCGTGATCAGCGTCGGGTCGGTGCCCGAGTCGCGGTAGCGGGCGCGGATGATGCCGTCCTGGAGGTTGCGCGCGTAGCCGTCCGGGCGCACGTCCACCAGCTTGGCGGTGAAGTCGGTATCGTGTGCCGACGATGCGGCGTGGAGCGTGACCGTGATCGGTCCGGTGATCTCGATGTCACTCCGCAGTGTCTCGGAGGTGTAGACGAGCACATCCGGCCGCTGCTCCACCGGTCGCTGGTCGGCAACACCGAGCGGCAGGATCAGTGTCGAACCGCCGAGGGTTGGGATCGGGTCGCGCGGGTCGTAGACGTACGTGTCCGCTTTTTCCAGCGCGGGGGGGTCGGTGCTCAGCACACCGTCGCCGCCGAGTGAGTTCGCGCCGCCGCCGCTGTGCAAATAGTAGGGCGTGGAACGTGCTTGCGCGGGCGGCCACTCGCCGGCGGTGCGCCACCGGTTGTCGCCCATGACGAACACCTTTACCGGCGGCTCGTCCATAATGCCGGTGTCGATGCCCTTGAGCCAGTGGTTGAACCAGCGTAACTGCTCGGCCTGCAGGTCGATCGCCGCCTCCGGTCCGAAGTCGATGTCACCGGCGCCGCCGGTGGTCGGCTGGGTGTAGGGGAACAGATGGCCCCAGGGTCCGATCAGCAGCTTCTGCGATTGTCGCGCCCGCTCCGTGCCCAGGGCGCGGATGCCGGCGAAGTTGTTCCAGGCGCCTTCCTGGAAGATGTCGTACCATGAGCCCATGTGATACATCGGCACATCGACGCGCTGGTACTGCCGTCGCAGGTTGATGCCCCACCAGTACGGCCCGTCGTCCGGATGGGCGAGATAGTCGGCGAAGTACGGCGCGATCTCGCCTAAGACATCCATCCAGGCCGTCAGCGGCAGTTGGCGATACCACTCGTCCGTCAGCGGGCGGGCGAAGTTGACCGCGGGGTCGATATAGCTGTCCAGCTTCTCCAAGAACTCCGCGCCCAGACCGCGGCGTTCGGCGGTATTGCGGCCCTTGAAGATCGCGTAGCTCACCATCCAGCCAAGCTCGAACGCGCCGCCAGTGTGATACACCCAGCTCTGGTGAAAGTCAGACGAGGCCGAGATAGGAACCATCGCCTTGAGATGGGGTGGCGCGGTCGGGGCGAGCACATGCTGGTCGGCGCCGAGGTATGACTGGCCGATCGTGCCGATGTTGCCGGTCGACCACGGCTGCACGGCGGCCCACTCGACCGTATCGTAGCCGTCGGCGCCCTCGGTGACGATCGGATAATAGTCGCCCTCGGAGCCGAACCGGCCGCGACAATCCTGCGCGACCACCACGTAGTCATTGGGAACCCAGAACGCCGCCGCGTTGGCCCCGCCGGCGCGGCCGTAGGGGGTGCGTGTCACGAGCACCGGGTACTGACCGGGCAGCCCCGGCCGGTAGATGTCGGCCTGCAGCTTGACCCCGTCACGCATCGGGATCATCACGTCGCGATCGACGACCATCTCTCCCCGTTGCGCCTGTACCATGAAGTCCCCCTTTGGTGGTTGGGTCGGTGTGCGGGGCCTGGTCCTCGTTCTGGCGAGGACGACCCACCGGGTCGCCCCGACGAGGGCGCGACGTTGTCCGCTAATGCCGTGTTGGGCCAGCCGGTGAGTCGCCCTGGTCGCGGTCGGGTCGCCCTGGCCGCCGCTGAGTCGCCAGCGGTTCACCACTGGCGCATGTGGCCGCGGCCGCTCACCACCGACCACGCGGCCCGAATCGTCGTGCGGCGATGTCACGCCCGCACGGGCGCGCGCACCGGCACGAACTCGGTGAGGATGCCCATCGTGCCCTTGGGATAGAAGAAGGCGGCGCCGCCCGATCCGCCAAGGGCAATCTCGTGCAGGCCGCGCTCTTCCATGCGGCGGGCCTCGGCCGCGACATCATCGACGGCGTAGCCGAGGTGGTGGAGGCCGGGGCCGCGCTTCGCCAGGTACTTGGCGATGCCGCTGGTAGTGTCCTGCGGAATCAGGATCTCGATCTGCGTCTCGCCCTCACCGACCGTGACGAAGAAGATGCGCGTGTTCTGCGGGACATAATGATTGCCGTCCGGGAGTGAGGTCCGCGCCCCGTCGAGCGGGAATCCGAGCGTATCGACCAGTACCGCGCTCGCCTCATCCCAGGAATGCGCCACCACGCCGACATGGTCTAGTCGCACGATCATGACTAAGCTCCTTGAATCTGGGTGATAGGTGTTGGGTGTTGGGTGTTGGGGGGACGGCCCCGCCTTGCATGCCCAGTCACGTCACCACGGGCGGCGGCACGGCATGCCGTTCCCG
>JBBQJF010000148.1:0-11492 GCA_038325665.1 Dehalococcoidia bacterium | reverse complement strand
CGTGCGGACCGTCACCGACACGGCGCGCAAGCGCGGCCAGGACGTGTTCGCCCTTCTGCTGCGCGCGGCCGGCTCCCCCCTTCCGCTCACGACGATCTATGCGCCCGCTCACACCTGATCCCCACAAGGTGAGCAGTTACCGTCCAAGAAATGGAGCGTGCCAGCATGCACCGAGTGCTCCGGCAGGCGGCGGTCTCAGAGCGCTATCGGTATGCCCTTGCCCGCGACGGATACCTAGAGTTCTGGAAACCACAACTCCAAGCCATCAGCAAGGGACTCTTGCGCCGATCACCTCACAAGAACTTCATAGTTTCGTTGCCTACAGGTGCTGGCAAGACTATCCTTGCCGAATTGGCCATACTTACTGCCTTTGACGCCCAACAGGGGAAGTGGGGCGTGTACGTCGCACCTAGCCGAGCGCTCGTCAATCAAGTGAGCAATGATCTCCGCCATCGGCTTTCCGATTGTGGAGTGACTATTCGACCCATAATCGCCGGCGCCGAACAGAGTGCAATAGCGCTCGACGCCGAACTGGAGCTCATGCAGCTTAACCGTACGGTTACGGTGACGACACCGGAGAAGCTTGATGCTTATTATCGAAATGCCCGAGATGTCTTCAATACTTGTCGTATCGTGATCTTCGATGAGGTCCACAAGATCTCTGAACCTGACCGTGGTCCGATCATCGAGAGCCTTATTACCCGATTCCGTGCGCTCCAGCCCGACATCCAGATTGTGCTGATGAGCGGCGCGATGAGCAATGCGGAGGAGCTGGCGGAATGGCTTGGCCCAGAGGACACCGAAATCGTTGTGGAGGAACGCCGGCCGACCCGGCAGATCCGCCGCGTGGCGGTGCGCCAGTCGGGTCGCACGGAGAGTGCAGCGCGTGCGGTACGCAAAGGCCGGGTCCGTCGCGTAGAGTATCGCGGTGGCATTGTCATCGTTCATGAAGATGAGGATCTCAAAGGGGAGTTCGAGGTCCAACTCCCCAACTTTTTCCGTGGATGGTTCACCGAGCGGCAACCATCGGAAACTGCACGGTGGGCGTTCGACAGAAACGGTGATAAGTCAACTTCGTCGGACCACGCAGTAGATATTGCCCGCGTAGTTGCCCGGGCTGGCGAGACAGTGCTCGTATTCGTGCGTAGCATCGCGTCGGCTGAACGGTGCTGTCGCATCTTCGATTACCAAGACAACGCCGACATCGCTCATCGCAGGCAGCTAGCTTCCTTCTTGGAAGCGGAACTATATCCAGGGCATGAGCTAGCGGAGTTCTGTCAGCGTGGAATCGCTTACCATCATGCGCAGTTGCCACCAAGTGTGCAGCGGGCCGTGGAATACGGCCTCGAGCAGGGCTGGCTGCGGGTGGTGTTCGCCACTTCGACGCTCCGCGAGGGACTGAACACACCAGCAACGACAGTAATTCTCGCGGGTCATACGTTCTACAACGATATCACGGATGAACCTGAGGACATCCGGGAGGCAGATTTCGCCAACCTTGCGGGGCGTGCCGGACGGCCGCGGACTGACACCGAAGGCCGCATATTTCTGGTCCCTGACACACTTGCTATGGCTACTGCTGCTGAGACAGGGAAGAAGTACTTCCTGATGGGCGAGTCGGCTCTACGGGTGACATCGCAACTCCGCGCGCTGGCAGACGCGGTACGCGCGGAAAACTTCGAGCTACGTCGTCTACGAGGGCCACAGCAGGCGCTGGTCCTTGCACTACAGGCAGCAGGTCTAGCGGACGAGGAGGGTGCAATCACATTCATTGGGTCATCACTCTGGAGTACTCAAGAGGGAGACGACGATGTGGTGCGCCAAACCGCAGTTGCAGTCGCCGGCACGCTAGCGAAGACCGCTGATGAAATCGGTCGGGAGCACCTCGACTTGGCATCGAAGCTGGGTCTATCCCTAACATCGGCGGAAGTACTCATTCAAGCGATGACCGAGAATGCCGACCTGTTTCGCGGGCTCGACATGTCTCCGGAGTCAAGACGTGATCGTGTCCGCGTAATCCTCACCGCGTCGCTACAGCTCGAAGAGGTGCATTATGGAGCGCTTGGGAGATTCCCTGAGGCGGCCCGCCATCTTGATGCGCTCATGAAGTGGATCGGTGGGGATGACTATAATGAGATCTTGCGCGCAGCTCAGGATTTGGGTGCGCTGCCCGAGACCGCCGGAATCGGTTCGGCGGTGAAGTACTGCTCGCAGATCAGTGCCTGGCTGTCGTGGTCATTTGGCGCTTCATGTTCGGTGCTGGCGGCAAGTGGAGACGACCTCGACCCATTCATTGGACTCCTGCCATTGCTGATCAAGTACGGGGTTCCCGATGCGCCGTCAGCCTATGTGTCCCTCCTCGGTGTGTCCGACCGGCACGCGGCCAAGATTCTCGGGGAGAAATTCCTAGCGACGGGACGCCTGGTCACGGTCCAGGAGGTCTCGCGATGGCTCGATGAACTGTCGCAGGAATATCTGGAGGGAATCTTTCCGGTACAGAACCATCACCTGCGGGCGGATTTGTTGAGGCGACAAGTGCTCCGCAGATGGCCAACTCCTCGTCTCTACGTCACGGGTCAGTTTCGCGCTCACCGCTTAGTGGCACCCGGGACCGTAGCAAACTGTCAATGGGACAGTCAGCAGTTGGTCCTTGTGGCGGAAGACAATGAAGTACTGGGGGAGGTCCTTCTTCATCGCGGTATGAATGAGTTCCTGCAAGGAAACATCATATCTTTGATGGCAGTGGTCACAGAAGGAGCGCCTAAGGCTCAACGTGGAAGGATTGCGCTGATACGTACGCAGCTCACGTAGCCGACGGTATAGCGATGTTTGCGGCAGAGCGGAGTCCGCTCGGTTCTGAGGCGAACTCCAAGTATGGGTCTGCGTGCCCCTCAGCGTTGAGGGCGGCCGAAATGCCGAGCGAGACGAAGTCTCCACGCTGTACAAGCTGAACGCTCGACTGGACTTTCCTGCACCAGGATCAAGCATTTCTACTCCGGACTTTAGCGGTTCTTAACTGATGCAGAATGAGCCACATTTGAACTGTATTAAGCCTTTCTCTTTGCCATAGAGACATATCTATGCTTTAGTCACAGAATGGCACCATAAATCCTTTGAATTAAGTTCTAGCCCCCATTTAGCGATATATGACATATTGTCAGCAAGACTTGTTATCTATCGACCATTACAATGAACTTGACAAGCTGCTACTAAATTAGTATGCTTGAACAGCCGTGCGGGTGGCGCAGCCCACGAATTGCCCCGACGGTAAAGGCTCATACGGGCGTGACAGCAGAAGCTGACCCTCCTCAATCGGCGCCCCGCTCACCGTTGGCGTCGCGATTCTCTTCCTCAGGCGCCGTGTCGCTCGACCGGACCTCGCTGTCGCGTGAGCCTGCAGCTCCTCTTCCGATCTACAACGTCATCCGCGGGCTACGCCCGCGCCCGGGTGACGCTGCCTCCTCGATAACAGCGCGAACGGGGCACACGCCGGGTCGTGACTCGACGCCCCGCTCTTGGCATGCCGCGCTCCCGTTCGCCGCTCTTCTGCGCCCGCCATCGAGACCGGCGTAAGGAAGGCCCTCCTTGGACATCGACTACGCGCTCAGCATCTGGGGTATCATTCTCGCGGCGGTGTTGCTGCTGGTGATCACCGCCTCCGAACTCAGCATCATCAACCTGAGCCGCACGCGCGCCCGCGCCCTCGCCGGGCGAAACGCCCCGCAAATCGACTCGTTGCAGCGCTACATGCAGGAGCGGGCGAAACTGCTCTCCACGCTGCGCTTCGGTCGCAACCTGGCGATCATCCTGGGCACGGCCTCGGCGGTGCATCTTGTGGTCGATCGATATGGCGGCGGCTGGCAGCCCGTGCTGCTCACGGGACTCGCGGCGCTGGTGGTTATCGGTCTGATCGAGGGCGTCCCCGAGGTGCTTGGCGCGCGCAACCCTGATCGCTGGGGGATCGTGCTGTCACCGCTGACGCGCGTGCTGCGGCTGATCTTCTGGATACCATCGCTCGCGCTCGATCTTCCTGGCCTGCTAATCGCCCGACTCACCACTCCGTCGGTCAGGGCCGGTGAAGATGAGGAGGGTGAGGAGTTGTTGCGCCTGGTGGAGATGGAGGAGTCGAACGGCGGCATCGAAGAGGAAGAGCGGCAGATGATCCGGGGCGTGTTCAAGCTGGTCGAGACGACCGCTCGCGAGGTCATGGTGCCGCGCGTGGACATCGTGGGCGTGGAGTCCTCCGCGCGCATGGAAGATGTGCAGCGCATCATCGTCGATCACGGCTACAGCCGCATCCCGCTTTATGAAGAGTCGATCGACAACATTGTCGGGATCATTTACGCGAAGGATGTGCTCAAGTATCTGTCCGAGGGCACGCGCCCGGCATGTCTCAAGGATCTGGCCCGCCCACCACATTTCATTCCCGAGACAAAGCGCGTCGATGAGTTGCTGACCGAACTACGCGGCAACAAGATCCATATCGCGATCGTGGTCGATGAGTATGGCGGCACCGCCGGCTTGGTGACGACCGAGGACATCATCGAAGAGATTGTCGGCGAGATCGAGGACGAGTACGACGTGGGCGAGGCGGCAATCGAGCGGCTAAGCGACGACGAAGCGATCGTCGATGCGCGCATCGATATCGATACCCTCAACGATATGTTCGACCTTGAGCTGCAGAGCGAGGACTACGACACCGTCGGCGGTGTCGTCTTCACCGAACTTGGCAAGATGCCCGCCCCCGGCGACGAGGTGCAGATCGGCGGCATTCGTCTCCAGGTGCTGACCGTGCTCGGCCGCCGCATCAAGAAAGTGCGCGTGACCCGGCTCCAGCCCGCGCCGGTCGAGACGTAGGCGCGACAGCCGGCCTGGTCTGGGGTACCCGCCGACCTGTTCGCCGGCAGACCCCTGCTCCAACAGCGCGGCCGGTTCCGCCTGTTCATGAACTTGCTGATCGCGAAGGCGGCGCCCGCGATTGTGGATGTGACCATCCAGTGGTCACGAGCCTCGCGCACTCTCCTCCGGCGGCGATACTGACTCGACCACGCGAAGCACGAGCCGTTCACTGAACCCGGCGGCAAACGCGATCACCAGGATGGCGGGCAAGTTCAACTGGCCCTCAAACAGCACCCCCGCGGCGATAGCCGCGAAGAGGAGCAGGGCAGCGGCGGCCCCAATGGAAGGTCGCAAGAGTGTCACCCAGCCTTGAAGGATGTGGTCGGGGATACCGATGGCGTCCCTTCCCTTCACGTTTCTCGTCAAGGTTTGAATCGCACTCATACTGGCGCCCATCACCCCGAACAGCGCCACCGTGACCGGCGTCCACGCGTTCGAGAAGGGATCGTCACCGTCCCTGCCCAACTCCACTGGTGCGAAAGTAAGCAGGCCGAGCACGGTGAGCGCCGCCAGGCTCAAGATGACCAGGAGCGCCAGCGTATGCCGGCGCACCACCTGAATCTTGAAGTAGTTATTGTCCGCGCGTCCATCTATGAGAAAGGCGGCGTACCACAACCGGTGGCGCGGGTTCTGTCGGGCATCGCCGCCCGTCGATGGCGGCGATGCCCGTGCCGTATCGGCCAGGTCCACACTTCGCCTCGTGGCAGCGACGCGCACACTCGCGGACGGCGGCGATACGTCTGTCGTACCGGCCGGGTGCGCTCCATTCAGAATCACATCCGGAATCTTCCCACCTGTCAACCGGATGCCGACGAGGATGTCGAGAGCCGTTCGACCGCGCCACGAGGTTGTGCCCAGCTTATTCTCCGCCTCGTGATAGAGGGCCTCCGCTCGGATACTGACCTCATCATCGGTGAGGCCGAACATTTCTAATCGGCGGGCAGCGTGGAAGCATTGCCAGCCTTCATCAATGTATCCGCGCGCCAGCGCGTCCGCCGCACGGTCGAGCTCCACCCATGCGGCGGTCGTCCAATCCCAGGGATCCGGGCTACCCCCCTGGCTGTAACGGATCCGGCGCGCAAGCTCGGGGCCATAGGCCGTGATCGCTCCCGCGAGTCGCTCCCGCTGGCTGGCTCCAGGCAGAACCGCTCCGCGGAACCGTTGCCAATGCGTGCCCGGCTTGGGCGCCGGCCCATGGCCGCGCACGACAACCGGCACGTCCTTCTCAAACGATGTATCCGCGATCCCTGCCTGTTGCGCATCTCCCATTGCCCTCTCCCTTGTCGCCCATGTTCCCACTGTCGCGGGTGTATCGGTGATAAGAACGAGAGCGCCATGGGCTATTCGACGATCATCGCCCCCGTGGCATTGATGCGAATGTGCTTGGAGGGGTGAATGATGAGAGAGGGCCAACCGTGTTGGCTTCTTCCACCCTCATCCCCCTACTCCGGCACGCCGCTGCTCGCGGACGGTCGGGCAGGTCCGCCGCTGACACCAATCGGCGCGCCGTCGGCACGCCAGCAGGCGGCGCCGTGTAGGAGACCGTCCGCGTCGACGAGCACGCCGTTCATACCGCCCGCGACCTTCTGCACGGGTGTCGTACGGTGGCCGAGCGCACGGAGCGCCGTCTGCAGCTCGCCCAGGTTGGGGAAGCAATCTTCAAGCTCGAGGCCGGCGCCCTGCGTCCAGACGCGCGGCGCTTCGACCGCTTCTTGCAGCGTCATGCCGTGGTCAATCACATTGAGGATCGCCTGAGCGACCGCGGCGAAGATGCGCTTGCCGCCGGGTGTGCCCAGCGCCATGAATGGCGCACCGTCTTTCAGCACGATCGTTGGTGACATGCTGGAGAGGATGCGTTTACCGCCTTCAATCGAGTTGGTGTTGCCCGGTACCGGGTCCATCAGCAACATGCAATTGTTGAGGATCATCCCCGTGCCGGGAGTCGTCACCTTCGCGCCGAAGGCGCTTTGCGCCGTCTGGGTGGCGCTCACGATCGTCCCTTCGTCATCGATCACCGTCAGGTGAGTGGTGTTCGAACCCTCACCGCCGAGGAAGGCCGCGACCCCGGCAAACTCGCCGGCCGTGTAGTCGCCGGCGCGCGCCGCGTCGATCTCGCCCCGCCGCCGTGCGGAATACTCCTTGGAGGTCAGACGGTCCACGGGGATCTGCACGCGCTCGGGGTCGGCCATGTAGCGGCGGCGGTCGGCGAAGGCGATCTTGAGCGCCTCGGCAAACAAGTGAACATACGCGGGCGCGCCGAACACGAGGTCGCCGCGGCCGAGATCGAATGCCTCCAGGATGTTGAGCAACTGCACAATATGCGTGCCGCCGGATGATGGCGGCGCCATCGAGACGATCTCGTGGCCGCGATAGCTGCCGCGCACGGGCGGGCGTTCGTGGATGCGGTACGCTGCCAGATCCTCCATCGTGATCAGGCCACCGTTCGCCGTCATGTCATCGACGATCATACGGGCGAGCGCGCCGGTGTACATCGTGTCCGCGCCCTGATCGGCGATCTGCCCGAGCGTGCGGGCGTAGTCGCGGCGGACGATGTTCTGACCAATGCCGGGTACCCGGCCCTCGGGCATGAATACCTCGGCCGTGGCGGGGAAGCGACGCATCGCGTGCTTCGAGTTCTCGATCATCTGCACGAGGTAGCCACTCGCCGGGAAGCCGTCGGCGGCGTAGCGGATGGCGGGCTGGACGAGGCGCGAGAAGGGCAGCCTGCCATAGCGTTCGGCCGCGTGCGCCCAGCCCTTGAGGTTGCCGGGCGTCGCGACGGCGCGGTAGCCGGTATCGTTTGCCTTATCCACCGTCTCGTAGTCAAGGCTGCCGGGCACCGGATCGAACATGTCGGGGAACGCCGCCGCCGGTACCGTCGCGTAGTTGTCAATCGTCACCGTCTCGCCGGTGCGACCATCACGGATCACGAAAAACCCGGCGCCGAACGGCGTGACCATCATCGGCTCGACCACGGTGAGCGCGAACAGCGTCGCCACCGCCGCATCGACCGCGTTGCCGCCGCGTGTCAGCATCTCGACCCCGGCAGCCGACGCCATCGGATGATTGGAGGTCACCACCGCTCGCGACCCGGTTACTTCGTGCTTGTACGTCGGCGGCCGTCCCCGCCCCGCGCCGTTCGCTGCCATCGTCGCCCTCTCTTGTCAACGTAGATCACGCGTCTACGCGGCAGTATAACGTACCTCTCGCCGCGAGGGGGGAGGAGCGGACCTCGTGGAGCCGCGCGTGGGACGCCTGCTCAAGCAAACGGACGAGGCTTGTTGCGGAACCCGAGGCGCCGGCGCAATCCCCGCCGCTGCCGTCTCCCCCTTCCCTTGCAGGGAAGGGGGCCGGGGGGTTAGGTCTCCCGCGCAGGGCAGGGGCCGCGCGGTTAGGCCGTCTCTCCAAGGTTCAGGGGCTAGTCACCGCGACCCCCGCAACCGCGGATCGAGCAGGTCGCGGACGGCATCGCCGAGGAGGTTGAACGACAGCACCGTAATGCTGATCGCGAGGCCGGGGAACAGCGCCAGCCACGGCGCCACCTCCATGAAGCGCCGCCCGGTGCCAGCCAGCATCGCCCCCCACGACGGCTTCGGCAGGGGGGTGCCTAGGCCGAGGAACGACAGCGATGCCTCGATCAGGATCGCGTTGCCGAGGGTGATCGAGGCGAGGATGATCACGGGCGCGATCACGTTCACGATGATATGGCGGCGCATGATCTGCGTGTTCGTGCAGCCCAGCGACCGCGCCGCCTCGACGAATGGACGCTCTTTGACCGACAACACAACGCCGCGCACCACCCGCGCCGCGCCGGGGATGATCACTACCGCGATCGCGAGCGTCGACTTAAAGGTGCCGACGCCCAGAATCGAGATCACCACCAGCGCCAGCACCAGGCCGGGGAAGGCCATGATGATGTCTACCAGACGCTGGAGTACGGCATCGAGCGTCCCGCCGAAGTAGCCCGATACCAGCCCGATCAGCGAGCCGACCAGGGTGCCGAGCACCACCGCGATCAGCCCGACGAACAGCGATACCCGCGCGCCGTGGACCACCCGGCTGAACACGTCACGACCGATCTCGTCGGTGCCCATCAAGTGGTATGCGCTGGGCGACTGGAAGGTATCAACGCTTAGTTCATACGGCCCGTACGGCGCGACCACATCCGCGAATACCGCCATCAATACCAGGCCGGCGACCACGACCAGCGACACCGCTCCCAGAGGCTTGCGCCGGGCGAGGTGAAAGATGCCGCGACGCGGGCGGCTGTCCACGGAACTGTCTGCCGCGCTGAAAGGAATCACTGAGGCAGTGGCGTCTGTTGTCATCGTTTCATCCGTATCGAATGCGCGGGTCGAGCCAGCCGTACGTGAGATCAACCAGCAGGTTAAGCCCGACAACGATCGTGCCAATCACCATGACGTTGGCCTGTACCTGCGGATAGTCGCGCAGTTGCACGGCCTCGAAGGTCAGCCGCCCCATACCGGGCAGCCCGAACAGCGTCTCCATCACGATGCTGCCGCCGAGCAGCACACCGATCTGTGCGCCGAAAATCGTGATCACCGGGATCAGGCTGTTGCGGAGGGCGTGGCGGGCGATCACGGAGCGCTCACGCAGTCCCTTCGACCAGGCGGTGCGAATGTAGTCTTCGCGTAACACCTCCAGCATGGCCGAGCGCGTCATCCGCATGCCGCTGGCGGACAGCCGCAGTCCGAGGATCAGCGCCGGCAGGGCGATGACTTGAAGGTTGGCGCTCGGATTCTCGAACAGGCCGCGGAATCCACCGCCGATCGGCGGAATCCACCCGAACCAGATCGAGAGGTATAACACCGCCATCGTCCCCAGCCAGAAATCCGGCATCGAGAGCGCGCCGATGCTGAACAGCCGGCCGAGATAATCGAGCCAGGTGTCCTGGCGCACGGCGGAGAGCACACCCACCGGAATGGCGACGCACACCGCCACCGCGAATGAGAACAACGCCAGTTCGATTGTTACTGGCATCGTGCGACGCAGCTCGCGGCTGACCGAGGTGCCGCGCCACAGCGACGTGCCGAAATCGCCGCGCACGATGCCGCTCGCCCAACGGACGTACTGCACCGCGAACGGCTTGTCCAACCCCAGCTTCTGCCGCAGCGCGTCACGCTGCTCCTGCGGCACGTTCCCCGCGTCGGCGGTGAGTGAGACGATCACATCGCCCGGCACGATCCGGATCGAGGCAAAGATCGCCAGCGACAAACCAAAAAGAACCGGCACCGCCATCATTAACCGGCGCATCAGGTACTGCTGCATATCTAGCCTTGTCTCGCGTGACGCGCGAACCGCTCGCGCGTCACGCCCTCGCGCGTACACAGACCAGCCGTTTGGGTATTCCGCGCCCAGGGCCGACCCACCGGGTCGCCCCTACAGGGGCTGTCCGTGTTCGCGGGTAGGGGCGACCCACCGGGTCGCCCTGGTACCCGTGATCCGTGATTCGTGACCTACCCCATCCACACCAGCTCCGACATCGCGTTGCCATATGTCGGCCACAGGTGCGCCTGGTTCGAGAGATGGTTATGCACCTTGGGGCTGTGGTAGGCGATGCCGCGCGCCGCCGGCACCGACGGCCGGAAGACCTGGTCGAGTTCCATGTCCCAGATCTGCTTCCAGATCGCCTTACGCTTGGTGCGGTCGAGTTCGCGCCGCTGTGCCTCGACGAGCGCATCGACCTTCGGGTCGTCGATGTGCCAGGCGTTCTTCGGCGACTTCGAGTGCATGTACAGGTAGGTCCATGAGTCCATCTCGACGACGTTGGGGCTGTTGAAGCCGAGCGCGGCCATGTCGTACTTACCGGCGAGGAAGCGCTCGACCCAGGTGGTGTACTCGGGAGCATTGATCTTGAGCTTGATCCCGAGCGGGGCGAGCTGCTGCTCAGCGATCTGGATCCACGAGGTCAGGTAGGTGGCGTACACGTAGTAGTCGGCCGGGCACTCGAAGCCGTCCTTGTAGCCGGCGGCCTCGAGCAGCTTCTTCGCCTCGCCGGGATTGTACTGGTAGTAGGGGCCGAAGTCGGCCGGCTGCGGCTGCTTGTCGAGGATCTCGTTGAAGGGGAAGTTGGTGGTGACGACGCCGTCACCCTGCACGCCGGACTTGATCATGACCTGCCGGTCGAAGGCCATCGAGAAGGCGCGGCGCACGCGGACATCATTAAACGGCGGCTTGTCCATGCGGAAGGCCCACTGGAAGGTCGAGAACGCCGGATCGCTGATGTGCATCACGGTGTCGGGGTTGGTCTTGAGCAGCCCCTCGACCTCGTTGCGCTGGACGCCGCCCGCCACCGCCTCGAACTGGCCGGACCGGTAAGCGGCCAGCAGAGCGGCCAGGTCAGTGATGATCGTCCACTCCATCCGGTCGAGATACGGCCGCCCCTTGCGGAAGTACTCCGGGTTCTTCTCCCACACGATCCGCGTCTTCGGGGTGAACTCCTTCAGCGTGAAGGGGCCGGTGCCGATCGCCCGCTTCTTCAGGTCGCCGTCTGCCTCCACCAGCTCGCGTGGATGGATGAGGGTGGCGTTCTCGGCCAGTGGCGAGGTGAGGAAGTAGGCGGCCGGCTCCTT
>JBBQJF010000147.1:0-11515 GCA_038325665.1 Dehalococcoidia bacterium | reverse complement strand
CATGGATCTGCTGGCCGTGAGCCACCACCCGGCGAGTGGCGTCCGACACCCATGCCTTCGCCATGCTGACCTGCATGTCGGCGTCCGGCTCGTTCTCGGCCACCGCCCACGCCGCCCGGTACATGATGAACCGTGCGCCGTCCACATCGGTGACCATGTCGGCCGCCTTGTGCTGGATCGCCTGGAACGAACCGATCGGCCGGCCGAACTGCACACGCTCCTTGGCGTAGTTGACGGAGATCTCGAAGTCCATCTGCGCGAGGCCGACCAGATAGGCCATCTCCATGCAGGTGGCCTTGCGGATCACCCGCTTCATGATGTCCCAGCCCTGACCCTCGCCGCCGATGAGGTTCGCGGCCGGCACCTTGACATTCTCGAACTTCACTTCGCACTGCTTGTCCGAGGCGATAGTCTTGAGCACCTCGGTGCTGACACCGGCGGCGGTGCGATCAACCAGCAGCAGGGACAGCCCCTGGTCGCCGCTGCCACCGGTGCGCGCCACCACCACGAACTGGTCGGCGACGTTCGCATCCGGCACGAACAGCTTCGTCCCGTTGAGCACGTAATCGCTGCCCTGCTTCTCTGCCTTCAGCTCCACGCCTTCCGCGTCAAAGCGGGCGGACGGCTCCGTGAAGGCGAGTGTCATGATCAGATCGCCGGAGGCGACTCGCGAGAGGATGTCGTTCTTCTGCTGGTCCGAGCCGCCCTCGATCACCGCCGTGGCCGCGATCATGGTCGAGATGAACGGACCCGGCACCAGCGCGCGACCGAACTCCTCGAGCAGCACGATCAGGTCGAGGAAGCCGAAGCCGGCGCCGCCCTGCTCCTCGGGGATCATCAGCCCCTGCCAGCCGAGGTCGGCCATCTTCTTCCAAACCTCGGGCGAATAGCCCTTGTCATCCTCCTCCATCTGGCGGACATAGCTCTCCGGGACTTCCTTCTCGAGGAAATCACGGGCCGAGTTCTTCAACAGCTCTTGTTCTTCGCTGAGTCCGAGGTCCATCGTTCATCCTTTCCCAATGGATTGCAGGCGATGCCCGTGTCGCGTCCAAACCCTCCGGGCGTCCACCGGCGACGCCCGCGCAACTCCCCTATCAACCGACCGGATTATGCCGTATGTCGCATCTTACCTCAAGCGGCCGCTCCGCGCGGCGTCGGCGGCTCGCCCGCGCGCCACCGATAGGCTACGGTGTGTCTACGCCAGGGCGCGGGTGATGGGTGATGATAAACGCGGCGCGCGTCGGGAGAAAGCAAATGCAAGTGCAGCAGGACGCCGAAACAGATGTCCCGCGCGTGACCGGACTCGACGTGATCGACGCGATCCGGGCGCGTCGCAGCATCGGCAAGGTCCGGCCGGAGGCGCCGCCGCGCGAGTTAATCACGCAATTGCTCGACGCGGCCGCCCACGCCCCCAACCACCACCTGACCGCGCCATGGCGGTTCTTCGTCCTGGCGGGCGACGCGCGATCGGCGTTGGGTGCGGCTCTCGCGGACGGTCGGGCGCGGCTCACGCCGGGGGCGGGACCGGCCGAACTCGACCGCGAGCAGGAAAAACCTTTGCGAGCGCCGGTCGTGATCGCCGTGGCGGTTCAGCCCGCGGTGGGTCCACATGTGTTCGCGATCGAGGAGATCGCCGCCGTGTCCGCGGCGGTGCAGAACCTCCTGCTGGCAGCGCACGCCCTGGGGCTGGCGGCGATCTGGCGCACCGGCGACACGGCGTACTCCGAGCCGGTGCGCGACTTCCTCGGCCTCGACTCCGCCGCCAGCGTGTTGGGCTTCGTCTATATCGGCTACGCCGCCGCGCCGCCGAAGGTCGTGCAGCGCCGGCCGGCCGAGGCCGTCACCCGCTGGCTGGGTTGGGATGAGCCGGCGCCGGGCGGGACGGAATGATTCACCTGCCGGGTTGCCCAGAGGCCGCCTGCACCCACACCTCCGCCAAAGCGAGGGTAAAGCCGGGGAGCACGTCCTCGCCGTCGAGGACGCCATCGGCGCCGAAAATCGCCACGCTGCCGTCCGCGCGGTAGACGGCCGCCGTGCGCCGTTCGGGGTCGAGGAACGAGACCAGCCGCGTGCCCGCCTCTAGAAAATCACCGATCTTGCGCAGCACCTCCCCGATCCGGTCCGTGGGCGAGCGCACTTCGACGGCCAGGTCGGGCGCACCGGGGAAGTAGCGGCGTGGCGGACCCTCGGCCGGAATGCGGTCCGTTCGCACGGAGCCCGCATCCGGGGTCCGTACGACGTCGGGATTCGAGGCCAGCAGGAACCCGGTATCAGCGCCGCGGCACATCCCGAGGCCATTGGCATCCACATACGCGTCGATGCGGCGAGCCGCGCGCATTCCCACGACTCCCGGAACCCATGATGCCGGCGCCATGCGGATCAACCTCCCCCGGTCGAGTTCATACGCCCACCCGTCATCGGGTACCATCAGCAGGTCATCCGCGGTCATCAATGTCTCGACCGGGGCGTTCGTCATGGTTGTACCCTCGCTGCCACCACCATACTCCGGGCGCTATACTCCGTGCATGCACGCGCATCGTCGCGGGCGCGACACGGCGACCTTCCACACCCGCGCTCAGCCTGCGCCGCCCCCGGCGCGCGGGACGGCTACACCATGGCAGGCGCAACATGACGGCCTTCGACACACCTCGGCGGCGCGAGTCCCTGTCCCGCCCGGGGACTCGCGAGTCCGGCTCGCCTTCTACCGCGCCAGCCTCCGGAACGGGGTTCGTCGGCCGGGCGCATGAGCTGGCCGTGCTGCGCGCGAGGCTCGCGGCCGCGGCCGCCGGCGTGGGTAGCGTGGTGCTTCTGGCGGGCGAGCCGGGCATCGGCAAGACGCGGCTGCTCGACCAGGTTAGCGCGGAGGCTGCCGAGCGCGGATGCCGCGTGGCATGGGGCCGGTGCTGGGAGGGCGAGGGCGCGCCGTCCTTCTGGGCGTGGGTTCAGATCATCCGCGCACTGGTCGATGGCCGCGATGCCGCCGCGCTCCGGGCGGAGATGGCGGGCGGCGACATCTACCTGCTGATGCGCATCCTGCGAGATTGGGACGACGAGCAGGCAACGGTCATCCTCCGCCGGTGCCGCGAGGTCATACCGCCGCACGGGCGGTTGCTGGTAATCGACCCGATCCTCCCACCACGCGGCATGCCGTCACCGGCGATCGGCAGCGACCTTCTCCTACGTGTGCTGTTCGATGGCGGGCGCGACCGCACCGAAAACGAGTTCCGCGACCTCCTCGCAGCCGCGGGATTCGCCCTCGAACGCCGCATCGAAACGGGATGGCTGCTCGGACTAATCGAGGCGAAACCGGTGTAGGCGCGCTCGCCGGGTCGGGTGTCGGCGCGTACGCGTCATCATCGGCGGTGCAACACGGGCGCGAGCGCTGCTCATAGTGAGGCAGCGGCGCGCTCCGCGCGTGCGGTTCAAATACGTCGTGAACGTCAGCCGCTCTCCCGCGGCCTACCCGGTCCATTGCCGGCGGCCGGTGGTGCGCCCAGGGCGGCGAGGATACCGGCGCGGTCGCCGGCCAGCATCGCGGCGATGGGGAGACGCAGTCCGGAGAACACCGCGCTCCCGATCATGCCGCCGGTATCGGGTTCGATGCGGACGTAGGCGTCGCCGAGAAAGTGAAACCAGTCGATCTGGTGATCGAGCACCCGCCACACGACATACTCCTGCACCCCTGCCAACCGATACGCGTCGAGTTTGTCGTGCAGGTCATAGGACGCGCTGCTGGCCGCGATCTCCATAACGAACTCGGGCGCTCCCTCAAGATACCCGTCATCCGTCCGCTGGAGCGCGGCGCCGACCGCGGGTTCGCGGAACAGTACGAGATCAGGCTGCACTTCGCTGTCGTCCCCGAGGATGAGCGTGGGGTCGATGGAGAGGCGCAGACTAGGATCTCGCGCCGCGAATGTCCCTAACCACAAATCCGCCAAGCTGTGCGGCTCGCCATGAAACGGTGACCGAATCGGCGACGGCACGTAGACCACCCCCAGGACAAGCTCGGCCTTGCGGATGTCGGGGCGCGCGCAATAGCGACGGTGGAACTCGTCGCGGCTGAGCCGGTCGCCCGACTCCAGCAAGACGGGGGTCGATGTCGTCACGGCCACCACACGCCTCCCGGTCTGTCACGTCTAAAGTATACTGCCCCACGCGCCGCTCGTCCGTTCGAATCGCGGGGTGCGCGCGCACGGAGTAAGCATCGCAAGCGTACAACTGTCAGCCGCCGGCTCTCAGCGCCGTGAGCATGGTCGCCCGCGGATGCGCACGGCGGCACGGGACCGGGGCTGCTGACTTCGTGTTGGGAACGAGCGGACGGACGGCTGAACGCTTACCAGCCGTCTACACGCGAACGACCCTCCCGAGTGTTCACGGGCAGGGCAGTCTGCTATACCCACACCTCGGCCAGCGCGAGCGAGAAGCCGGGGAGCACGTCTTCGCCGTCGAGGATGCCGTCGGCGCCGAAGGCGGCCACGGTTCCATCCGCACGGTAGACCACGGCCGAGCGTCGTTCCGGGTCGAGCACCCACACCAGCCGCGTGCCCGCCTCAAGGAACTCGGCCACCTTCCTCAGCACGTCCGCGGTGCGGTCCGACGGCGAGCGCACCTCGACCGCGAGGTCGGGCGCGCCATGCCAGAAGCCCTTCGGCAACCCAGAGGCGGGAATCCGCTCCGCGCTGACGAAGGCGACATCGGGCGATCGAACCAGATCCGGGTCAGTGCCGAGGACAAATCCCCAGTCAGCATCACCGCAGACCCCGAGCCGGCGCGGGCGAACGAACCCGTTGATCAGCGTCAGGGCATTCGCGCTGACCGCGCTGCTCCAGGTTGATGACGGGCTCACGCGCACGAGCCTCCCTTCGATCAGTTCATACTTCCACCCATCGTCGGGCAGCGCCAGCAATTCGCCGGCGGTCATCAGTCGTTCGGTCACGGACTGCGTCATGGCTGGGCCTCCCTGGAATCAGGATAGTGGCCGGGTGGGGGCGCGGTGAAGGCTGTTTGTACGGCCTACCGCGGCTGGTGCAATGTGATGGGAAGGTGGCGGGCGTAGGCAATGAAATCAGCGTCCGTGGTGAAGATCGGGACACGGAGCCGTATGGCCACCGCGCAGATGAGCAAGTCAACCACCGATCCCTGAACCCCATGCGAACGGCATGAGTTGTAACATGCCGCCGCGATTTCGTGGTCCTCGGACGTCACCGCCTCGTCACCGAATTCACGCAGTTCCGACCGCAGCCGCTCGTACTGCTCCGGTGCGCCGACGCCCGACAGCAACTCTTGCCGAACCATGCCGAGCAACGCGGCCGTCCCACCGCGTACAAGTTCAGTCCATTCGGCGACCAACTGAACGTCTGCTGAGCCGAGCGCCTGCCGGCGCCGGCACAGTGCCAAGGACCAAATCGGCGTATCAATCAGCACTCTCATCGGCGCTTCCGCAGCGCCTTGTAGTCGTAGTCGTCGTCGTAGTCGATCGTCCCGACGAGGTCGAGGATGCCGAGTTGCCTCCGCCGTCGGACATATTCCTCAAGAGCGGCCGTGACCGCCTCCTTCTTGGTCTTATGTCCACCTATCTCTTGAGCCTCTCGAATGAGGGCGTCGTCGATTGCAAGGTTCGTGGCCACGGTCCACCTCCACACAGCATGCTACACATCATGCTGTGTGGAGGCAACAGACAGGGCGCCATCGTGAGGGCGGGAGCGCTAACTCCGCTCACACCACCGCCATGCCAAAGGCCCGCTCCACCAGCGCCTCGACCTCGCTGTCGGCGAGTCCCGTCACGCGGCCGTCGTCGTACTCACGCATGACGGCATCAAGCAGGGCGAGCAGCCGCGGATCGCGCTTGGACACTCCCGCCGCCAGGTCGGGCCGGCTCCGCTGCATCCACATGAGCAGGCCGGCCGCGCCCGACTTATCGGTGATGCCCACGCCCGGCGCCACGTTGAGCAGGCCGGTGCTGTCGAACGGGTTGTAGATCTCCTCGTCCTTGATCATGCCGTCGGCGTGGATACCGGCGCGCGTGACGAAGGCATTCGCGCCCACGAACGGCAGTCGTTGATCGACGGTCTCACCAATCTGGCGATAGTAATCGGCGATCTCAGTGAGCACCGTGGTGTCGATGCCGTGCCGCTCTCCGGTGAGCGAGATCAGCCAGAAGACGAGCGCCTCGATCGGAGTGTTGCCGCTGCGCTCGCCGATGCCGAGCAGGGTGCCGTTGTTGGCCGACGCGCCGTACAGCCACGCCGAGACGGCGTTGGGGATGATCGCGTTCAAGTCGTTCTGCCCGTGGAATTCCAGCGCCTCGGCCGGCACACCGCCCTCGGTTTGCAGCAGGTACGTGAGCCGGGGGATGCCGCGCGGCAGGGCAGCGTTCGGATGGGGGACGCCCACGCCAAGGGTGTCCGGGAAGCGCACCTTCACTTGGATGCCCGCCTGCCGGCCACGCTCCATCAGCGACCGAACGAACGGCAGCACGATGTGATAAAAGTCGGCGCGGGTGGCATCCTCGAGGTGGCAGCGCGGGATGACGCCGTCGGCGAGGGCGGCGTCCACTACCTCCAGGTAGCCGTTCAGCACCGTTTCGCGGTCGGAACCGAGCTTCTTGAAGACGTGGTAGTCGGAGATCGAGGTGAGGATGCCGGTTTCGCGCAGGCCGGCCGCGCGCAGCAGCCCGTAGTCGGAGAGCGTGGCGCGGATCCAGCCGGTAATCTCGGGGTAGCGATACCCGAGCTCCTGGCAGCGCTCCACCGCCTCGCGGTCCTTGCGCGTGTAGAGGAAAAACTCGGTCTGGCGGATCATGCCGTCTGGGCCGCCCAGCCGGTGCAACAAGTGGTAGAGATGGGCGATCTGGTCGGGAGTATAGGGCGCGCGGCTCTGTTGCCCATCGCGAAAGGTCGTGTCCGTGATCCAGATCGCCGTCGCCGGGTTGAGCGGAACCGCGTCGCGCTCGAACCATGTCACCGGCGGCAGCACGTAGGGAAACGTATCGCGTAGGTACGCTGGTCCGCTCGCCGTGTCATCTGGTGGCGGCCCGAATTTCAGCCAGGGCGCGAGGTCGGTCGAGGATGTGGTCATGATCGTTTCTCCCGAGGTCCGGCCGGCCTCGTGTGCGGGCCGGGTACACGTCCACCGCGCGAGCGGCCTCTGTCTTGGATGGGTGTGACATTTTGGTCAGCGCCATTCGCCCGCGCGGGCGGGATTCCCACCGAGACTCGCACGAGCGGCCGCCGCGTGGCTGAGGCGATGTCAGCAACGGGCGAGCGGCGACCGCGGAGTCATCACCCGTTTCTGACAGTCCGCCACGACAGCTAATTCCCCCTCAATCGCCGGCCGCGGTGCGACCGACCACGCGGCTTACACCCCCATGCTAGTCTATTTTATATTGATGTCAATCTTGATTATAATCAATATATCACCAGCGCGGGTGGCTCACGCGTCGGGCGGTTCGACCGCGGCGGCGCGTGCTATCGTGGTGCGCGGATGTCCGTGTTCCGCGCGAGCGGCGCGGGGGCTGCCAACCGGCGGCAGCCGGCGACATGGGCGGACCACGCGCACCGAGGATGAGTGATGGGTGACTCACACGAGCGCGAACGGCGCTGGTTAACCACACGGCAGGCGGCGGCGCGGCTGGGCGTCAAGCCGGCGACGCTGTACGCGTACGTCAGCCGCGGGATGCTACATGCCGACCGCTCGGCAGGCGGCCGCACCAGCCGATTCGACCCCGACGAGGTCGAGCGGCTCACCGCTCGTGGCCGTCACGCGCCGCCGGCGGGTGCGGGGGCGCCCGCGATTCACTCGGCATTGACCACGATGGAAGGAGGAATGCTGTATTACCGTGGCGTCGCCGCGGTCGATCTCGCGCGGGCATTGTTGTTTGAGGAGGTGGCAGAGTGGCTATGGAACGGGGCGTTTCCGGCGCGCGTCGCTTGGCTTGATCAGGCCGCGGCATCGACGACGCGTGCCGTGCGATCCGCGCTTCCGACGAACACCCTCCCGTTCGACCGCCTGCGCCTGACTGTCGCGGCGCTCGCCGGCGGTGAGGGCCAAGGGGACGCCGCGCCGCGCAACGCCCGCGTCGAGGGCAGGGTATTGATTGCCCGCCTGGTCGATACGCTTCCGCTCGTGGCGGCGACAGGCGCGCCGGTGGGGCGGCATCGTGACACTCTGCCCCCTGGCGCCCCGTCCCACGCGCCGCGCGAGCAACGAGTGCGAGAGTCGATGGGCGCCACCGGCGTGCCCGGCGAGGGGGAGGCGGACGGCACCGGCCGGACATCCTCTGAAAGCAGCGAACACCACACGTCTGGCGAGCCGCGCGACGCTCGGGCAAAAGCGCACGCGGCGGGCAGCCACATCCCGGCGGCGAAGATCGCGGGCAGCCTCGCCGCCCGTCTCTGGCCGCGGCTGGCCGCGAC
The DNA here is from genome assembly GCA_038325665.1 of Dehalococcoidia bacterium. GTDB lineage: Bacteria > Chloroflexota > Dehalococcoidia > CAUJGQ01 > CAUJGQ01 > CAUJGQ01. Next base: position 3,101 of record JBBQJF010000147.1, on the reverse strand, counting down.
GCCTCCGGACAGTGCGATGCTGGAAGTGCTGAACACGGCGCTGGTGTTGCTTGCCGACCACGGGCTGAGCGCGGCCACGCACGCCGCGCGCATCGCCGCCTCTGTCGGGGGCGGCCCCCATGCCGTGATCGGCGCGGGCCTCGCGGTGGCGGGTGGGAGCGCCCACGCGGGAACGCCGACCGCGGTCGAACGGCTGTTGGCCGAGGTGGGCGAGGGCGACAACGCCATTGATCATATTAGCGAACGGCTCCGGCGCGGTGTGGCGCTGCCCGGCTTCGGGCACCCGCTCTATCCCGAAGGGGATCCCCGAGCGGCGGCGCTGCTTCCCGTGATCGCGGCGGCATTTCCCGGCACGCGCTCCCGAACGGTGGTGTTCACGCTCAACACGGCTCGTACACGCGGGCTGCCACACCCGAACGTCGCGTTCGCGATCGGCGCGCTGGCGCACGCCGCCGCCATGATTCCGGGGGCCGTGGGGGCGATTGTCGCCATCGCCCGTGCGGCAGGATGGATCGCCCATGCGATCGAGGAAGCGGACACCGGGTCATTCATACGGCCACCGGTGGTCTACGTGGGGCCGCCGCCCGTGCGGCAATCCGCCGCGTCAGGGGGCTGGGCTACGGACCAGGCGTAACCTCAACTTCTTCGGTTGCTGTCGTGGCGGCGCCTGAACGCACGACCGGCCTCCACCCGTGCCAGCGCTCCTGGTTCGTGATCGCGGCAGTCGGTCGCCGCGCGCCATGCTATAGTTGCCTCGATTCTCCCCGCGCGAACGGGTCTGCCGTTGCGGAGTCGGTCACCTGCCCCGCCAGGGCGCCGCCGAGCATGACACGCGGCGCCGTCCCCCGACACCCAACTCCTAACACCCATGTTCAAGGGAGTGCTCCATGACCGCCGGCACGATATCTTCGCTCCGCTCCGTGCTCGCGCCGGTGCTCGGGCCGCTCGCCGCCGATGCCGACCGCATCGACCGTGCGCGCCGGCTCACCCGGGAGTCGGTGGCCGCGATGCGCGCCGCCGGGCTGTTCCGCCTGCTCGTGCCGCGTGTGTTCGGCGGACTTGAGGTCGAGTTTCCGGAATACCTGGAAGCAATCGAAGATATCGCCGCCGCGTCGGGGTCGGCCGCGTGGTGCGTCGCCGTGGCGGGGGGCGTCACCCATGCGCTCGCTGTCCAGTTCACGCCCGAACAGGCGCGTGAGGCGCTGACCGCCGCCGGCGCGGGGGCAATCTTCTCCGGCACCCTGCCGCCGCTTGGGACCGCGACACCGACCGGCGGCGGCTACCGCGTTACCGGCCGCTGGCCGTTTGCCAGCCTGACCGAGCATGCCGACTGGCGCATGGTCGGGGCCGCCGCTCCCGGCCCACCGGACGACCCGATCGACCGCCGGGTGACGCCCGACCGCCACCTGCGCTACTGTCTTCTGCCGCCGGGGACGGCACTCACGCTGCACGACACCTGGCATTCGCTCAGCATGCAAGGCTCTGGCAGTTGCGACATTGAGCTTGACGATGTGCACATCCCCGATGAACACACGGCCGGTGTCACCTGGAATCGGTATCGGGGCGACATGGTCGGGGTGTTGCGGGTGCCGTTTGCCGTCACCCAGGGCATGTGCCTCGCCGCGATCAGTTGCGGCGTGGCGCGGGCGGCCCAGGTCGCCTTCATTGAGCGCGCCCACCGATCACGGGGAAATTTGCCCGCGACCGCGACCGTTCCCGCGCTCCAGCTCGCGCTCGCCGATGCCGCCGTGGCGCTGGCGGCCGGCCGCGCCGTGCTCGCCCGCGAGTCGGCGTCCGCCTGGGATCGTGTACAGCGGGACCACGCCGTCCCGCGCGAGGAGCACACCCCCTGGTGGATCGCCGCCCAGGGCGCGAACCAGCTCGCGGTACACGCGGTGGAGCGGCTGTACGCGTATTCGGGAGCCAACGCGCTGTACGACAGTGCGCCGATGCAGCGCTACTTCCGCGACGTGCGGGTCGCGCAGCACCACATACATCTGCATCCGGGTGAGACCGCGCAGGATATTGGCCGGACACTGCTTGGCCTGCCCGCCGAGCGCCACAACTGGTGATCGAGAGCGCGCCAACACGGGCGGGATTGACAGCGGCGACGGCGCATCCCGGTGGCGGTGACGCCCTCCGTCGGAGGGGACGGCAGCGACAGCGTGAGCGCTGGCTACTCGGGGATACGATAGCCCACATGGCGCACGGTTTCGATCAGCGCGGGCGCGTGCGCCTCGATCTTGGCGCGCAGCCGCCGGATGTGAACGTCGACCGTCCGCAGGCCGCCGAGGTAGTCGTAGCCCCAGATCTTGTTGAGCAGCATTTGCCTGGTCAGCACTTTACCGCGATTGAGCAGGAGCAGTCGCAACAACTGGAACTCGGTGTACGTAAGCGTGACCGGCTCACCGGACAGCCACGCGCGAAATCCCTCGATATCGACCGTCAGCACCCCGGCGCTGACGAGGTGGGCGCTGGTGTTGCCCCGGCGTTGAGACACCAGCGCCGCCCGTATCACCGCCTCGGCGGCCTCGTGCGGAGGGAGCAGCACGTCGTCTACCAGCAGCGGCACCTCGCTCTGCGCGACTCCGCTCGTGCCCATGGCGGCGATCACCGGTACGGAAAGCGTGCGCAGACCCTCGAACAACGTGGTCAGCACCAGCCGGGCGGCTCGTTCAGTAGCGCTGGTGGTCGCATCAATGATCACGAGGTCGGGGCGCGGCCCCAACAGGCGCGCTGACAATGACACGTCATCATAATCAATCATGCGTGCGTTAAGTCCGAGGCGCACCAGTGCCGCGGTCAGACGGGTCCCCGGCTCCGCGGACCCGAGCACAAGCGCGTCGCGCGGCGCCAGGAAACCGGGCGGCGGTCCCGCGCCGTTGACCGGGGTGGTCGCGGCGAGCGTTCTCCCGTGGCGGGAGGGTGGATTATAGTCGCTCCGCTGGATGTTGATCACATCTCGTCTCCACCGGGGCGTGCACACGGCCGCGGCGCCTTGGGGAATGACACCGCGGCCGTGCTCGGAGGGGGTGGCCGGCCGGGGGAGGCGCGGGGGAGGAGTCCCACCCATCCCGGCTTCTGGCGATCACGCCGCGGAC
>JBBQJF010000146.1:0-11560 GCA_038325665.1 Dehalococcoidia bacterium | reverse complement strand
GACATGGTCGAGGAGGCCGGCGAGGTCAGCGGCGAATCGCGCGATCGTGTACTCGGCGTCCGCGTTCTTCTCCGACTCGCCCATGCCGCGCACGTCCCAGGTCAGCACGCGGTACTTCGCCGCCAGGGCCGGGACGATTGGCGCCCAGTCGTCGCCGCTGCCGCCGATGCCGTGCGTGAGGGCGATCGTCCGCCCGCTGCCGGTCAGTTCGTAATGCAAGTCCACACCGTTGATACGTGCGCGCATGTGTGCCTCCTTGGGTGACGTACCTAATGAAGCGTCAGACCAATCCTTCGGGTTTGCCGGCGGCCGGGGGCGACCCGCGGCGTCGCCGCTACCGGGGCGATCCGTGGCGAGGGGTCGCTCACGTCCCGTCTCGCATCCATGAGGCCCGAGCCACACCCAACAGAACGAGTGGCCTGAGCGTGCACTAACTCCCCGGCTCCCATCTCCCCGGCCATGCTGGGACAGGCCGCGAGGGAAAGGGGTAACCAAATTGGGGTACGCCGACGGGTAGAGATTACTCCAATTCGGCGGGGAGCCACAGTGCCTGGTGGCGGCCCTCGCGGAGCGCGGCGACTAACTCGGCCTCGGTGGTCACACGGCGCGGCAGGCGGGTGGCGGCCCGGCCAATTTCGGACCCGGTGTGGCAATCGGAGCCGCCGAGTCCAGGAAAGCGGGTAGCGCCGGCCATCGCCGCCGCGGCGCGGTTCTGCTCGACTCCGTCGCTGCCATTGACCACTTCGACCGTATCGAATAGTAGCGCGGTGGTGTCGCGGTCCACGCGCGGCATGCCCGCCCGCGCGGGATGCGCCAGCGCCATCAGCGCCCCGGCCCGCTCGACCTCGGCGCGCAGTTGTGCCGCCAGGAACATGCCAGCAGGCGCACGATCCAGCCCAAACACCAGCACATGACCCAGCTCGGTCGTCACCTCCATCCCGCGCAGCACGACGAAGTCATGGAGCGCGCTCAGCCGGCTGATCTCGCCGGCGGGCCACAGTCGGTCATGCTCGGTCAGGCAAATCCCGTCCAGCCCAGCGCGGCGCGCACCGTCGATCAGTTCATCGACGGTCAGCGAGCTGCACGCCGACAGCGGCCGCGTGTGGCAATGCAGGTCGATCAGCACGGGGCAAGGATATCCCCGCCGCGACCTTAATGACAGACCGCCCTCCGCGAGCAATATCCGCCCATGGCGGTTGTATCTCTCGTCATGACCGCCAGAATCAGGTCGCCTCGCTGCATGGCCGGCGCTGGTTTCCCGCTCCCCGCTCCCCGCTCCCCGCTCGGGTGGACAGCATGTGCTCTCGGTGCTAGGGTAAGGGCAGATAGGTGGATGTGTCCGGCGCACCGCGGGGCGCACGACAACACACCGTACATACGGGAGCTCGGGCGAGCCGGGCTGAGAGGGCGACCGCGACCGTCGCCGACCGTCGAACCTGACCCGGGTAATGCCGGCGTAGGGACGATTGCCGGAAGGTCTACCGCGCCGCCCCAGACGGGCGGCGTTTGTCATGTCCACGCCGGCCCTCCCACCTGCTCGCGGACGCGACCTCTCCCCCGGCCCCTCTCCTGTCAGGGAAGGGGAGTCCGATTCACGGGGAACGGCGTCCCATTCTCTCCCTTCCCCGCGGAGAAGGGAGCCGGGGGTTAGGTTCTTCACGGGAGGCACTGCATGGCAGATGACTTGATCATCGGCGGGAAGCGGTTCACGTCACGGCTGATGCTGGGTACCGGACGGTACAGGACGATGGAGGAGCAAAGCGCCGCCATTGAGGCATCGGGCTGTGAGATCATCACGGTGGCGATTCGCCGCCTCAATCTCGACAATCCCAACGAGAAGACCCTGCTCGACTACGTCGACTGGAGCCGGTTTCAGATCCTGCCCAACACGGCCGGCGCACGCACGGCAGAGGAGGCGATCTTCACCGCCCGCCTCGCACGGCAGTTGACGGGGTCTGACTGGATCAAAGTCGAGGTACAGCCCGACCTTGAATCGCTGCTGCCGGACCCGATCGGAACGTACGAGGCGTGCGTGACGTTGGTGGCCGAGGGCTTCGTCGTGCTTCCCTACATCGGCGCCGATCCGGTGCTGGCGAAGCGGCTCGAAGAGATCGGGTGCGCCACCGTCATGCCGCTCGGATCGCCGATCGGCTCCGGTCAGGGCATCCTCACGCTGGAAGAGATCAAGCTGATCATCGCGCGGGCGCGGGTGCCGGTGGTCGTGGACGCCGGCCTGGCGGTGCCCTCGGACGCCGCGCTGGCCATGGAGGCCGGCGCCGACGCGTGCCTGGTTAACACGGCGGTCGCGCGGGCGCAGGACCCGGCCGCGATGGGCAAGGCGATGAGGATGGGCGTCGAGGCCGGACGCATCGCCTATCACGCGGGACGGATGGCACGTCGCGAGGCGGCAGCGGCCAGCAGCCCGCTTGAGGGTGTCGCGGCGCGGGCGTAGTGCAGACCCCAACGACCGCGCCGGTTCGGCGTGGGCGTGGTCCGGGACATGCGGGAACGTGGGCGACACATCGGGTCGCCCCCACGGAGGATTATCCCCTCGCCGCCCCCGGCGCTCTGGTAGGGGCGATCCGGTGGGTCGCCTTCTGCCGAGGCACGGATGACCTGCTGATCACCCGGCGGGAGGTTCAATCCTGGCTCTCGCATTCCGCCCCCCACGGTTGATGTTGATCACGGACCGGCAGATGTGTCCCATCGAACGGCTGCCGGCCCTGGTGTCCGAGGTGGTGGCGGTCGGTGTCGATGCGGTGCAACTCCGCGAAAAGGGGTTGCCTGACGCCGATCTGCACGCGCTGGCGGCCACCTTGCGCGACGTTATCGCGGGCCGGGCGGTGCTGTTCGTCAACGGTCGGGCCGCGGTCGCGGTCGGCGCCAGGGCCGACGGGGTGCAACTCGGTGAGGGTGCGCATACGGTCGCGGACGTACGTCGCCTGATTGGAGCGGGAATGCTGATCGGACGCTCGGTGCATGACCGCGCCGGCTCCGTGGCCGCCGAGCGCGACGGCGCGGACCTGCTGGTGCTGGGCACGGTGTACCCGAGCCGCTCCCATCCCGGCGGCCCCACGGGCGGCGTTGCGCTTGTCGCGGACGTGACAGCGGCGGTGCGGCTGCCCGTGATTGCCGTCGGTGGCATCACGCCGGACAACGCCGCCGCTGTGATAAGGGCGGGAGCACGCGGAGTCGCGGTGATCTCGGCGATTTTGGCGGCACGTTCGCCCGCCGTCGCCGCCGCGACGCTACGGCAGGTGGTCGATCAGTCCTTGGAGAGAGGCCGGTGCGATGATCCACATCATAGTTAACGGACGCCCGCGCGATTTCGAGCGCGACCTACCGCTGCCGGACGTGATCGCCAGTCTTCAGATTGTGCATCCCCGCATCGCGGTCGCCCACAATGGCGCTGTTCTGCGCCAGGACGAGCATGCTGCTACTATCGTCCGCGACGGTGACACGCTGGAGATCGTGCGCATGGTCGGCGGAGGATAGGGGAACGCATCGCCAATCTCGGAGTTGGGCGACCGGGTTGCACGAGGCAGCGGCTCACCCCGCGGTCGGTACGGCGATGCAACGCCGTCCCCGATGTTCGGCGGTGGCCATGCGAGATGACATGAGGTGACCGCGGCGATGACAGATGCACCAGATGTCGCGATTGTCGGCGGCGGCGTGATCGGTTGCGCGGCGGCGTGGTATCTTGCCCGCGCCGGCGTGGGCGTGGAGTTGTACGAGCGCGGACCGCTGGGCGGCGAGGCGACGGCGGCGTCTGCTGGGATTCTTGCTCCGCTGGCCGAGTCGGTGTCGCCCGGCCCGTTCGTGCAATTGGCGCTCGCCGGGTTGCGCGCCTTCACCGACGATCTCGATGACTTGCGGCGCGACTCGGGGCTTGATCCGGAGTATCACCGCTCGGGGGTGCTACGGCTGGCGGTGGACGGGGAGAGCGCCGACGCCCTGCGCCGGTCGGCAGAGTGGCAGGCGAACGCGCGGCTCGATATGCGCTGGCTCGACCCCCGCCAGATCGCGTCTATTGAACCGGGACTCGCACCGTGCGCCGGCGGTTTGCTGTCACCGGCCGAGGGCCACATCAACCCGCCGCGACTGACCGCCACCCTCGCCGCCGCCGCGGCGGCGCACGGCGCGGCCCTCCATGAATACTGCGCGCCACCGCTGCCCTGGGTCGAGAACGGGCGCATGCGCGGGCTGCTGGTCGGGGATCAGCGCCGGCCCGCCGGTCATGTCGTGCTGGCCGCGGGCGCGTGGAGCGGCCCGTGGGCCGAGGCGGTGGGCGTGCGTGTGCCGGTTCGTCCCGTCAAGGGTCAGATGCTCCTTTTGCGCGTCGTGCGCCCGCCCGTCCGCCACGTCGTGTTTTCCGGGCATGGTTACCTCGTGCCCCGCGCCGACGGCACGATCTACGTCGGCGCGACCCAAGAAGAGGTTGGCTACGACCGGCGGGTGACCACCGCCGGGATACACGAGTTGACCGCGATTGCCGCCGCGCTCGCCCCCACGCTCGCGGACGCCGAGGTGGTGCGGGCCGGCGCTGGTCTGCGCCCGGCGAGCGCCGACGGCCTTCCGGTGCTCGGCCCCGCGCCCGGCGTGGATGGCCTCACGCTCGCCGCCGGCCACTTCCGCAACGGCATTCTCATGAGCCTAATCACCGGCCGCATTGTCGCGGCGCTGGTCGCCGGTCGTGACCCCGAGATACCGCTGCACGAGTTCAGCGCCTCCCGATTCCTGTCGCGGCCAGACTCACGCGTTCAAGCACGTTAGCCGTGGTGATGCCGCCGGCCGCGATGCGGCGCTCGGTTCGTCTCAAGCCCATCCTCCAGACGTGTGGGGTGTCCGCCTTCCCTATCGCCCACCACCCCACACCCACAACCGACCAGCATAGCGAGGCCCCATGTCGAGTGATACGAGCACGGACCGGTCATCGTGGAATCTGTATGTCATCACGGATGAGGCGCTGGCGGGCGGACGCTCGCACGAGGAGCAGACGCGGGCGGCGCTCGCCGGCGGCGCGCGGGTGATCCAGCTCCGTGACAAGCAGGCGTCGTCGTCGCGGCTGTACGAGGCCGCCCTCGCGATGCGCCGCTTGACCCGTGCCGCCGGCGCGATTCTGATCGTGAACGACCGTGTTGATATCGCCCTCGCCGCTGATGCCGATGGGGTCCACGTCGGCCCGGACGATTTGCCCGTGGCCGTCGCCCGCCGGCTGTTGCCCGGCCGTCTGGTCGGCGCATCGGCCGGGACGGTTGACGAGGCGATAGCGGCGGCGCGTGACGGCGCCGGCTACCTCGGCGTGGGCGCGGTCTATGAGGCGCGGGGCAGCAAAGCCGACGCGGGCGCTCCGGTCGGTCCCGAGCGGGTCGCGGCCGTGCGGGCGGCCGTGTCGTTGCCGCTGGTCGGGATCGGTGGAATACAGGCGACCAACGCCGCGGCGGTGATCGCGGCCGGAGCCGATGGGGTCGCGGTGATCAGTGGTATCGTCGCGGCCGCCGATATGACCGCCGCCGCGCGGGCCTTGTCCGAGATCGTGGCCGCCGCCAAGCGTGAGCGCTAACCATCGCGCGCTCGATCGTGGGCATCCGCACGGGCAATGTGCACCGTGACCGTTCGCGACCGAGCCGGCCCGCGGCCGAGCAGCCCGGGCACGGCGCGCCCGCGATGCCCGGATCGCCGCCGTCGCGGGCGGACGCTGGATGACACGCGACACCGCCGGAGCGCTCGCCGTCCCCGCGGACGGTGCGTCACGGCGACCGCCAGGGTTCCTATCGCGCATCGTGGAGTGGACAGACGGGAGCGACGTGACACGCGCCATGCGAATTCAAGACCTCGGTGAATTTGGCCTGATCGCCCGCATCGCCCGGCTCACCGGACCGGATAGGGAGGGCACGGCCACCGGCATCGGCGACGATACGGCCGTCCTGGACACGGGTGGAGCGCGGCTGCTGCTCGCCACCGTGGATATCCAGGTTGAGGGACGCCACTTCGTCCGCGAGCGTACTCCCCCCTACACGCTCGGACGCAAGACGGCCGCCATCAATCTCAGCGATATCGGCGCGATGGGCGGGGCGCCGCGCTGGGCGCTGATTTCACTGGCAGTTCCCGGTGAATTGGATGTTGAGTGGGTGGACGAGTTGTACCGCGGATTGGTCGAGGAACTGGGACGGTTCGACGCGGGTGTCGTGGGCGGCAATCTGTCCGGCTCCGAGGCGATCGTCGTCGACTTGACGCTGCTGGGCGAGGTCGAGCGTGGGCGCGTGCTGCGACGCGACGGCGCGCGGCCCGGCGACATAATCCTTGTCACCGGCCACCTCGGCGCGTCCGTGGTGGGCCGCTTTGCCCTTGATGCCGGTTTCGGCGAGGGCGACCCGGACGTGCGCGCCGCCATCGAGTCGCACCGGCTGCCCACGCCCAGGGTACGCGAGGGCGGCGCGATCGCCGCGGCGGGCGGGGCCACCGCCATGCTCGATCTGAGCGACGGCCTCAGCAGCGACCTGGCGCACGTCTGCGAGGCGTCCGGGGTAGGCGCGGTCGTCGACGCCGCCCGCGTGCCGGTAGCGGCCGGTACGCGCCTGATCGCGGAGCGGCTCGGTCTCGACCCGCTCCGCCTCGCCCTGACCGGCGGCGAGGACTATGAGCTGCTCTTTACCGCGCCGCCGGCGGCGGTCGCCAGCCTCACCGTCGCCGTGCGGGCCATCAACAACATCGATGTGACCGCCATCGGCCGCATCACACCGGCCGCCGGGGGGCGCTGGCTGCAAATCGAAGACCAACGCCATCCGCTCGATACCAATGGGTGGGATCACTTTAAGTGAGCGCCATCAGTCGCCCGCCGTTGGGCGGCACATGAGGATGCGCCTCCGCGCCAGGTGCGTTTGTCGCGGGTCTGCCGCGGAGAGGGGCGATGGGCTGTCGCGCGGAACAGGCAGCTCCCGAGACTCATGACATGAACGGGGACGGGCCGTCTTCCGACACCTGGCTGGGATAGCGTATTCGACGCGGATAGAGCGGGCCGGATACGGGCGGCGGGCCGCCCCCCACAACACCCAGTACCCACCAGCCGGAGGCCATATGCAACCGACAGCGAGAGCGCTCACTATTGCGGGATCTGATAACAGCGGCGGCGCCGGCATCCAGGCCGACCTTAAGACGTTCGGCGCCTTCGGCGTGTATGGGATGAGCGTCATCACCGCCGTCACGGCGCAGAATACGCGCGGCGTGGTCGGATTCGAGGAGGTCTCGCACGACCTGATCGTCGCACAGATTGACAGCATCATGTCAGACATCGGCGCCGACGCGGCCAAGACCGGCATGCTGGCGAGCGCGCCGATCGTGCGGCTGGTCGCGGAGAAGGTGCGTTCGCTGGCGATCCCGAACCTGGTGGTTGACCCGGTGATGCTGGCGAAGAGCGGCGATGCCCTGCTCGCGCCCGAGGCGCAAGAGGCGGTGCGTACCGTGTTGCTCCCGGTGGCGCTGGTCGTGACTCCGAATCTACCGGAGGCAGAGGCGCTGACCGGCCGGCGGATCGAGACGCTGGAGGCGATGCGCACGGCGGCGCGCGATCTGCACGGAATGGGCGTGCGGTGGGTTGTGGTCAAAGGCGGGCATCTACCCTTCGAGGGCGACGCCATCGATATTGTGTTCGACGGGCGCGACTACACCGAGCTGCGGTCGCCGCGCTTCCCCACCACGAACACGCATGGGACGGGGTGCACGTTCGCCGCCGCCATCACCGCCGGCCTGGCCAAGGGACGCGACCCTCTGGCGGCGATCACCCGCGCGAAGCAGTACGTCAGTCGCGCGATCGAAACCTCGCTCGCCATCGGCCACGGCCACGGTCCAACCAACCATCTGGTGGACGTGTCGAGCGACTGGTGACAGCACGGGCGTTGGGTGCGGCGCGACCCAACGATTACTGCTTCGGCTTGCCATAATCGGGGTCATTCGGCATCTCGGTGCCGCCGGTCATCATCCAGGTCAAGAGCCACAGCGCCATACCGCCGCCGCCCACGATCAGGAACAACGCCGCCATCAAGAACGCGCCATCATCGCCCTTGATCGTGGGTGTTTGGAATAGCATCCATTGCGTCAGATCCGCGAGTTGGGGCATCACTGCCCTCCGTCCGTCGATATCGCGGGTGCCCCCGCGCCTCCCACTATACGAAGGCGGTAACGCACGCACCAGCGCCCGATGGGTGAACCTCGCCGATAGAATCCGCCACGACCGCGACGCTCGCCTCGCGTGTTCCTAGGACGGCTCGATCATGCCAACCGGCGTTTGCAACCCGAGTGCACGCGCCACCATGCGCCGCTCCGCGGTGGCGACCGGGCCAGAGTCAAGCCCAGCGGTGATGACAATTCCACCGTATGGCAGCGTCAGGGCACGCGCGGCCGTCGCGCGGGCTGAATCGATGTCCAGATGCCGCACCAGCGCCGGGCCGAACAGATTGAGCCGGAACAGGAATGGCACTTGTCCGGCCACGACCTGCGCCCGCGTCGGCAGCGCGACGCCGAATGACAGGTCCTCCCAGTCCCCCCAGCCATAGGCGGCGCTCAGGTGCGTCGCCAGAGATGTGAACCAGTCGATGCATCGCTCGAACGCGGCGCCTGAACCCTGGCCGGAGTAGCGCATGGCCGCGCCATCTACCGTGAGCATCAGCGAATCCAGGCCGGTCGCCGCGTCGGGACGGCCGAAGCTGACGAACGCCGCCGCGCCATCCGCGCCCGCCCACGGCTCGCGGCAGTGGAGCGCGATCACGCCGTAGCCCGCCCCGAGCGGTGGCCGGCGGGTGCGGAGCAGGTCCTCAACATCGACCGCGGCGATCTCCGGCCGGCCGTCGTGCAGGTGAATGTGCTCCATCGCCGGGAAACGGTCGCCGCTCTCGGTGGTGGGCGCGAGCGTCAAGCCGTCCCTTGCCAGCGTTTCGAGAAGCGCCGTGAGCCGCGCGGCGCCCAACTCAATGTGTGGGAAGTAGAGGTTAGACTCCCAGTCACGCCCCATCGGCCCGCTGCCTCCATCGACGTCTTGCCCGCGTGAGAGCGCCCCTGATACACTCCCGTCCCGCGCCGCGAACCGTATCCGACGCCAGCGCCAGGTGACCGGGCGCTCGATGCGCGCGGGCGCATACCTAGTGTACGCGGGGGCGTGACGACGCTGCCCCGCCACCCGGCCCTTCGCGAAGGTGTCCGGGTGTTCGACGTGCGCGCATGACATGGGGGCCGGGATGCAGGCGAGAACCGGTGCGAGCACGGCTCCGGCCAGGGCGCCTGACCGGCGGGGGGCCGGCCCGCGACTTTACTGGGAGGTGGCGCGGCGCGGGTTCGCACGCTATGCGACCTACCGGGCGGCGACGGTCGCCGGCATATTCACCAACACCGTGTTCGGCTTCATGCGCGCGTACGTCCTGCTGGCGTTGTTCGCGCAGCGCCCCGACGTGGGCGGCTTCGATCGGACCGATGCGCTCACCTACGTCTTTCTCGGGCAGGGGCTGATCATGGCGGTCTATCTGTGGGGATGGTGGGAGATCGCGCTCCGGATTCGCAGCGGCGATGTTGTGACCGACCTGTTTCGCCCGCTCGATTACCAGTTCTACTGGCTGGCGCAGGATCTCGGCCGTGCCGTCTACCATGCGCTCGCGCGGGGAGTGCCCCCGTTCATCATCGGCGCGATCGTCTTCGACCTGCGGATGCCGGCCCATCCCCTGACCTGGCTCGGGTTCGCGGTGAGTGTTGTGCTCGCGGTGGCGGTCAGCTTCGCGCTACGGTTCATGAGCAACCTCGTCGCCTTCTGGTTACTCGACTATCGCGGCATCAATAATCTTGCGATGGCGGTGTGGACCTTCCTGTCTGGATTCGGCGTTCCGGTGGCGTTCTTTCCCGACGCCTTCCGGCCGCTGGTACGGGCGCTGCCATTCGCGGCGATGATCGAGGCGCCGGTCGAGGTGTTCCTCGAGAAACAGAACGGCTGGGGAATGGTGGGCGTGCTCGCCGTTCAGTCGTTGTGGGCGGTGGTGTTGCTCGCGGCCGGCCGGTGGATGCTGTCCGCCGCCACGCGAAGGGTGGTGATCCAGGGTGGCTAACCTGGCCTCGATCTACGTTCGCCTGATCGGCGCTCGCATTCGGGCGCAACTCCAATACCGCGCCTCATTCGCGATGTACGTCGCGGGCGCGTTCGCGCTCGCGTTCGTGGACTTCCTGACGGTGCTGGTGATCTTCACTCACCTGCCGCGCTTGGGAGGGTGGACTCTGGGCGAGGTCGCATTCCTCTACGGCACGTCCTACATCAGCTTCAAGCTCACCGACCTGATCGTCGGCCACCTCGATCACCTCACCGACCAGGTCCAACAGGGGGAGTTTGACCAGGTGCTGGTGCGGCCGCTCGGCGCGCTGTTCCAAGTGTTCACATCTGATTTTCAACTGCGCCACCTCGGCAGCATCGCGCAGGGCATCGTGGTGTTCGGCGTGGCGCTGACTATGGTCGATGTCATGTGGACGTCGGCGCGGGTGGTGATGCTGGCCGCGATGCTGGTGTGCGGGATCGTGATCTTTGCCTCGGTATGGATCGTCGGCGCGACCACGACCTTCTGGTCGGTGCGGGCGAACGAATACGTGAACGCCTTCACCTATGGCGGCAACCAGCTCACCTCCTATCCGCTCAACATTTACGCCGGCTGGCTGCGACGGTTGTTCGCGTTCGTCGTGCCGCTGGCGTTCGTCAACTATTACCCGTCGCTGTACATCCTGAACAAGCCCGACCCGCTGGGCGGCCCGCGGGCACTCCAATTCATCTTTCCGCTCGTGGCCGCCGGCTCGGCGCTGGTCGCGCGCACCGTCTGGGGAATCGGCGTCCGCCACTACCGCGGTACCGGGAGCTAACGCCGAAGGCGCCGCGCGAGTTTCCGTCGCGCTCCCCGCTCCCCGCTCCCCGTATCCCAACACCCATCACCTATTCCGGAGGGAGGCGCCGATGCCGATCATCGAAGTCTCGGACCTGTCCAAGAGCTTCGCCGTATCGCGACGGCCCGCCGAATCGCGCGGGGCGCTGGGGCGATTGCGGCGGGAGACGATACAGGTGCAGGCGGTGAACGGCGTGTCGTTCGCGATCGAGCCGGGTGAGATGGTGGGGTACGTCGGGCCGAACGGCGCCGGTAAATCGACCACGATCAAGATGCTCACCGGCATCCTCGTGCCCAGTGGTGGACGGGTGCGCGTCGCCGGCCTCGATCCATCGCGCCGCCGGGTCGAGCTGGCGCGCCGGATCGGGGTGGTCTTCGGCCAGCGCACCCAACTGTGGTGGGATCTGCCGCTGCGCGATTCGTTCGATCTGTTGCGCTACATCTACCGGCTGCCGGCGGAGCGGTTTCGGGCGAACCTCGACATCTACACCGAGTTGCTAGAGCTTGGTCCCGTGCTGGCGACGCCGGTCCGGCAATTGTCGCTCGGCCAGCGGATGCGCGGCGACATCACGGCGGCGCTGCTGCACGACCCCGAGATCCTCTATCTGGACGAGCCGACCATCGGCCTCGACGTGGTCGCCAAGGCGCGGGTGCGTGAC
>JBBQJF010000145.1:0-11581 GCA_038325665.1 Dehalococcoidia bacterium | reverse complement strand
CAAACCCCCCCCCCCCGGGGGCCCCCCCACCTCGGGCCCCCCCCCCACCCACCCCCCCCCCCCCCCCACCCCACCAACCCCGGGGCTCATACTGGCCTGGGGTTTGCCGCGGGCCCCCGGCGACGGCCGGCCGATCAGGAGGCGTGGAGGGGGATCAGCGCGTTGGACGCGCTGTAGCGCTTGAGGCGAAAAACGGTGCGGCGGGAGACGCCCATCTTGACCGCCGCCTCGTCGGCGCTCAACCCCGCGGCCAGCAGACGGTTTAGCTCCGCCTCGCGCATGAGCGCGCCAGCGCGCTTCGGCGGCATATCGTATCGACAGGCGGGGAGGGGACACTCAAGACAACGTGCGGAGATCTCACAGCCATCATCGCGGTAGTGCATTTGCTCGGGTAGTCGGTCAGATGCGCTCATGTCTCGGCTCCCACAACAGAATGAACATCTGTTCCAGATACTGCCCGTCATGGCCCTTCCTCGTCAACGCGCGTAAGCAGAAGAGCGCTTTTCGCGGCGATAGAGGCATCGACCGAGATTCACGCGAGAAACGGCACGCGCCACGCGGGCAACCATGTGTGGCGCCAGCACCGCTGCCGCTCGCTTGACGGTCCGCGCGAGATTGTGAACGTGATAAAGGGTTATGGAACGGGATAGCGCTACGCCGCCGGCAAGCGCGCGGGGCGTCGGGTATAGCCCGTTGCTAGCTCAATGCTCGGCTCGCGGCGATGCCCGCCAATCACGCTCGCATAAGCTCACCAGATCGCCCCTTGCACGTCTGGTTACGCGACCAAACTAGGGAGTGGCGAGGCCGAACGAGCAATGCAACGGAGCATGCAACGGTGACGATAATCGAGGGTCAGTCGTGCGTGAGTTATGTATCGGACACCGGCGACACTGTACCACGGCGGAAATTGATACGGCGCACGAATATGTCACCACGTACACGTTCAGCCGTCAGGTCGCGGCGACGGTCCTGATGACATCGCGATGATCGAGCGCGCCGCGCATCACGGGGAGACGGCGGCATCGGCCTCGTACGCCAGGGTCATGATCGCGCCGGGGGCAAACAAACCCTTGAACCAGTGTATCGCTGCCTGTCTGGCTTCCCCGGCGGCATGAGGCAGGAGTACTGCCTCCTCCCCAAAGCCGCCGATGTCTCCCACCGCCCGAGCATACCGGTAATAGGTGAGCGCGAGCGGGTCGACCGTGGCGGCGCCGTAGCCGGTAAAGAACCACGCGTGCTCCCGCGGCCCGGCAAGATAATGACCCAGACCGCCCACGGCGAACATCAGGTCACACTCCTTCGGCGCCATCGCCACCTCATCCCAATCCACCACCCACGGCTCGCCCGTCTGATCAATCATGATGTTCGCCGGGTGTATGTCAGTGTGGCACAACACCAGCGGCGGCGCGGTCGCGCGCAAACGCTGCCCGAGGATGGCCGCCCGCTCCACCAACGACATAATCTCTGCCCGCCGTTCGCCCCAGGAGGCGGCCAGATCCCGGTCGATCGGGTCCGTCAGCGGCCGCGTCGTCAGGTACGCGTCCACCTGGCGCACCACATCGCTCCACGGTGGCACGAAGGTTTCGCGATGCAGGATCCGCGCCAGGTCGGGCGGAAGAACGGCAGTATGCATCTGCCGGAGAGTCGCGCCAAGTGTGATCCAGTGGCGTTCAGTCATGCCCGCGTCCAGGCCTGTGGCGCCGTCGATGAAGGGGTAGAGGATGACGACGCGGCCGCCCACATCCACCGAGAGCGTGTCTGTGGAGGAGGGAATGGGAGCAGCCGCCCGCGATACGCCGTGAGACTGTAAGAAGCGGGGTATGAGCAGGCTGGCGGCGTTCGGCAGGCTGGTACGCACCTTGAGAAAATAGCGAACGCCATCGGCAGCGTGGACACGGTACGTCCATGCCGCGGCATCGAGACCGATCGGCAGAAATGTGAGCGCGGTCACGGGGATGCCGTAGGCGGCGCGCACGGCCTCGCGCAGGCGGTCGTCAGGGAGGCGACGCGGGTCAGGCATGAGTGGCGACTACCAATATGACACGACGGTTGAGCGTGGAAGACCGGACGAGCCTACCGAGACACCATGAGCCGTGGTCATCCTGGTGTGGGTCCTGGCGGCCTTACCGATGCCGCGGTGTGAGCGCCGTGACGTTGCTGGCCGCGGCTGGCGCCGCCGTCTCCGCTGTGCTGAGCAGCGACGGCGACACGTTCCACCGCTGTCCGTCGTCGGTAATGATCGTGACTGTCTTCCGGTTGTAGCGCACCAGCACGCCGGCCACCGGTGGCCGGCCCTCGGGCTGAAACGTGACGCGATCGCCAATCCGATACGTCAGCATGCGCGTGTGTGCCCGCGTCTGCTCCAGGAAGCGTAGGCGCTCGACGATGCGGTGGTTGAGGTCGATGAGTTCCGCTTCCGTGAGGTTGTCGATGTTGATCGCCGTAATCAGCCTAATCTCCCCGGGGACCGCCCATCTGGCGCACGGCGGGTCCGATCGCGCTGGCTCGCTCGATGAGGGCGACGACGGGCCGCGAACAGGGCCGGGCCGGCGCGTGATGGTCGGAGAGTACCACGAGCGCCTGATGATGGCGAACTGCCCCACGCCGGCGAGGGGACACCCGGCTTAACGACACCGTGCCCACGGAACAGAATCCCGTGGGCGCAACTCAGCCCCCTCCGCGCTATGACATGACCCATGGCCAATAACCCGCGACCTATGACCGATGACCTCCTACAACTCGGGATGCCGCGCATGCCATCCGGCAGCCTGCTCATATGCGTGGCCGGCCCGCAGCACTGTCGCCTCCGCGAACGGACGCCCGGCGATTTGCAGGCCGATCGGCATCCCCGTTTCGTCGAAGCCGCACGGGACAGACAGCGCGGGCAGGCCGGTCATGTTGAACAGGCCGGTGTAGCTCGGCCCGCGGCGCATCGCCTCGGCGTATGCGGTATCGAACCCCGGCGCGGTTTTCGCGGCCGTGGGTGTGACCAACAGATCGACATCCTTCAGCAGTTCCGCGACATCCTGCTTGAGTATCTGGCGGGCGCGCTGAGCGCTGACGTATTCGTCGGCAAGATAGAGGCCGCCGCTGGCGAGACGGGCGCGGAGTTGGGGCGCATATTTCTCCGGCGTCTCGGCCAGGTCGGCGGCGTGGTAGGCGTACGCCTCCGGCATCATGATCGCGGAGATGCTTGCCGCCAGCGAGACATTGGGGATCTCCACATCCGTGACGATCGCGCCCAGATCCTTCAGCACGCGATATGCCGTGTCCACGGCCGCGGTAACGGCAGTCGCGGTGTCCGGCTCGTACCAGGAGCGGAGCACACCGATCTTTAAGCCCGATATCCCGGCGCCGAGCGTTGCCGTGAAATCTTCCGTCGGTACACGCGCGGACGCGGGATCCTTCGCATCGTGGCCGGCCATCGCGTTCAGCATCAGCGCGAGATCGTCGCAGGTGCGCGCCATTGGGCCGGTGTGATCGAGCGACCACGAGAGCGTGAACACACCGTGGCGGCTACAGCGTCCGTAGGTCGGCTTCAGCGCGGCGATACCACAGTACGTACCGGGATTGCGAATTGAGCCGCCGGTATCGGTGCCGAGCGCGCCCACGGTCAGCCCTGCAGCCAGCGCCGCCCCCGAGCCGCTGGAGGAGCCGCCGGGCACGCGATCTGTATTCCAGGGGTTGCGCGCCGGCGGGAGGGGGTGGTCCAGCGGTGTCATGCCGGAGGCAAACTCGTGCGTGGTCAGCTTGCCCAGCATGACCATGCCGGCGTCGTGTAGCTTGTCCACCGTCGTGGCCGTGATCTCCGGCGTCCAATGCTCGTGGACGAGCGAGCCAGCGGTGGTCCGCACCCCGGCGGTCATATAAAGGTCTTTGTAGGCCACCGGCACGCCCAACAGCGGCCGGTCGTCCCCACGCAAAAGCGCGGCCTCGGCGACGCGCGCCTCGTGCAGGGCGATATCGGCGGTCACGGTCACAAACGCCTTCAAGCGGGGTTGCAGCGCGTCGATACGCTCCAGATGAGCGCGCGTCAGATCAACGGGCGAAAGCTCCCGCGACCGGAACAGCTTGCCCACCTCGGCGGCGGTGAGGTACGACAGATCGGTAGGCGTGGCAACCATCGTGTTCACTCCCAGTACTAACGGCGTCACTCGATCCCGCGGCAGGAGGCCGAACCGGCACGGGCGCTATTCGTTCCACGCGGCGCCGAACGCGACCGCGGGCTCCACCAACCGGATCGCGCGCCGGTCCAGCGTTCGCAGCGGCGCGAGCGCCTGCTCCATGGTGAAGGCGATGTCGTCGAGCATGTCCTCATCGAGCGTCACCCCCGCGAGGGCTGCCCGCGCCTTCACCACCTCGGTCGTGATCGGCTCCTTCTCCATTGGCGCGCCTCCTTGCGGTTCAGATGGTTTCACGATAACCGGGACAGATTACATATCCATTCCGAGCGGATGTCGCGCTGTGGTCGATTGGGTTACAGACTCGTGAATCGGCGCGGCAGCGCGAAGACCCGAGAACGGGAGACGAGCATACGACAGACTGTCCTTAAATCCAATCGTTGAATAGCTGCTGTCGTATTGACCGAATGGCCCGAGGATAGATCTCCGCGTGGCCGTCGATGACTGGTTAGGAGGTGGCCTCCAGATTGCGCCAATTGCTTCGATACTTGAACGCGACTCTTGCACCCGCGTATGAGGGAGAGACCATCGATGAGCCAGCACGACCAAACACTTGATGACACGACAACGTCACCCGGCCTAGGTCTGTATACGATGCTTGCCAGGCTGCGACCCCTGAGAAGCTATGGTAGCAAGATACTCTTGGTTGCCTTCGTCGGAACTCATGTGCCGCTGCTGGCATTGCTGGCCTATTTTATCATCAGCGCCTCACTCACCGTCGAAGCGACGGTACGCGTGCTCGTCGTCGCATTGGCGGCCACACTCGCGGGCGCCGTGGCTACCATGGTCGCGCTACACCACCTGCTCGCGCCTATCAGTCTGACATCGAAGGGCTTGCGTTCCTATCTCGACACCAAGAATCTCCCATCCCTGCCGACCAGATTCACGGATGAGGCCGGTACGCTGATGGCGGACACATCGCATACGGTCGGCAGCCTCGACCGTCTGGTTCGGTACTTGGAGAGCTTCGATGACCTGACCGGCCTGCCCAACCGCTCGCTGTTCACGACACGCCTGGCAGCGATACTTAGCGAGCGGGATGACGCGGATATGGTGGCGCTGATCGTGCTTGATATCGATCGGTTCAAGGCAGTCAACGATGGTCTTGGGCGTGAGGCCGGCGACATGCTGCTACGCGCCGTGTCGCAGCGGCTCACGACCAGCCTCGGCGATGCGGCCGTCCTCGCCCGCACCGGAGCGGATGAATTCGCGCTCGCCGATCCGACCGCCGGCTCGCTCAACGCGGTCATCGACCGCTGCGACGCGATGCTCGCGCTTCTCGACCGGCCCTTCACGGTGGACGGACGCCAGATTCATGTCAGCGCCTCGGCCGGCATCACCGTCGCGCCGCTCGATGAGAGCGCCGTGGATGAGTTGCTCCAACACGCCGAGACAGCACTTTACCAGGCAAAGGGCGCCGGCGGTGGCTCGTACCAACTCTACTCGGCTGACATGAACGCCAGGTTGCAGGAGCGACTCACGATTGAGCGTGACCTGCGCCACGCTCTCGTCCGCGACGAACTGGTCGTTTACTACCAGCCCCGCGTGGATCCCCGCCTCGGGACGATCGTGGGAGTCGAGGCGTTGGTCCGCTGGCAACATCCCGTTCGTGGGCTGGTGTCGCCGGCGGAGTTCATACCACTCGCGGAAGAGAATGGGCTAATCATCGAGATTGGTGAGTGGGTGTTACGCACCGCCTGCGCCCAGCAAAGGGTCTGGCATAACGCGGGGCTGACAGGCGTACGCGTCTCGGTCAACCTATCCTGCCGCCAGTTCCGACAAGACAAGCTGGTTGAGATGGTCGCGGTGGTAATGGGTGACACGGGCGTGCAGCCGGATTGTCTTGAGCTGGAGGTGACCGAGAGCTTGTTGATGGATGACGTGGCACGGGGGACGGAAACGCTGAAGCGGTTGCGTGACCTCGGTATCACGCTCGCCCTCGACGATTTTGGCACCGGCTACTCATCGCTCAGTTACCTGCGCCGTCTCCCGATTGACACACTGAAAATCGACCGCTCGTTTGTCGCGGGCATCACGTTGGACGCCGCCGATGCAGCGATCGTTGATGTGATCATCGCTCTGGCACGCACTCTGCACCTTAGCGTCACCGCCGAGGGCGTTGAGACGCGTGGGCAACTCGACTATTTGAAGACGCGTGGCTGTGACGAGATTCAGGGCTATTTCTACAGTCCGGCTCAGCCAGCGGCGGCGATCACAACACTGTTGTCAGCCGGCTTGCCGGTAGACCAGGTAGCGTAGGAGTTGATGGGGACATCAGCCACGTTCCTCGCGGGCGATCGCGGGGTGCGTAACGCCATCCGTGCACGGCTCGCGTCGGACGTGCCGGAAGCTGCCTCCAGACCTGGCGGCTGAGGACGGGGTTACACCGGTACGGCTGCCGCACTCGGCGGGGACACTGGCGGCCGGGTCCGCGCTCACACGGCCCCGGCCGTCTTGAGGGCTTCGATCTGCTCCCAGGTGTAGCCGAGGTCGAGCAAAATCTCCTCGGTGTGTTGGCCCAACTCGGGCGCGGGCATCCGGATCGACCCAGGGGTCTCGGATAGGCGCGCCGGCACACCTACTACCTGCATCGGGCCGAGATTGGGGTGCTCAATGGTGGTGATGTAGCCGTTGGCGCGCGCCTGTGGGTCAGCGCCGACCTCGAGGTAGTCTTGCACCGGACCACAGGGCACATCGTGGGCGACCAGTCGCGCGATCCAACAATCGCGCGACTCCGCCATGAACGCCGCTGCTAGTTCGACTTCGAGCCTGTCGGCATTGGCGTAGCGCGCGAAGGGTTCGGCGTACAGCGCATCGGTCGCGAGATCGGCGCGGCCGAGAGCGGCGCACAGCCGGGGAAACACGACGGGGTCGAGCACGCCGACGGCCAGCCATTTGCCGTCGGCGCAACCGTACGGCTTGAAGGTGGGATAGCCGCGCGGCCGCGACGGCGCGTGCTCGCCGGTCCACAGCGCGCGGGTGATGTTCGACGCTTGGAGCGCGATCTGCGCGCCGTAGAGCGAGGCGTCGATCTGCTGGCCGGCGCCGAACCGCTCCCGCGCGATCAGCGCCATGGCGATACCGTACGCGAACATCATCGCCCCAACCTGGTCGGCGACGCCGGGAACGACCATATGCGGTTCGCCGTCCGGCCCGCCGCCCTGCGTGACCATGATTCCGCCCATCGCCTGCCCGATCACGTCGTAGCTTGGACGACTTGCCAGCGGGCCGTCGGCGCCGAAGCCGGAGGCGGAGGCATAGATGATGCGCGGGTTGATCGCCTTGAGCGCCTCGTAGCCCAGCCCCAACCGCTCCATCACACCGGGGCGGAAGTTATGCGCGACGATATCAACCCGCTCTACCAATTGGCAGACGATCCGCGTGCCCTCGGGCCGGCGCACATCGACGGTGATGCTCTTC
Organism: Dehalococcoidia bacterium; assembly: GCA_038325665.1. GTDB lineage: Bacteria > Chloroflexota > Dehalococcoidia > CAUJGQ01 > CAUJGQ01 > CAUJGQ01. The sequence continues at coordinate 3,980 of JBBQJF010000145.1, read as the reverse complement.
TTGTTGCGGTCATGCGCCTCGAAGTAGGCGCAGAAGCCGTCGGCCCCGCGCCCGAGCGCGCGACCGAGGTCGCCGTTGGTGCGCTCTTCGAGCTTGATGACCTCCGCGCCCATGTCGCCGAGCATCACCGTCGCCCACGGCCCCTGTTGCCACCGTGTGAAGTCCAGGACGCGGATGCCGTCGAGCGGTCCCATTCGGTCCCTCCCGCGATTATGCTGCCTATCATTTCGTTACGAAGTGTACGGCAGACAGCGGCGACGCCGGAAGGGCGGACGCTTCACCCGAATCCGCGCGTCCCGACGAGAGCGTCTACCGGTGGCGGCGCGATGTGACGCTGGCCGCGCGGACTCAGCGCCTGCCACGGTCTACCGTGACGCCGCGACCAGGGCCATGACCGGCGGCGTCAGGTCGGTGCGGGGACGGGTCCAGGCGCCGTCGGGCAGGCGATGGGCGTGGGACTCCGTGTTATGCGACCAGGTCGTGTAGCGGACAAGGCGGTCGGGGCCGACGATGCGGTGCCGGTGGAGCGCCCCGTCGTCGCTGTACTCGACGCGGATCTGCATGTGCCAGCACGCATGCTTGTGAACTCGATCGGTGCGGGGACGCAACATGAAGCACCTCCTTCCTCATCTCATCGGCCTGACGGCGTATCGTCCGCAATCCGAACGGTCGGTGCTCATCTTCCGCGGGGAACTCTCGATTCAGGCGGGCACGGTCTTACGACTCATCGTGGCGTTCATCCTTGGCGCGCTCCTCGATCTCACGCGCTTCCTGCTCCCACCGCTCGACGAAGTTGTCCTGCCGGGATTCGGGCGGACGCGCCTCCAACGGGCGCTCCATGGTGGCATAGAGGTTGCCGCCGAGGTAGTGCAATGGCCGCTCGTCGGGGTCTTCGAGCAGCCAGGTTTCGCGGTACGCCTCCTCTTCGGCGGTCACGGCCAGCACTCGGCCGATGAACAGCGTGTGGTCTCCCACCCGCAGCGTGTCCTCGAGGCCGCATTCGATGTAGCCCACGCACCCTTCGAGCAGGGGCGCCTCGACCTTGCGCGCCCGGAAGGTCGGCAGCTTGCTCAGCTCGAGCTTGTCCACGTCGCGACCGGAGACAGAACCGTAGTAGGCGGCGTGGTTGAGCAGGCGCGGCCCGGCGATATTGAGCGCGAACTCCTCGCTGAAACGGATCATGTCGTGCGTGTGGCGGGTGGGGTGTACGCACACGCCGATCAGGGGCGGTACGGCGCTGAGCGGCATACTCCACGCCGCCGGCATCACATCCTGGGCGGCGCGCCATTTGGTTGTCACCAGCACCAGCGGCCCCGAAACCAGTAGGCGGCGCGCATCGTGCTCCGTGAGATTGGTTCGCATGCTGTTGGCTCCCCTGAATAGTTGGCGGGTGGTGGGTGTGAGATGGTGTCCCCGCCTCTCATCCCCGGCAAGGCGCGAGTCCCGTGTCGCGCTTCGGCTCGCGGCGCCACGCACGGTGAGGACGTGTACGGGACTGACCGATCGCGGTGACGTCGCGGGGTGTTAAGAACCGTGAGGTATCGGTATTGTACGGGAGTTGCTCGCGTCCCGCCGGGGGCGAAGGGAGTCGCAGGGTCAGGTATCATCCCAACCGGCGACCGAACCCACGGCGCGTCAATGGCTTCACTGCCGCACCCGGGCTGGCACGGTACAATTGACGCGGGCGGGCGGCGGGCGGGGCTGGTGGCGGCGATTGCCGGCCACGCGGGGGCGAACCCGCCATCCATGGGCGAGCGGGTCGCGATGTTCCGACGACCCGACTGATCGCTCCGGCTCCGGAGGCTCGTGATGACGCACCTATCGACCGAGATGCTGCCCGATCTGCGCGACCCCGTGTTGGTCGCGGCATTCAGCGGATGGAACGACGCGGGCGAGGCCGCGAGCGCGGCCGCGCGGTGGCTGGTGCGCCACTTGCCCGCGCGGCGGATCGGCGGCCTCGACGCGGAGGAGTTTCATTCGTTTACCGATACCCGGCCCACCGTGAGGCTGGTCAACGACGAGCGGCGCATCTCCTGGCCGGCGCATGATTTGTACCTCGCCGAACGCGCGGACCGTCCCCGCGATCTGCTCCTGCTGGTGGCGCGCGAGCCGGAACTTCGGTGGCGGACCTACTGCGAGCACATGTTGTCATTCGCGCGTGACGCCGGGACCACGACGCTGGTTTCGTTGGGCGCCTTACTCGCGGATGCGCCGCACAGCCGCCCGGTGCCGGTCTCCGGTTTCGCCACCGACACCGACTGGTGGACGCGGCTGGAGGCGGAGGGTATCAGTCCATCCAACTACCAGGGTCCCACGGGCATCGTCGGCATGATTCACGACTTCGCCCGCGCCGGCGACCTGCCCTCGTTTAGTCTTTGGGCGTCGGTTCCGCACTACCTGCCCACCACCGCCAATCCGAAGGCGGCGCTCGCGCTGCTACGCCGGCTCAACGCCGTGCTGGGGCTGAGCATCGATCTGAAGCGGTTGGAAAGCGCGGCCGCCTACTTCGAGCGTCAGGTGAACGACGCTGTCTCACGGGACCGCCGCGCTACCGGCTATCTCCGTGAGCTGGAGCGCCGTACCGAAGGATCGGAGGAGGGGAGCGCCGCTGCCTCCGGCCCGCTGCCCAGCGCCGACGAGGTGATTCGCGACCTCGAAGACTTCCTGCGTGGTCGATCCGAGGGCGATGGATGACGGGTAGCGGGTGCGGGTCGTGGCGCGCGGGCGGAAATCAGTCCGGCCATCGGCAGAACCCATCGAACACCCCGTGCGGGCACGGACGGCGCCATCGCATGAACTCAGCGCGATGCGGGGCGGACGCCCGGCAGATGATCCCGAAAAATAGATGCACAGCTTGACCGTATATATCTTGCACAGCCCCTGCCGGATTCGCGATAGTACTCATGCGACGGCGAGGTGACACCGACTACCACCCCACCCGCCACCCGTGACCACTGAGCCGACGCACCGTACAGCCCGCGCCTCTGGGGAGGGAGCGCGGGCTGTATGTCGTTCTGGGAACACCTACCCCCCGCCCCCTCCCTGCAAGGGAGGGGGAGAACGAGAGGGAACTCCCGTTGAAATGGGGACTCCCCTCCCCTTGCAGGGGAGGGGCTGGGGGAGAGGTCGCGGACGGAAGGGGCGGCGTCGGAGATGAGCAACTCGTCCTACACCGGCTGGCCGGCGAAGGCGGTACGCAGGGCGCTCGACGCCTCATCGATTGCCTGCTGTGCCTTGTCGACGGCGGCAGCCATCCCGAAGAAGCCATGGATCATGCCGTCGTAGCGACTGAGATTGACGGATACCCCGGCGTCCTTCAGCCGCGCGGCATATGCTTCGCCCTCATCCCGTAACGGGTCAAACTCGGCGGTGATGACCAGCGCCGGGGGTAGGCCGCGCAGACTTTCGGCGCGCAGCGGCGAAGCGTGGGGGTGGCGGCGGTCGGCCTCGTCCGGCACGTAATGGCCCCAGAACCAGTCCATCCACTCTTTGGTCAGCAAGTACCCCTCGGCGTTTTCCAGGTATGACCGCGTGGTGAGGTCGAAATCTGTGACCGGATAGATCAGCAACTGATGAGCGATACGCGGTCCACCCTGGTCGCGTGCCATGATCGCGACCACGGCAGCGAGGTTGCCGCCCGCGCTGTCGCCGCCGACAGCGATCCGGCTCGGGTCGATCTCCAACTCGGCCGCGTGCGCCGCGACCCACGCGGTCGCGGCGAAGCTGTCATCGGCCGCGGCGGGGAATCGGTGCTCCGGGGCGAGACGGTAATCGACTGAGATAACCTTGCAACCAGCGCGATTAGTCAGCATCCGGCAGGTATTATCATGGCTGCTGATGTTGCCCAGCACCCAACCGCCCCCGTGGAAGAACACCAGCGCCGGGAACGGACCGCCCCCTTCGGGGGTATAGATCCTTATCGGGATGTCGCCACCCGGACCGGGCACGGTGCGGTCCTCGACTTTCGCGACCGGCTCACC
>JBBQJF010000144.1:0-11598 GCA_038325665.1 Dehalococcoidia bacterium | reverse complement strand
GCGTCGTTCCGCTCACAGGCAGCGGCGAGGATGGCAAACGACGCCAGCGCCAGCGCGATGATCATGCGACGAGCGGGGAGGGACACAAGCAATATCTCGGGTGAACAGCCACGCGCTCCCACGAACCACGCGATCCGGCTGCCATCTGCCACGGGGTAGGGGACCGCGGCGCCCGCCGCGACCCTGCCCATGTATCCAGGCTACCAAATTTGAGGGGCAAACGGCGGACGACTATCACCCACCCGTCGCTGCCGCCGGCGCCGAAATCGCGAGATACACCGGCGGCCGTACGTCATGACATCACCAACACGCCCTCCTCCGCGTACCGGCTGACGACATCGGGCGCGATGCCAAGCTCCGCGAGAATGGACGGCCCGTGTTCGCCCAGACGCGGCGCGGGCAGGCGTAGCTCGGCGGGCGTGTCGAGGAAGCGCCAGGGCGGCGCCAGCGTCTTCATGGGGCCGACACCCGGCTGTTCGATCGTCTGAATCATGCCGAGATGTTGTACCTGTGGGTCCTTGACCAGCATCTCGTAGTCATTCATCGGGTAGACGAGCGCGCCATAGCCGCCGGCGATCCGCATCACCTCCTCGGCGGTGAAGCCGGCGAAGCCGCGCTCCCATAAGTGCCTGACGACGTGGGAATACCGCCCGCCGCCCCCGGCGGTGTCGGTCTCGAACAGGTGAAATAGCGGATCGTCTCGCACCCATTCCATGTCGAGGTCGCGCAGCAGCGCGCCAAACTTCTCGCGGTCCATACGCGCCAGCGAGAAGTAGATCGGCCGGTCTTTGCACTGGTAGCCGTGGTCGGGCGGCTTGACGTAACTGTCGAGGTGGAAGCCCCACCACTCGTCCGGGTTGGAGAGCGCCACCCACAGCGTGGAGCGCATGGCCAGCACGCTACCGAACAGCGAGACCTCGATCCGCTGCCCTCCCACCCGGTCATGCGCGATCAGAGCGGCGCAGATCGCCTGCACGCTGTAGATGGCGGCGTACATGCTCGCCACGTCCGTGCCCAGGCGGACCGGCGGCTCCCCGATCCGTCCCAGCGAGGCGGTCGCCTCCGCCGCGAGCTGCGCCGGCAGTTCACCTGCCACGCGGTCCTTCCACGGCCCTTGGCCGCCGTAACCGGAAATAGCGCAATAGACGAGGTCCGGGTTGAGTTGTCCAATCGACTCGTAGCTCAGATCAGGGCCGGATAGCCGGGCGGGGTCGACCACCGCCACGTCGGCGCGGGCCAGCAGTTCACGCGCGATCGTGATGCCCTCGGGGGAGTCCAAGTCGAGCGCGATGCCGCGCTTGTTGCGGTTGATCCCAAGGAACACCGCGCTGGTGTCACCCGGGCGCGGTGGACCCCAGCCCCGTGCGCGGTCACCGCCGTGCGGCTCGATCTTGATCACATCGGCGCCGGCGTCACCGAGTTCCATCGCGCAATAGGGTCCGGCGACGCCCTCCGCGAGTTCAACGACACGATATCCATCGAGCGGTCCTGCCACGTTTCACCTGCTTGATGCCGTGTAGAATCCTAACCCTGCTGAGTCAGATCAACAGTTGAGCTGGCCCACAATCGAGGACGACCCGCCGGGTCGCCCCTATCCACGCGGAGGGCGTCCGCGTCCCCGTTGGGCGTCGCGGCAGCCGGATCGATGCGAGACCTCGGGCCTCGCGGTGGTCAGGGGCCGCGCCCCGCGATGTGATCCGCCGGTGATGTCCCTTAGGTCACGGGCGCTCATTGTTCGACCCGGTTTAGTCTTGCCAGGGACCAGCGGGTCCGGGTGGTATAGGTCAGATGACGGGCGCTCATCACTCGACGGGTTCGGGGGCCAGGGTTGCCTTTCGCTGGTGGAGTTCGTCCATGATTTCGCCCGTGTGTTCGCCGGGCATGGGTGTGCCTCGCCATTCGCACGGGGTGCGAGAAAAGTGCCACGGCGGACCACCGGTGTAGACGTTACCCCATCCCGAGGTCTCCACATCGACGATGTAGTTGTTCTCCGTCACCTGCGGATGGTGGCGAAGCTGCTCGAACCGCATCGGGTAGCCGCACGGCACGCCGGCGCGCGTGAACCGCATCATCCAGTAGTACTGTGGCTTGGTCTTGAAGACCGGCTCAAGGATCGCCGCCAGTTCGTCGCGGTGCTGGACCCGCGATACATTGACGCCGAAGCGCGGGTCCGCGAGCAGGTCGGAGCGGTCGATCGCGGCACAGAATGCCTGCCACTCCGCCTCGCTGGTGACGGAAACGCCGATGTACTGCTGGTCCTCGCACAGAAATGCCTGGTCGGGCGCGGTGGCGTAGGCGGCGCTGCCGAGGGGTTGAGGCAAGGCGCCGCTGGCGAGGTACTCGGCCACGCGGGCGGATTGCAGCGCGGTGGCTGCCTGGAGCATGTTGATCTCGATCTTCTGGCCGCGACCGGTGCGCTTGCGGGCGACCAGCGCCATCAGGATCGCCTGCGCGGCATAATTGCCGCTGGTGCCGTCGATTTGGGTGAAGTGGCGGTAGACCTCGGGCGTGCCGCCCACCGCGCCGTTGGTGGACCAGAAGCCGCTGTAGTACAGCACGTAACCATCGGCGCCCGGCAATGTGGCTATCGGACCGGTCTCGCCCCAGCCGGTGATCGCACAGTACACGATGCGGGGGTTGATCTCCGCGACGGTCTCGTAGTCGATGCCGAGTCGTTCGGCGACGCCGGGACGCATGTTCATCAGGAAGACGTCGCAGGTCTTGAGTAGGTCGAGGGCGGTAGCGCGGTCCGGCGTCGACTTGAGGTCGAGGAACAGGCCGCGCTTGTTCATGTTCCATGAGATGTAGCCGATGGAGGTGCCGTTGATCGTGGGCGGCACCCCGGCGCCGAGCGATGACCACAGCACGCCGGGCTGCTCGATATGGATCACATCGGCGCCGAGTCCGCCCAACTGCATCGACGCCCAGGGGCCAACCATCCACATGGTCAGATCGAACACACGGATTCCCTCGAGTGGTCCTGGCAAAGCCGTCCTCCTGTGACGAACCTAGAGCAATGTCAGACGAACCCACTGGTTATCCCGGACACGCGGGCGACCCGGTGGGCCGCCCCGGTCCCACTCACATGCACGCGGATACATACGCTTACAACCCAACCGGTCGCTTGATTCTGCACTAGCTCCGCGGTCCCCTTCCCGTCGAGGGAAGGAAGAGAACGTAAGTCCCCCTGCAGTTGAAAGCCAGCACGATCAGGCAGATAACCGGCGCCGGGAAATGTGCCGGCCTGGAGCGTCCCGCGGGAAGGTGCGGCCGGTGCTGACGATCATACCGCCCCGGACCGGATAGGGAAGCGGGGCGCCCAGGACAAGGAAGCCGAGGCCGGCTCGGAGATGATAGTGCTTCCCGGATTGATGGTGCAGATCACGATCAGAGGCGGCGGCACGTTGGGCAACCCATGCTGGGCGATGATGCGAACCGGCGTCGCGCCGACCGTCCGCGCGGAATTCCGGTAGGGCTGCTCCTTCACGACGAGCTCCGCGACGTGGATGACGCGGTTCACGAAGAAGACCGCGGGCGGTCTTGATCGAGGCCGCGCGGGGTGGTTAACTGAGCGGCATTCACGAGCGCCTCATCAGGTTGATCGAACGAATGCGACTCCTACGATGCCCGCGATGTCCGCGGTTGTCAAGCAGTTCGATGTCGGGGTATCCCGTTAGGAAGCTAACTGGACGCCGCCAGAACCCACGATGAAGCGGCAGGCGACCGTCCATCCCTCTCCGATCCGCGCGCATGATGGCGCACGCGCGGCGGCAGAAAGTCTATATAATGCGGCCGGTCCACGACGGCCATGCGCACGGCCGGACGCGATCTCCCGGTTGCGGCCGGGCAGCGCCGTCGGGTCGCGCGATTGCGCCGGACGGACAAGGGGAGACGTGATGGCTGATTCAATCAGCAGGCAGTTCGCGCGGTGGGCCGCCAACCTGACGTACGACGATCTGCCACCGGCGGTGGTGGACAAGGTCAAGGCGCTGATTCTGCACGCTCTGACGAGCGCGGTGCTCGGTGCGCGCACCGCCCATGCGAAGGAAGCCGTACACCTGACCAAGATCGAGGAAGGCAAGCTTGACGGCGCGACCATTCTCACGGACGGGGGCAAGGCGACGCGCATCGGCGCCACCTTCGCCAACTCCGAACTGATGCACAGCTCAAGCTTGTTCGATTCGTACCGGATGTTGACACACCCGGGACCGGTGCTGGTCCCGGCCGCCATCGTCAACGCCGAGTTAGGCAATAAGGACGGGAAGGAGATCATCACCGCGCTGGCGGCGGGGTATGAGTTCTTGTTTCGGTTGTGCGACGACGTCATCCCCAGCACCGCCGCCCGCGGTTTCCGTCCCAGTCCGCTGTACTGCACCATGGGCGCCGCCCTGGTCACCGGCAAGCTGATGGACCTCGACGAGGACGGGCTGGTGGCGACGATCGCGCTGGCGGCCAATTTCGCCTCCGGGCTGAATGAAGGCCCGCGCGCCGGCGGCAATGAGACCGCCATCCACGAGCCACAGGCCGCGCGCAACGGCGTGTTTGCCGGGGTGATGGCGCGTACGGGCACGATCAAAGGCGCCGAGCTGTCGATCGAGGGAGACGCGGGCTTCTACAACGCCTTCACCGGCAGTAGCACCGGCAAGCTCACCTATGCCTTCACCGGACCGATGCAGATCGACCTTTCCTCAGTCACCGCGGACCTGGGCACGCGCTACAACCTGCTGACGGCGATGTTCCGGATGTACCCAACTGCCGGGTACAACCAGCCGGTAATCGATCTGATGGCGGAGCTTAAGCAGCGGCACAAACTCGATCCGGATGACATCGCTGAGGTCGCGGTCGCGATGAACTGGATCGAGACGCTGTACCCCAGCCCGGCGTTCCCGCGCTTCCCCGACTGGAATCAGCCGCGCGTGGGCGGGACACACTACTTCGCGGCGCACGCTGCCGTGAACGGCGGCTACCCCGTGGTGGGCGGCCGCACCCACGGCCCCACCGGCGATCGTCCGGAGGAGGACCAGAGGGTGCTGGACTTCATGAAGAACCATGTCACGCTGGTCCAGGAAAAGGACCGGGCGATGTTCTCTCCCGGCATCGTTGTGACGATGAGGGACGGCACGACCTATTCGGGTGAGTACCCGTACGCGCGCATGGAGTGGAACTACGATCAGCTTGTCGAGCGACTGCACGACTGCCTGCCCGGCTACCCGCTGGGTACGTCCGGGTTCGACGCGCTCGTGGAGACGGTGCGGGCGGCGGACAGCCTGCCGACGGTGGCCCGCGTCATCGAGGCAACGCTGGTTCCGTAGGGTCGCCGCGTGCGTTCGACGCCGTGCACCAACGCATTCAGGGTGGGCGCCATTTATCGTCACGTCTGCCGGAACATTGTCCGAACGAGCGGATCTTCCCCAAGCGGAGATGGGCGCATGACTGGCCCCGGACAATCATCGCCCACCCGAGGTAGGCCGCTCATTGGAGCGGGCGCATGATCGACGCCGCGACGCACGGGGCCGGACAACGATGAAGGAGGGCGCTGATGAGCGTGACGGAACTGGCTAAGTTGCGTGACAAGGTCGCGATCGCCGGTATCGGCGCCACGCCCCAGGGCATCTTCCCGGAAAAGGATGGCAACGACCAGGCCGTCGATGCATTCCTGCTGGCGCTTGAGGACGCCGGAATCACGAAGGAGGACGTGGACGGCCTGATCACATGCAAGTCGTACGGCGGCCTGGGCATCGACACTCAGATCGCGCCGATGCTGGGACTCAACCCGCGCTACAGCGCCACCCTCGACTACGGCACCTGCAACTTCTCGCTGCACCTGGCCGCCATGGTGATCGCCGCCGGCTTCGCTGACATGGTCGCCTGTATGTACGGCACCAATCAGCGCTCGAACCGCAATTTCTTCGCCGGGTCAGACCCGGACACCGGCGCGTACGGTATGTTCAACATCGCGGGGCCTGCTTCTCTGGCTCTGCGGCGGCATATGGCCGTGTATGGCACCACCGAGGAGCAGCATTCGGCAATCGCCGTCACCTTCCGCCGGCACGCCTCGCTGAACCCGATCGCCTATAAGAAGGACCTGATAACCACGGAGGACTACCTCAACTCGCGGTACATCTGTGAGCCGTTGCACCTGTTCGACATGTGCCTGATCACTGACGGGGGGTCGTGTCTGATCGTCACCTCGGCGGAGCGAGCGCGGGACATGCGGAAGCCGCCGGTGTACATCATGGGTATGGCGGAGAACACGGGGCTGCGCTACTTCCAGAATGATGACCACCTCATGCGTCCCTTCATCGAGAAGGTCAAGGAGCAGGTCTATCCGGCCGCCGGGGTGACGCGGCAGGACATCGACGTGCTGTATATCCAGGACCCCACCAGCGTCTGGCCGTTGCAGATGCTGGAGTGGTACGGCTTCTGTGGCATCGGCGAGGGTGGGTCGTTCATCCAGGACGGGCGCATCGGTCTCGGCGGCGAACTGCCGCTCAACACGAACGGCGGCCAGCTATCCGAGAGCTATATGTGGGGCTGGCTGCACATCCCGGAGGCGGTGCGCCAACTGCGCGGCGAAGCCGGCCCGCGCCAGGTAGCGGGGGCCGAGATCGCCCAATACTGTTCGACGATGGCCTTCCACAAGGCGGCCTCGACCATCCTGCGGAGGTAGCGCATGACAACCACGGCGTACACCAAGCCCCTGCCTAATATCACGAATGCCCTCACGGCGCCGTACTGGGCCGCCGCCAAGCGCCATGAACTGAAGATGCAGCGCTGCCCCAACTGTGCCTACATCCGCTTTCCCGCCGCGAAGCGTTGCCCCGAGTGCCTGCACGAGAACAACGATTGGGTGCAGCTCAGCGGCAAAGGCACCGTGTGGAGCTTCGGCGTGTATCATCATGTGTTCCATCAAAGCTTCACGGGCGATATCCCGTACAACATCGCCCTGGTTCAGCTCGACGAAGGGCCGCGACTGCTCACCAACATCGTGGGCATCGCCAACGATGCGATACGGGTCGATATGCCTGTCGAAGTCGCCTTCGACGATGTGACGGCCGAGGTGACGCTGGTCAAGTTCCGGCCAACGGCATGAACAGCGCCCCCATCAGGCGCGACCGCATGGAGCAACGGACCGCGACCACTGTCTCGGTCTGAGGCGCCGTGACCGAACACACGGGGAGGGACGACGATGACAACCACACGACGCCTGCCGCGCCATGACGAGCTGCCGGAGATCGGCACGTCCGGCGACCGCCACGCCTGGGGAGTGTGGGGGGCGGATGACCAACTTGGCGCCATCAACCTGCTCACGCCGGAGCGGGTGCTGGCGGCGACGCGGCTGGTGCGCAAGGGCACGGTGATCAACCTGAACCTGCCGCTGAACGAGCCGAACCCCCCGCTGGTCGCGTCCCGCGGGCAGTACGACCACCACATCTACGTCAACCGCGGCGGGCGCGACGACTCGCTCGACAACTTCTACCTCCAGGGCTCGAGCCAGTGGGACAGCCTGCGCCATGTCCGCTACCGCGAGTTCGGCTACTGGGGCGGCCGGCAGGAGGAGGACATTGACCGGGGCGCGCTCGGCATCGAGCAGTGGGCGCGGCACGGCATCGTCGGCCGAGGCGTGCTGATCGATCTTCCCCGGTACATGGAGCGCCGGGGCGAACCGTTCGACCCATGCCGCCGGCTGGCGATGGACGGCTACCTAATGGAGCAGATCGCGGCGGATCAGGGGGTGGAGTTCCAGCCGGGTGATATCCTGCTGCTCCGCACCGGGTGGCTGACGTGGTATCTGGCCCTGGACCGGGCCGAGCGCGAGCGCCTGGTGGACTCCGTCCATCCCGGCGAGGGCGGGCTGGCCTGTCCGGGGCTGGACGCGCATCAGGAGACTGCGGCGTGGCTGTGGGATCACCACATCGCCACCGCCGCCGCCGACAACATGGCGCTGGAGGCGCTGCCGGTGGAGCCGGCGGTCGGCTTCCAGCACCGGCGACTGATTCCGTTGCTGGGCATCCCCATCGGCGAGTTCTGGTTCCTGGAAGATCTTGCCGCTGATTGCGCCGAGGACGGGGTGTACGAGTGCATGCTCGTGGCCGCGCCCCTCAACCTGCCCGGCGGCGTCGGCTCCCCGGCCAACGCCTACGCCATCAAGTAGTGTCCGCCCCACTGTTCCGCCGCCGGACGGATCCCCCATCCACCCGCGCCGGCCGTCTCGTCCGCGCGCGGGTGGGGGATGCCGCCCACGTCGGGTCAGTGGGGCGGCGCCAGCCGCATGTGGTGGCGGGCCGCTGGCTCCGCCATGACCTCCTTATAGCGTTCGGGTGCGTATCGAGCGGCGAGCAAACCGGTCGCGTCCTCGAGGTTGATGGTCTGCACCAGCACGCCCTCCTGCCCATGGGGTAAGTACGCTTGGCATTGACCCTGTCGGGGTGATCAGACTGGTCGCCGACTTTTGGAAGCGCATCGCGTAGTTGACACTGGCGAAGTAGATCGTGTTCTCCAAGCCGCGACACATCATCGCTTTCTCATAGTACGGGCTGGCGGCATCACCCCACCGCGTCAGCCGGACACCCGTTTGATCACTTCCGGTGTGATGAGGATGGAAGACGATCTTGGCGCCCCGTACCGCCGCCCATCGCACCGTCTCGGGATAACGCCAGCTCTCATGACAAATCACGACGCCGAGCTTCACCCCGTTGATCTCGAAGAGCTGGCGGGAGTCCGGCCCGACCAACTTCCCAATCTGTCAGTTCGCCATCTCGTCGGCTATAGTGCGGTAGCCACAGGCTCCCCTCGGTTTACCAGGGGCTGTAGGAACCCTCGCATTCCGATTCCGCCAGTGGCTCGGAATGCGAGGGTTCGAGCGAAATCCGGAGATGGTCGATACGAGTTGATAGCTGTTTGTGCTGCACCCGACGCACGCGACACTGACCGCGTGAAAGGGTAGGATGCAGCGCAGAATCAATCCTCCACGGAGGCGCACCAGGATGGACGTGCAAGCCTTGCTCGACCCCGAGATCGCCGAAGCCCTCAGGCAGATGCCGCCAACGACGGCGCTCACCGTCGAAGGGTTGCCGGCCATCCGCCGACAGCGGATGGCCCAACTCGCGGGTATCACGCTGTCCGACCAGGTAGAGCGGCGCGACTACGCGGTTCCCGGCCAAGCGGGCGCGCCGGACGTCACCATTCGAGTGCATCGCCCCGTGCATCAGGCGGAGCCGTTACCCTGCATCTACTGGATCCACGGGGGCGGCTATATCCTCGGCTCGTATCTCGCCGACGACCCGCGGTTCGACACGTGGTGCAGGGCGCTCAACTGCGTGGGAGTCTCCGTAGAGTACCGATTGGCGCCGGAGACGCCGTATCCGGGACCACTGGATGATTGTTACGCCGCGCTGCAGTGGGTGTTCAAGCAGGCCACCGACCTGCGGATCGACCCGGCGCGGATTGGCATTGGTGGCGCCTCCGCGGGTGGCGGTCTGGCCGCCGGACTGGCGCTGCTCGTGCGTGACCGGGGCGAGATCCCTCTCATCTTTCAATTGCTAATCTACCCGATGATCGACCACCGGCGGGTGACGGCGTCCAGTCAATGGCAGGTACCGATCTGGCCGCCAGCGTCGAACGCCTTCGGGTGGAACGCCTACCTCGGTGGACGGGCCGACGGAGATGTGCCGATCTATGCGGCGCCCGCCGCCGCCACCGATCTCACGAGGCTGCCACCGGCCTTCGTGACAGTGGGTGCACTCGACGGTTTTCTCGACGAAGATGTGGACTACGCGATGCGGCTGACCCATGCGGGCATCCCGACCGACTTACGGGTCTATCCCGGCGCTCCCCACGGTTTCGATTCGCTGTTGCCGGGCACCGCACTGGCCCGCCGTGGCCGGCGCGACATCGACGATTGGCTGGTGCGGGTGTTGCCGGGCTAGCTGTCTCGACCCACGCGCGGACGAGGCGACCCAACAACGACCGGATCATCGCTGCACCGACCGAACCGGCGCCGCACCAGCATCGCGCCGGGCGTCATCACGATTGCGCGACGGGAGTGAGCTGGTAGATTCTCGCCTCCTTCCCCGCCGCCTGGATCTGCCCCGTCTTTAGGAGCTCTCGAATATCATCGGGCTTAGAGCCCGTTTGAAATTGGTATTACCCAGTCAAACGGCGAAGTGAGAGGTGGATCATAGCGGCATAGATAAAAGCCTCCGCGACGCCCGTGTAGAACTCATAGTCCTTGCTCAGGCGGAGGTCGCGGCCCAACCAGCCGAACGTCCGCTCCACGATCCCGCGGTGCGGTCGCAGTTCAAATCCTGGCTCGTCGTCGGTACGGCGCACGATGTCCAGGCACCATCCATCGTGCTCCTGCACCCCGTCCACCAGCTTGCCGGCGTCGCCCCCGTCCGCCCAGATCCGCTCCCGTCGATGCGTTAGTTGATCGCGCTCCGCCCGCGCGACCACCCACCGCGCCCCGTCCCGGTCCTGCACATCGGCCGCATGCACCACCACCCGCAGCAGCAGGCCCATGGTATCCACCAGGATGTGCCGCGTGCGGCCGTTGACCTTCTTGCCCGCGTCGTAGCCAGACCACCCCCCCCGTTCCGTCGTCTTCACCGACTGGGAGTCGATGATGGCCACGGATGGTTCCGGGTCCCGACCGGCGTGCGCGCGCACCCGGCGGCGCAGGACATCGGTCACGCGTTCCCAGGTCCCATCATCCCGCCACTTGCGGTGATACCAGGACACCGTGTGGCAGTTCGGTAGGTCATGGGGCACCGCCCGCCACTGGCAGCCGGTCCGTGTCACGGACAGAATCGCGTTGACCACCGCGCGCAGGTCCACGACCCGCGGCCGGCCGACCTGCCCCGGTGGCGGACCCGATGGGAGCAGGGGCGCGAGGATGATCCATTGCTCGTCCGTCAGGTCGCTGGGATATGGTGCATCTGTCATAATCCCACATTAGCTCACTTCACTATAATTTCAAACAGGCTCTTAGAGGCATCTTCGACCGACACGTACGGCGCCCATTGATCGTCGAACTCAATCATCTCCACCTCGACCTCGGCAACGTACTTCTCAGAACCGACCGTTTCCGCAGCCGCCTTGACGGCGTCGATGAGAGCTTCGCGGGTCAGTTCAGGCATGACGCTCCCATAGCTGCATAACGGATTGCCGTTCAACTGCCGCAAGCGCGCTGCTGACCACCTTCAAAAAGGCACGATCTCGCGCACGAAGCGGTCGGCTGCAACGGCGTGTACGGCGGCTTAGTCGCCGTCAATGCAAACAGATCTTAAATACAGCATTGTCAGGTCAGACGTCTCGATGACACCCGCGCAAACGATGGTTTCGTTCCATTTTCCGCGGCCGAGCCTCGTGGTTATTCTCTGCGCTCTCGTTCGTCGGGTGTCGGTTCCTGAAAGAACGCAATCCAGGGTTTCATCATCTCTTCGGAGATATGGAAATCCGTTGGCGAAAGTTGCGAATTTCTTCGTTTCAACCGCCGAAGCAATTCATCCCCCGGCACACCGAGGAAATGGACTTCGCGACTCGCTCCAAGTAGCTTCGCTCGCGAGCGATAGTCTTCTCGTTCTTCCCGTGCCCAAA
>JBBQJF010000143.1:0-11841 GCA_038325665.1 Dehalococcoidia bacterium | reverse complement strand
GGACGGACCAGCGTGTACCGCGACCGCTCGAACGCGCGGTTCGCCCGCGTGAGCCAATCGGAGGACAGCCGTGGAGTTTGACGACGATGTGAAGCTGGACCCCTCGCAGGTCGATGACCGGCGCGGCAGGCGGGGCGGACTGGGCGGCATCCCCGGTCGCGGGATGGCGGCTGGCGGCGGTGGGATTGGGCTGATCATCGCGGTGCTGGCGCTGCTTTTCGGGGGGAACCTCGGCGGTGACGGTTCCACCGGCCCCGCATCTGGCGGCGCCGGTGGTCTGGGCGGCCTCCAAAACCAGTCAACCGACGGCGAAACCGGGACGGGCGGCAGCGTCGTCCAGAATTGTCGCACCGGCGCCGACGCCAACGCGCGTGAGGACTGTCGCATCCTCGGTGTGGTAAACAGTGTGCAGAAGTACTGGTCCGAGGAGTTCGCCCGCCGCGGCAGCAACTACACCCTCTCCAAAACGACCTTTTTCACCGGCGGAACCCAGACCGGTTGCGGCGCGGCCACATCCGCGGTCGGACCGTTCTACTGCCCACTCGACCGGGCCGTGTACATCGACCTGGGCTTTTTTGACGAACTGCGAACGAAGTTTGGCGCACAGGGCGGCCCGTTTGCCCAAGCGTACGTGGTCGCGCATGAGTACGGTCATCACGTCCAAAATTTGCTCGGCGTGCTCGACCAGCGCGGCGGTGATCGCGACGGGCCGCAGAGCGCGGCAGTTCGCACGGAGTTGCAGGCAGACTGTTTCGCGGGTATCTGGGCGAACCATGCCGTCGCAACCGGCTATCTCACCAAACTGACGCAGGCAGACATCAACGACGGCCTCGACGCGGCGTCGGCGGTGGGCGACGACCGCATTCAGAAGCAAACCCAAGGCCGGGTGAACCCCGAGACCTGGACACACGGTTCCGCCGCCCAGCGCCAGCGCTGGTTCGCCACCGGCTACCAGACTGGTGACATGGCCGCGTGCGATACGTCTCGAGGAAGCATCTAATCGTCTCACGCGAGCCGTCCTCTGCCCCGGCCTCCTCCCGTGCAAGGAAACGCGGAGACGCGTGACCACAAGGGTCCACGGAGCGCTGGCACGCGGGGCCAGCCGCGAGAGAGAAGGCGACGACGGTGGCGCCCCTCCGCCGCGAGGGGAGGGGTGGGCGAGAGTGGTGCGCTTGCCGGCAACAAGACAAGTGCGCCAGACCTTGTGCGCCAATTCACACGGACTCTTCACGTTTCACCTGGGCTAGTCTAAGATTGACACGCGAGTCTTGGTCCTACCTCGTGCATGATCAGACGGCCGGTTCGGTTCTGATTGCATGGGTCCGTTTGTACACGGGGTGAGACCGGGCGACCCGGTGGGTCGCCCTTACAGAGAAACGCCCGCGACGTTTAGGTCGGGGCGACATGATGGGTCGCCCCCGTGTTCGGGTCAATCGAACCGCTCGTCGGACATTGACTAGACAGGAACGTACCATGCGCATCGTGAACGGTCGTCGTGTACTTGAGGTGGATGTCGGATAACTCGCGTCGTTGACCGCACGCTACTCCGAGACGGTCATCGACCTGGGGACGGGCGACGGCCGGTTCGCCCTGGCCGTCGCTGCCGCGTGTCCGGATGTCCTGATGATCGGTGTCGATGCCGATGCCGGGTCGATGGCGGAGGCGTCACGCCGCGCGTCGCGCGCTATCCATCGGGGGGGTCTGACGAACGCCCTGTTCGTGGCCGCCGCCGCCGAGTCGCTCCCGCCCGAAGTGGACGGTATTGCCGCCTCGCTGACGGTACATTTCCCCTGGGGTTCGTTGCTACGCGGTCTGCTCCAAGCCGATCCCGTGATTCTTGCCGGCATGGCGCGTATGGCCCGGCCCGGCGCCGTTATCACGATGCTGCTCTCCGTGACCGAGCGCGACCACATCGCCGGGATGGGCGCGTTTGACAGCGGTGCGCTCGAGCAGATCGGCGGCGGCTACGCCACGCATGGCCTGGCGCTCATCGAGGGCCGGCCGGCCACGACTACGGATCTCGCGGCCGCTCACTCAACCTGGGCAAAACGACTCGGCGCCGGCGACCGTCGCCCGGTGTGGCGGCTGCGCTTTCGCCGGTGTGGACTGGTCACGCCGGGGGGTGTCGAGGCTCGGGAGTGCTGCCCCTGTGCGTGTCCCACGCCCGCCCGACCGCCGCGGGGGAGTGACATGGACCCGTGACGCGGCGTCAAGGCACGGGCGGCCACGCCTGCCCGCCGCGCTGATGGTTTCCCGTGCGACACACACCGGCCGTGGGTCACAGCTCCGCGATGATCGCATCGGTGAACTCGCGGGTGCCGGCCAACCGGCCATGGGGCCGGCGTGGCAGATCGGCTGTTGTGACCGCACCCTCGCGCAGCACCTCGGTGACGGCGCGCTCAATGCGGTCGGCGGCGTTGATCTCGCCGAGATGTCGTAGCAGCAGCACCGAGGTGAGGATCGCCGCCGTGGGGTTGGCGCGATCCTGTCCGGCGATGTCGGGCGCGCTGCCGTGGACCGGCTCGAACATTGCCGTGTCGGCGCCGAAATTCGCGCCGGGGGCCAGTCCCAGCCCGCCCACCAATCCGGCGGTGAGGTCGCTCACGATATCGCCGTAGAGATTAGGCAGCACCAATACGTCGAACGCCTCGGGCCGCTGCACCAGTTGGGCGCACAGATTGTCCACGATCAAGTCGCCGAATCCGATGTCCGGGTACCGCGCCGCCACCTCGCGCGCCACCGCCAGGAACAATCCGTCCGACGACTTCATGATGTTCGCCTTATGCACCGCGATCACCCGCCTGCGATTGTTACGGCGCGCGTACTCGAAGGCGAACCGGATCACCCGCTCGGAGCCATGGCGCGAGATCATTTTGATCGAGACGCCGACGTCGTCGGAGAATTTGTCATCGGAGTGGGCCTCGATCCACCGGACCAGCTCATTCGTGTCCGCCGCGCCGTAATCAAACTCGATGCCGGCGTACACATCCTCGGTGTTCTCGCGCACGACGACGATATCGACGTGGCCGTAGCGGGCGGGTGTGCCCGGATACGACTTCGCCGGCCGCACGGCCGCGTACAAGTCGAGCGCTTTGCGGATCGCGACATTGACCGAGCGAAAGCCCGTGCCCACCGGTGTCGTCACCGGTCCCTTGAGCGCGACCTTTGTCCGCCGTATCGAATCGAGCACCCGATCCGGCAGAGGCGTGCCCTCCCGCTCGACAACGGCCGCTCCCGCCGGTTGGTTGTCCCACGCGATGTCCACGCCCACCGCCTCGATCACGCGCCGGGCGGCGCCGATGACTTCCGGGCCAATACCGTCGCCCTCGACTAATGTTGCCTGGTACGTCATGGCGATATGGTGCCCTCCCACGCGCCTTGTTGACCAACCCGTCAATCAATCGCGCGCAATTCGCGTGAGCGCGCGGCCCACACCGTCAACCCTGTCAATCCCAGCACGACGCTGACGATCAGCGCGACGGCCGGGCCAGAGGTCTGCGCGATGATCCCCAGCGTGATCATGCCGAATGGCAACACCCCGATCGCCATGCTCAATACACCCATCGCGCGTCCGCGCATCGCCGGACCGGCGGCGAGCAGGATCAGCGTACCCTGCAATGCGCCGAACCCGGCCTGACCGACGCCTGCCACGACCAGGGCGAGCAGGGCGAGCGGATACCATTGCGCGACGGCGAACACGAACAACGCCACCATCGCGACAGCCGGGCCAAGAATATAGGTCCAGCCGCGCCGCCGCGGCCGCGCCCGCGCCGCGATCGCCGCCGCTCCCACCAGCGAGCCCAGGCCGGCCGCGCTCGCCAGCACACCGGCCCACAGCGCGTTCACGTTCAGCCGGTCGGCAAACACCGGCACCATCGGCGTGTACGAAAAGTAGAAGAAGTTCATCAACACCGTGACGCCGAGGATGTCGATAATCGGGCGGCGCCCGCGCACATAGCGCAGTCCGGCGCCGATATCGCCGCGCACCGAGCCGCCGGCCACGGGTAATGACTCCTTGGGCACCGAGCGCATCGCCGCCATGAATAGCCACGACGCGGCGTAGGCGGCGGCAATCACGAAGAACGCCTGCCCCGTGCCGGTGAAGTTGATCACGGCGCCGCCGACGAGCGAGCCGAGCATGCTGCCGCCGGTCTGAGCGATCGCCTCCATCGCCATCGCGTTGGTGATGCCATCGGCGCCAACCATGTCGTACACGAGCGCGCGACGGCTGGTCATGTCAAGCACACCGCCCACGCCTACCGCGAGCATGAACACATAGACCATCCAGACCTGCACCCTGCCTGACAGCACGACCACGCCCATCAGCAGCGCGACCGGCACGAGCAGGGCGAGCTGCTTCATGATCGTGCCCCGCCGGTCGAACCGGTCGGAGATCACCCCGCCGATGATACCGCCGAAGAACATCGGTGCGAAGAACGCCGCGCCCGCCAGTTGGACGAGCAAAGGCGCCCCGGTAATACGGTTGATCAGGTAGCTGGCGAGAAATACCGACATCCAGCGGGTGAACGCCCACAACCAACCGCTCATCCACAGCTTCGGGTAATCGGGCACGCGCAACGCGGCGAACATGCCGCCCACCGGCGCGGCCTTTCGTCCGGCGACCACCGCCTGATCATCGCTCCTCACGCGCATACAGCCGCCCTCATGGATCATCCGCATCTCGGGCGGAGTGTGCACGGTTCGCGGCTGACGGCATGTAGATATCACCCGAGCGTGAGCTTCAGTACACGAGCTTTCCGATCAGCCGTATCGGACTGATCAGCGCGTCGACCTCACCACCGCTCCCAATGGACCATCTCATCGATTGGGGCGCGCTGCCGCCCGTTCGAGCGCAGACCGGTGCTCTCCGGCGGGTAGCCGAACGGCAGTACGATCGCGACGCGATGCTCGGGCGGCACGCCCAGAGTCTGCTCGGCGCACGCGGCATTGTGCATCGAGGTTGGGCAGGAGGTGATGCCCTCTGCCCACGCCGCGATCATCATGTTCTGGGCGGCGCGGCCCGCGTCGAACGGTCCACCGCCCGGGGTCAGTACCACGGCAATCACCAACGGCGCGTCGGGAACATGAGTGGCCCAGTCGCCGCAGGCGGCGATTTCTTTGCGTCGTTCGGGATCTTGTAAAACGACAAACCGGCACGGCTGAATGTTCTTTGAACTTCCCGCCATCCGCCCGGCTTGCAAGATGCGCCGCAGGGAATCCCCGGCGATAGGGCGCGGATCGAAGGCACGGGTGTCGCGCTTGGTGACGATCGCGGTGTAGGTGTCCATGATGATCTTCCAGGTATGAAGTGGGGTGCAGGGGGAGGTGTGCGTTGAAGGCCGCGTGGCCCATGGACAGTCACGGTGTCGCGCAACCACATTCTAGGCGATTCGTATGCCTTGATGCAGTCGTGGAGTCGGTCGCGGCGCCTGCCGCCCACCGGGTGGTGAGAAAACGGTCGCGATTCCTGAGGAATACCGTGCGCTGTCGCTCCGGGGCGTGATGCGCCGCCGCCGCCCGACTACTATGATAGGGTGTCCAAACTCAAAGGAGGTTGTCGATGACAAGTGCGTGGCTGAAACGTGGAGCAGTCCTGATGCTGGTGGCTGTCCTCGCCGCGGTCGGCGGAGCGCGATGGGCGCGCTCGCAGCCGGCGCTGCCTGACGGGGCGTTCGTTGCCGGCCAGGACGGGACGCGATGGATCGTCAATAACGGCGTGCGCTATCGGATGTCATTCATCGTGGACGACGCCAACGCGCTGCCGGCGATGCGCGAGAGCAGCACGGTGGTGGCGACGCTCGGTGAGGCGAATGCGGCCGTTGCCGCCGCGCCGTCGCCGGCCGCCGCTGCCGCGCCGGTGGCGGCTGGCCCGGCCAACCCGGCCGAGACGTTGGTCGGACAGCGCGCGACCGTGTGCAACTACGGCGTCGAGCTGGAATTGGAGGTCGCGCGGGTCGAGTGGATAAAGACCGTGATCGGCCAGACCGCCCCCGGCAACGCGATGTGGGTGGTCGCCTTCATCAACGTCACCAACCTCAGCGCCAAGGATGAGGCGCTGTACGGCGCGCCATCGGCGCGTGTAACCGACGAACGCGGCCGGCAATTCGATTGGAAGGTCTATCCGCCAGACCCGGTCGACCTCGGACGGGCCTACAGCGTCAAGGGACACTACGAGAACTTCGCGCCCGGCATCACCGAGATGACCGTCGCCACCTTCCAGGTTCCCAGCGATGTCCGCTCGCTTACGCTTGGCGGCAAGCGGGATTTGTGCCTGTAAGGCGGTGGCGCAACACCGCCACGACGTGCCCTCACCAGTGACAGGCGCGGACATGAGGGAAGGGCGACCCGGTGGGTCGCCCTGGCCGCGTCGTTTGCAGACATAGGGGCGACGAACGCGTCGCCCCGACCGATGTAACGCGTGCTCCGCCCTCTACCCGTGTACCGATGACGCGCATTCATGGGGCACCTGACGCGGCCCTAAGGGAGGCGCCAGCGCGTGGCGGTGTTCGGGAAATCGCGCTCCAGCCATGCGTGCGCCACGCGCGGGCGGAGGGCGTAGACGGGTTGGGTGGCGCTGTCCGGCGCCGGGCGGAACCCGTACTTCGCGTCGTATGCATCGACGAACTCGGCCGGCAGCGAGACGCCGGCCACTTGTTCGGCCGTGCCCTCGAAGATGATGACATCGTCGCCGCTCTCGAGATGCACCACCAGGTCCGAGTTCACCGCCAGATTCCGACCCTTGCGCGAGGCCGGGTCGGTGCTGAAGTAGAAGGTCTCATCCAGCCACACCCCCCAAACCGGCACGATGTGGGGTCGCCCGTCCGGCCGTGTCGTGCCCACCCAGTAATTGCGGGCGCGCGCCATCCGCTCGGTGACATGACTCCACGACAGCAGTCCCTCGCTGCCCGAGGCAATCCCGTACCCTGCCGTCATCGCCGGCCGTCCCGCCTCCGGCATCGTGCGATCCCGTGCCGATATCTGCCCAGACATCTGAACGCCTCCCGTTCCACCACGTCGCGCTCTCACCACGGCATTCACACCGTACCAGGGGCATGTGTCAGCATGGTGTCAGCAGAGGACAACGCGCCGCTAGCGTCCCTTGAACGCGGCGGGGCGCTTCTCGGCAAAGGCGCGCGGACCCTCGCGCGAGTCGTCGGTCGTGCGAATAATGCGGGACAGCAACGACTCGACGCGCAGTCCCTCTTCGAGCGACCCATTCATGCCGCGATAGGCAGATTCTTTGATCGCGCGGGTGGAGAGGGGCGCGTTGGCGCAGATCCGCTCGGCCAGCGCCACGGCTTCAGCCATGAGCGTCGCGGACGGCACGACCTTGTTCACCAAACCGATACGGTAGGCCTCGGCGGCGTCGATATGTTCGCCGGTGAGCATCATCTGGAGGGCGATGCCGAACGGCACGATACGGGGCAGCCGCTGGGTGCCGCCACCACCGGGGAGGATGCCGCGCAGCACCTCGGTGAGTCCGAAGCGGGCGTGATCGACGGCGATCCGCATATCACAGGCCAGCGCGAGTTCGAGGCCGCCGGCCAGGCAGAAGCCATTGATCGCGGCGATGATCGGCTTCCAGATCGTGAGTCCACGGTTGAGCGCGACCCGCTCCGCCTCCCAGAACGGGTCAACCGGCTCCCCGGCCAGCTCGGCCTGCCGGCCGGCGCTCATCTCCTTGAGGTCGGCGCCCGCCGAGAACGCCCGGTCCCCTGACCCGGTGACGATCGCCACCCAGGCGCCGGGATCGTCGCGGAAGCTGACGAAGGCATCGAGCAGGTCGCGCCGGAGCGACGAGTTTAGCGCATTCAGCGCTTCGGGGCGGTTGAGCGTGATGATCGCGAGTCGGTCGCGCCGTTCGTACAAGACATCAGGCATGGTGTCCACCCCCATTCTTCTCGTCTTCACTGACACGCGTGTGGCTCGCTCCCGTCGCGACTGCACGCCACGTCGATTGTTGCCCGCGGCGCCGCCGGAGTGTCCGCCGGTTCGCGTGTCGCGCGTCACGGGCGAGCCTCACGATACCATGCATTGATAGATGGGGCAGAGACCAGCCGGACGCCGGACGTGTTTTCGGGGCGGGGCTTGCCATCCCCGATGATCCTGCCGACTATATAACAAATACGTGACGAACTCGGCCACACTCTTAGCAGGAACGTGAGACATGACGAATTCTCCCACCTACGGCGGACAGGCAGTACTCGAAGGGGTGATGATGCGGGGACCGGCGGGCATGGCGATTGCCTGCCGTCGGCCTGATGGAACAATCGCGGTGCACGCCCAGCCGATCGGGGGCGTCCACGCGCGCCCGGCCGGCCGCCTGCCGTTCATCCGGGGCGTGATCGCGCTGGCGGAAACGCTGGCGCTTGGCATGCGGGCGATCGCCTTCTCCTCCAACGTATCGATGGAAGGCACGGCCCGAGACAACGGCCGGACCGAGTTCCCGGAGAAGGCGTTCTGGGGTTCGGTGGTGGTGGCGCTGTCTTTCATCGCCGGCGTATTCTTCACCGCGCCCATGTTGCTCGCGAATCTGCTTGACTTTGCCGGCGTGTCTCGCCCGGTCGAGATGTTGGTCGAGGGTGTCGCGCGGGTCGCCCTGATCGTCGGGTATATCGCCTTCGTGGGTCGCATCCCCGGCATCCGCCGCGTGTTTCAGTATCACGGCGCCGAGCACATGACGATCCATGCGCATGAGGCCGGCGCGCCGCTGACGCCCGAGGGTGTCCGCGCGTTCCCCAAGGAGCACACGCGCTGCGGCACCAGCTTTCTGGTATTGGTCATGGGTGTCGCGTTTGTCACCTTCTTCGCCTTTGACCTGTTGGTGGACCAGGGGTTTGCCGTACGAGCGCTCTCGCGGATTATGCTGATTCCCGCCATCGCCGCCGTCGCCTACGAGTTGCTCCGGATCGGCGGCCGCCACAGCGGCAGTCTCGCCGTACGCATCATGTTCCTGCCGAACATCGCGCTTCAGGCGCTGACGACCAAGACGCCCGACGACGACCAGATCGATGTCGCGCTGACCTCATTCGCGGCGTTGCGCACATGTGAGCTGCAACCGGCGGTCCAGCCCGCGACTCAGATGCTGGAACCCGCGCACGCGGGCGGGTCCGTCGAGCAGCCGTCCTACGCGTGACCGGCTGCCAGGGGCGGGGCCGCCCGACAGGCGCGCGGTCCCTATCCTCCAGTAGAGGCGACCGGGTGGGTCGCTCCTCGTGGACGCGCTCCACTCCCGCGACATTCGCGGTGTGGCGCGTCGGTAACTCAATGGCTCCCTCGGTCACGGAGTACACCAACGGCTGGTCCGAAAGTGCACTACGCTACCGCGCCTGTCGCATGCAGTTCCGCGACCGACTGGCGATCGTAGCCAAGCTCGGCAAGCACGGCGTCGGTATGCTCGCCGATGCCCGGAACGGCCGCCGCCGGCACGTCCCAGCCATCGACATTGAACGGTGGACGGAGCATCGTCACGTCGCCGGCAGGGGTCCGAACGGTGCGCGTGCGATCTCGTTCGACGACCTGGGGATGGGTGAGCACGGCGGCGGGTTCGTTGAAGCGGCCGTAGGCCATGCCCGCCGCCTCTAACCGGCGCTCGGCCTCCTCCACCGACACATTGGCCAGCATCTCCTCGATCAAAGGCTCCAGCACCGCGCGGTTCGCCAGCCGTAACTCATTGCGCCCGAACCGCGGATCGCGGGCCAGATCGGGGCGCTGCAACACCTCGGTGCAGAGCCGGGTCCATTCGCGCTCATTCTGGATCGCCATCGAGACGCGCCTGCCACCGGCGCAACGATACGGGCCGTACGGGACAATCGACGCGTGCCGGTCGCCCGCGCGTTTCGGCGCTCGGCCGGCCGCGGCGGCCAGGATCGCGGGGTTCATCCACTCGCCGATCGAATCGAACAACGTCGCGCGGATAGTCGCACCCTCGCCGGTGCGTCCCCGTTGGAGCAGCGCGGCGAGGATAGCGGAGAACGTGTACATGCCGGTGGCGATATCGACGACCGACACGCCGGCTTTGGCCGGTTGATCGGGCGAGCCGGTGATCGCGATCACGCCCGCCTCACCCTGGACCAGCGCATCGTACGCCTTGCGACCGGCGTAGGGGCCAGCGTCACCGTAGCCGCTGATCGCGCAGGCGATTAGGCGCGGGTAGCGGGCGCGAAGTTGGTCCACGCCCAAACCCAGGCGCTCCATCGCGCCCGGGCCGAAGTTCTGCACGACCACATCGGCGCGCGCCGCCAAACGGTCGACCACGTCGCGGCCGCGTTCGTGCTTGAGATCGACGGCCACCGAGCGCTTGCCGCCGTTGAGCCACACCCACCAGGTTGCCAGCCCGTTGAGGATGGTGTCATAGTCGCGGGCGAAGTCACCGCCATCGGGGCGCTCCACCTTGATCACATCCGCCCCCAGGTCAGCCAGATGGCGCGTGCAAAGCGGCGCGGCGACTGCCTGTTCGATGGCAAGCACACGCACGCCGGTTAACGGCAGGTCGGTCATCGTCGATTCTCCAGCGGGATTCCGCGATGTCACCGCGGCGGCGCTATGCCAAGGATAGGCGGACGGCCGCGATGGGTCGATACATTCGTGTGATTGGGAAGCAAGCGCTTCCTGCCTCCCTCCTGGCGGGTCGCCGTCCCCGCGATCTCCGGCGTGCCGATCCATTTCACCTGCCAGTGATGACCGTCGGACCTTGTGCATTCCTGATATCGCGAGCGCGGCGACGTTGCCGGACGAGATGCGCCCGATTGGTGCGCCGGGCTGCCCGATATGCTCCCATTGCCGGCGTTGGCCGGCGGACATCGACTCGCCGGTGGTCGAGATCCGTGCACCGACGGATGAAACCTGCTTGGACCCTCGCCGGCCGCGCAAAGAGCTTGGCAACAGCTCGATGGGGGACTATTCTACGTCTCACGAGTCGCCTCTTGACGGCGGCCTCGAACACGGAATGCGGGCGCCGTCTGTTGTATCCTTGCTCGTGCGAGGAGGGGGAGGTTCATGGTCATGACCACGATCGGCAAAGGCCGGCTGTATGGTGGCGGGGTTCTGCCCCGACGGGCGGCGCTCGGTATCGTCGTCGCCGGGGGAGCGGGCGCATTCGCGGCCGCCTGTGGCAGCGGCAAGGAGCAGACGAAAGACGCCCCGTCCCTGGGCACCCAAGGCGCGCCCGCGGCGGCACAGGAGCAGCCGCGCCCGGGCGGTATCATCAGCCAGCGGCTACCCACGGACCCGCCCAGCCTCGACGTACGCCAGACAACCACGTATGTCGCGGTGTGGTCGGTGGCGCCGTGCTTCAACCAGATCGTCCAGTTCAACCAGGACAAACCCGGCGATACGCCCGCCGACATCGTCTCTGACCTGGCCGAGACGTGGGAGCAGCCCGACCCGACGACGATGATCTTCCGCCTGCGTCGCGGCGTGAAATACCACGACGGCGGCGACTTCACTGCCGAGGATGTCAAGATCAACCTCGACTGGCTCAAGAAGCCGCCCCAGGGCAAACTGAGCCCGCGCGCCGCCACGCAGGCGACGGTGGCCGGCGTGGAAACACCCGACCCGTTCACCGTCCGGGTGAAATTCAGCCGGCCGACGCCTTCGTACCTGATGAACGTCGCCAGTCATTACTTCCCTGTCGGTCAGGGCAAGGATATCGTCGCCAACGGCGAAATCAGCAGCACGAAGGTGATCGGCACCGGACCGTTCCGGTTCAAGAGCTACCAGCGCTCAAACGTCATCGAGCTGGAGCGCAGTCCCACCTATCACATTCCCGGCCGGCCGTACCTCGATGGCCTGAAGTTCTACATCGTGCCCGACTACAGCTCATCGCTGGCCAACTTCATC
>JBBQJF010000142.1:0-11890 GCA_038325665.1 Dehalococcoidia bacterium | reverse complement strand
ACCGTGCGCAACCTGGTCATCGGCCTGCTGCGTCAGCTCGGGGAGCGGACCGTCGCCGATGCACGCCGCACCTGCAGCGCGGACCCGACCATCGCCCTGCGGCTCCTGAGCGGCCCGATGGAAAATTAAATCACCCTGGGGCTGGAGTCTTGCCGCGGTCCACAGCATTCTGCAGAACCAAGGTCAGCCATCGCGCATCTGCCCTTCCAGCTAAGTGCGTCATCAGTGGCTGGCACCCCCGAGTAAACCCATAGGTCATACCGACGACCACGCCCACGTAGGGATCCGCCAACCACGCTATCATGCTGAGCATGCCCAGAGGGTCCATGTGTTGATCCGGGTCATAACGCCGAGTCCAAGCTGCCCACCCCAAATGATTGCTGTCGCACCCAGTGAGTGCCGGGAGAAGGGCATCCTACCGCATGGGTGACGACTCATGACCGTTTCAGCCTTGAGGCGAGGATAAATATCGCGATGCCGACCAATCCGGCCAATTGACCTTGACGCCCCAAACGCATCGCCAATCCGTGATGGTGTACCCGATACGAAACAAAATCTACAAGGATATATAGCTATGACCTCTCCGCTGGTCGCTCAACATGCCCGCCAGTTCATGCCAGCCGTGAGGGTGTTTAGAGAATAGTACAGAGGTCAGTAGCCGGCCGGATGTCCCACCGCTTCACGGGACTCATGCGGTAGCATGATCGGCCACTTGAGAGTCGTCACCTTGTCTCACAATCCATCCAGCATGTTGAAAAAAGGCAGAACTCGACCCAACCATCCAGTTTTGACCGGGCGGCGGGCCGCGGCTCGAATCTGAGCGAAGTCTCCGCATGCCGGCGGCGGCGGTCGAACGGCGTCCCAGAGGAGTTTTTCAACAGGCTGCATCCGTCACTAGACGTATCGCCCATGTGGCACGACAAAGCGACCAGGGGTGCAAGCCTCGACGCTAGCATCTCTTTTAGCGGATTATCTGGTAGATTGAGTTGCCGAACCCGGTGAATAACCGATATGATAAGCCCAATGCCGATGATTATCGTCGAAATAAAGCTTGCTATCATCGCATTTATCATACCGTATTCATGGCTAAATCGTCCGCTACTTTGCATAAAGATCCACATCATGAGCAAGACAGTGCCGTTACGCAGTCCATATCCGGCCGAACGTAGGACATCGGAGAAGGATTGTCGGGGGTTATCCTGCCAGCCTATATAGGCGTGACCGCCCGACGTGCGACTCCTGCCCCAGCAGCCACACTCGGTTTCATCAGTGAGTATCAGCCGTAACGCGATGAACAGGGTGGCAAACACGACGAACCGGCTGGCTGCTGCCAGGACGCGCGGCTCTCCAACAAACGTGAACAGGCCTACCGCGAGGAGTGCCTCACCGCCGATGACGGCGGCGGCCACACCGGTAGAAGCACCCCGGAAGGGGATGCGCAGATCGTCCGCAAATGCCCAAAAGGCCCGCGCTTTGAGCATGGCCGCGCTGCCAAAGACGACGGCCAGCACCAGATGGCCAACAAGTACCCAGGTCATGGGTTCACCAGCCTCAGCGCACTCGACAACGACTGAGGACAAGCCGACGAGGGCATCGCCGGTTGGCGATGCATCATCCCGACCCCAGTATGTTGAGCGCGGCCTGCAATTCGCGTTGCAGCACCGCGGCGAGCCGCGCGTAGGCCACCGCACGCGCCGGCCCCGTTTCGCCCAATCCGGCCGGACCCGTGCCGGCAAGGACACTGGCATCGCCCTGCTTCACTTCAACTTCGGACCGGCCGCTGTCCAAGCCATAGAGCCTCAACGTGACCTCGACGAGCGGCTGACGCTGCGCCTCGGTTAGGATGCGTTGTCGTAGCTCCGCCGGGAGATCTGCCGGCAAGTGCTCTGCAAGGCCACCTGGGCCTGCCCAACCCCGCCAGCCGGAGTCGTTCGTGGTCATTTAGTCCTCTCCTATCCTTAGCAGTACTGCACGCGGCAGTACCCTGTGCCATTAGTGGAACTGCACGACACCCAGACTCACTCAGGGCGGCAGAAACAACCGATTCGTGACTACTCGACGGTCGCCGTGACCTTGTGGGGCGCGCTGGGCTGGTCGTGGGCGGGGCCGACCCACACGGTCTGGATGTTGACGAACTCGCGGATGCCGAAGGCGGCCAGCTCACGGCCGTAGCCGCTGCGCTTCACCCCGCCGAACGGCAGCGGTGAGCCAGATCAGGCCTCACGTCCGTGCAACGTGCTCGGCGCTGAGATCCGCGTACAGCGCGTCCGGCGCAAGATCGATTCCGTCCGCCCAGGTCAGCGTGTGGCTTCGCGGATCGATGGCAACCAGCGCGAACGCGTCAGGGTCGTTCCAAGCGGCAAATACGCCCTTCCCCACGAGGTCCGAGAGGTCTACCTCGCCTTCGACACCATCGGCGAAGCGCATCCATACCTTATACGCGGGGAGTACCTTCACGGCGACGATTCGGTGCATGGGTTCACCCTCCTCTATGGGAGCGGCGGGATGTGATCCAGACGCTCGTGGGCGACCGCCTGCGCCCACACGCGGCGCAATTCATCTTGATGCAGGCTAGCCCACTCGATCACCAAGCCGATTGCTCGGGCAGGAAGCCGGCCCGCCAAGACGGAAAGATTGTCGATCACGTTAGCCACGTCACTGTCCCCGTACATGGCGTGGAAGTGTGGAGGCAGATGCTCTCGATAGTAAACGTAGATCGCAATACCGAAGAACTCCGAGATCCTGGGCATCGGCGCGTGTTCCGATCACTCGACGGTCGCCGTGACCTTGTGGGACGCGCTGGGCTGGTCGTGGGCGGGGCCGACCCACACGGTCTGGATGTTGACGAACTCGCGGATGCCGAAGGCGGCCAGCTCACGGCCGTAGCCGCTGCGCTTCACCCCGCCGAACGGCAGCCGCGGATCGGAGGCAACCATGCCGTTGATGAACACCGAGCCACTCTCGATGCGGCGGGCGAGCGCGCGGGCGCGCACGAGGTCCCGCGTCCACAGTGCCGCGCCCAGACCGAAATCGGAGTCGTTCGCCAGCGCGATCGCGTGGTCGCCATCCGTCGCGCGGATCACCGCGGCCACCGGGCCGAACGTCTCCTCGCGGAACGCGGGCATTTCCGAGGTCACGCCTGTGAGGATCGTCGGCTGGTAGAAATAACCGCGGCCCTCGCGCCGCCCGCCGCCGGTGACCACCCGTGCGCCCATCGCCACCGATTCGCGCACCTGGCGGTCGAGGTCATCGCGTAGGTCGCCGCGCGCCATTGGACCGATCCGCGTCTCCGCGTCCGACGGGTCGCCGATCGTGAGCTTGCCTACCGCCTCCGCGAACTTCGTCTCGAACTCGTCCGCTATCGTCTGTTCGACAATGAAACGCTTGGCAGCGATGCACGATTGGCCGGCATTCTGGAAGCGGGCACGGGCGGCGGTCGTCGCGGCGGCATCGAGATCGGCGTCGGCCAGCACGATGAACGGGTCGGAGCCACCCAGCTCCAGCACCGTCTTCTTCAGCGCTCGGCCGGCGGCGGCGGCAACCTTTTCGCCGGTGATGTCACTACCCGTCAGCGTGACGGCCCGCACCCGCCGGTCGCCGATCACCGCCTCGACCGCCGCGCCGGGGATTAGCAGTGTGCGAAAACAGCCCTCGGGTAGCCCAGCATCACGGAACACTTCTTCGATCGCGAGCGCGCATCGTGGCACGTTCGAGGCATGTTTGAGCAGGGCGGTGTTGCCGGCCATCAGCGCCGGGGCGGCGAAGCGAAACACCTGCCAGAAGGGGAAGTTCCAGGGCATCACCGCCAGGATCACGCCGAGCGGCTCGTATGCTACATAGCTTTCTCGCGCGTTGGTCTCGACCCGCTCGTCGGCGAGGAAGGCCTCGGCGTTGCCGGCGTAGAACTCGCAGTTCCACGCGCACTTCTCCACCTCGGCCTCGGACTCGGCGATTGGTTTGCCCATTTCCGTGGTGATCACCTCGGCGTAGTGGGTTTTCCGCTCGCGTAGCACGGCTGCCGCCCGCCGCAGCAGCCCACTCCGCTCGGCGAAGCTTGTCTCCCGCCACGAGCGGAAGGCGGTATCTGTCTCCGCGAGCGCCCGCTCGATCTGCTCGGATGTGAACTCGTCAAACGTCGCGACGACCTGCTCGGTCGCGGGGTTAATGGACTCGATGCTCATGGAATGCCTCACCTCAACGACACATCAGCCGCACATGATGCGACCAGTGTAGCGCGGGCCGGGCGGGATCGCCCATCCGCCGGCTGCACTACGCATGGAACCACACGAGGCCGAATTACAGCCGCGCTGACCCGGTCCGTCCGATCGCTCACCGCGCTCGGGTCGGTCGCCGCGAGCGAGACAGAGGTGACCGCCTGGGGACGCGTCCGGATATCCTATCGGGCCGCGTTAATCAGTTACGATGGCGCCGGACCGGCGGCGCTCAACGCCCGCGGGGCGCGTTGCAGCGCATGTGCCCGCGTGGGGTGGTCATGGGCGGGAGCGGCAGCGATGAACCAGCCAGAAGCCGCGGGCGCCGCCGACCCCACGCTCGGACGCGCCGCGCCTGGAGGGGACCAACAGGAGCGCCCCTTGGAACACGGCCCGCCGATCGATGGGCGTCCGGCAGTGGGCGGCGGCGCGCTGCGCTCGCTGCGGCATCGCGACTTCCGCATCTTTTGGTGCGGTTTCGGCGCGGGAGTGCTCGGGTTTCAGGTCCTGCGCGTGGGGCTGGGGCTGCTGGTGTACGAACTCACTGGTTCGGCTCTGTATCTGGCGCTCGTGTTCGGCGGCGACTCGATCCCGATGCTGCTGCTCTCGCCGATCGGCGGTGTGCTCAGCGACCGTATGAACCGCAAGGCCGTGCTGATGGCGTCGCGATCGTGTGTCGCGTTGCTGGCGGTGGCGATCGCGATATTGACGGCGACGGACATGATCGCCGTCTGGCACCTGCTGGTGTTCGCCCTGCTGTCGGGCATCTGCTACGCGATCGATGTGCCGGCCCGCCAGGCGATGATCCATTCGCTCGTGCCGGCCGGCGATCTGGTCAACGCCATCGCCCTGACATCGATCATCCGCCAGGCAGCCCGGATTGTTGGGCCGGCGCTCGGGAGCGTCGCGGTGCTGACCCTGGGGGCGGAGGGCACATTCGCGATCATGGCGGTGGGACAAGCCGGCAACGTGCTGCTGGTCGCCCTGGTGCGACTGCCCCGCGACGCGCCGGCGCGCACGGCGAGCGCCGCGGCGAATCTCAAAGAGGGGCTGCGTTTCGTCGCGGCACACGAGCCGGTGTGGACGTTGATGCTCGTCTCCGCGATCCCGGCGATGACGGCGATGGCATACCAGTCGCTCACGCCGGTCTTCGCCCAAGATGTGCTCGGTCGGGGCAGCGCGGCGATTGGAGTGATGCTCACGGCGGCGGGTATCGGCGCCCTCGCCGGCGCGGCGCTGATGATGGCCTTTGCGCGCTGGTTCGGCGGTGCGCGTGCCGCGACTATCGCGGCGATCACGTTCGGCCTCGTGGTCGGCGCGTTCGCCCTGACCCAAAGCTACCCGCTGGCGCTCCTGTTGCTGGTAGCGGCAGGAGCGACCGGCGCGGTCTACTCGATCGGCACCGGCAGCATCATCCAGCAGCGGACGCCGCGCGAGTTGCAGGGGCGGGTGATGGGCGTCTACCAGACGACGTGGGAGTTGCAGGTGATCGGCGCGCTGGCGGTCGGCGCCCTGGCCGATGTCACGAGCGCGCCGGCGGCGCTGGCGCTGGCGGGGTTGGTGGGGTCCGCGCTGATCGGGGCGTTGTTGCTGCTCAGGCCCGGCATGAATGACACGCCACCAGTGTGACCAGCTTGAGCCGCGGCGCCTAGACTTGGGAGTAGGGCGCGTGCCTTGTAGGATAGCGTCGCGGCCGGCGACGATGAGCGGCGGGGCCGTCCCCCCAATACCCAATACCTTACACCCATCCAAAGGAGAGACACATGCCCGCGGTCAATGGCGAGATGGTCACGTTCCCCAGCGACGGCTCCACTGCCCCCGGATATCTGGCGAAGCCGGAGGGTCCGGGTCCGTTCCCGGCCGTGATCGTGATCCAGGAGTGGTGGGGACTGGAAGAGCACATCAAGGATATCGCCCGGCGGTTCGCGAGCGAGGGCTTCGTCGCGCTGGCGCCTGACCTATACCATGGTCAGGTCGCGACCGAGCCGGACGAGGCCCGCAAGCTGGTGATGGCGATGCAGCTTGATGTGGCGATGCGCGATATTCAGGGCGCGATCAATCATCTCAAAGGGCTGCCCGAGGTGTCGCAGCCGAAGGTCGGCGTCGTCGGCTTCTGCATGGGTGGCTCGCTCACGCTGCGCGCCGCCGTCACGTCCGACGACGTGGGTGCCGCCGCCCCGTTCTACGCCGGTCAGGTAGACGCGATCTTCCCCGAGATTGACAAGATCACCGCGCCGGTGTTTGCCGCCTTCGGCGCCGAGGACGGCAGCATCCCGCTGGACAAGGTGGAGCGCCTGCGCGAGTTGCTCAAGGAAAAGGGCAAGCAGGCCGAGGTCAAGGTGTACGACGGCGCCCCCCACTCCTTCTTCAACGACACTCGCGACTCCTATCGCAAGGAGGCCGCCGAGGACGCCTGGCACAACGTGCTCGCGCTCTTCCGGCTGGCGCTGAAGTAGCGACGGATCGAACCGCCACGGACGCCAAGGACACGAAGGGAACGGGGAGGGCTGTCTCCACCGGACGTATCCCACCATGTTTCGCTTGGGGTCCTTGGCGGTTCCCGTCACCCTCCCGATCCGCGGGCACGGCGCATCAGCCTACCGCCTACCGTGCCTTCAGCTTGGAGGTGAGGCAGGGGGTGGCACCACCCAGGTCGCGCCGCGTGCCAGCCGTCGCCGGACTGATTCGGTCTTTCGACCGACGACGACGGCATGGGCTGCATTCCCGGGCAGCGGGTCACGCGCCACACCCTGATTACAGGCGCGTGCGGACCCCACGGTAATGGCGGCGAGGGCAAATCCATCATGGCCGGCCATCACGGCCTCTGGACCGGCCGTCTCCACCGCGATGACGACGGACATGGGGCTGCCATCGGGGTGGTCGTCGAACGCGGTACTCTTCGGTCGGAAGCGGCCCTGATTCACGTCATAGATCCAATTCCAAGACGGAACCCGGCGCCACAGGATCACGCCGTCCCCGATTGTCGGATCGTCGCCGAACTCGCCTGCCGTCATCCAAGACTCCGGCCAGCTAGCTCTTGGTCACGGCGCGCCAGTTCAGCTAGGTATCCGGAGAGGCGGGAAAAGTCAACACTGAGGTCGCCTTCCCATTCCGTCCCGTGGCGATCGTCTTCACAGAAGACATGGACGCGGTCAGGTGCTGTCCGCTCGATTTCGAGATCAATACCCCGCGTGTGCCATTCGAGTTGGATGCCGCCGCGGTTCGTGGGGCTTATGATCGGGGGTGGTGTGTGCATGTGCATTGTTTCGGTGAGGAGCGTGAGCGCGTCAGCGACAGCATCAGGATCGATTATGCGCGCCCCGTATGAATCCCAATCGGGGCGCAGTTGCAGTATCTCCGCCAAGGTCCGCAGCGTTGGCGCGAGCCACGCCGGCTCGTTCTCTTCCAGCTCGATGACGACCGTTCCTCCACCAACCGCGTTCAGTTCGATCCGCCGGGCGAGTGCACCGCCCGGCGCCTCCGAACGCTTTGACGCTCCATCGGCCCCACGGCCGGCACGGCGGTCAACCTGAGTCCCTTCGTCCTGGTCAGGGCGCTGCACGACAACAGTTACCATGCCGTCGCTCCTCTCTCTTGCTACAAGTGTAGCGCCCGGCCGCCGCCCCCTGGTACAACGTGCTCGCGCTCTTCCGGCTGGCGCTGAAATAGGCGGATAGCGGAACCGCCAAGGACGCCAAGGACACGAAGGGAACGGGGAGGGCTGTCTCCACCGGACGTATTCCACCATGTTTCGCTTGGCGTCCTCGGCGGTCCCGGCGGCCCTTCCGGTTCCCGTCACCCCCCGATTTGCTCATCCATCCCCAGCACCCGCGTGAGGAAGGCCCAGCGGTCGGCCGCCTCCTCGATCACCTTGGCGGTCGGCTTGCCAGCGCCGTGTCCAGCCTTGGTCTCGATCCGGATCAGGGTGGGCGCCGCACCGGTGTGGGCGGCCTGGAGCGCCGCGGCGAACTTGAAGCTGTGCGCGGGCACGACCCGGTCATCGTGGTCGGCGGTCGTGATCAGGGTTGCCGGATAGGACGTACCGGGCGTTAAATTGTGCAGGGGTGAGTAGGCGTGGATCGCGCGGAACTCCTTCGGGTCGTCAGGCGAGCCGTAGTCCGAGGTCCACGCCCAGCCGATCGTGAACTTGTGGAAGCGCAGCATGTCCAGCACACCAACCGCGGGCAGCGCCGCGCCGAACAGGTCCGGCCGCTGGGTCATGCACGCGCCCACCAATAGGCCGCCGTTGCTGCCGCCGCCGATCGCCAGTTTTGGAGGCGTGGTGTATCCGTGCTCGATCAGCCACTCGGCAGCGGCGATGAAGTCGTCAAACGTGTTCTGCTTACGCAACTTGACGCCGGCCTGGTGCCATTCCTCACCATACTCGCCGCCGCCGCGCGAGTTGGTGACAGCGTATACCCCGCCCAATTCCATCCATACCAGCGCCGACACGGAGAACGCCGGCGTCTGTGAAATGCCGAAGCCGCCGTAGCCGTACAGGTACGTCGGATTGCGCCCATCGAGCGCCACACCCTTCTTGTGTGTGATGAACATCGGCACGCGCGTGCCGTCTTTGCCGGTGGCAAAGACCTGGGATGTCTCATACATGTCAGGATCGAACTGCACCCCCGGGCGGCGAAAGATCGTGCTCGCGCCGGTGATAGCATCGTAGCGATAGATCGTCGCCGGCACCGTGAACGAGGTGAAGACGTAGAACGTCTCTGTATCATCGCGCCGCCCGCCGAATCCTTGAACCGTACCGATCCCCGGCAGCGCCACCTCGCGCACCGTCACGCCGCGCGTGTCAAACACCGTCACCTGACTACGCGCGTCTTTGAGGTACGTTGTGATGAACTGGTTGTTAACAAGGCTAACCGTCTCTAACGTCTCAGCCGCTTGCGGAATGACCTCGTGCCAGTGCTGACGCTCGGGCGACCGCGTGTCGATCGCGATCACACGTCCGCGGGGCGCATCGAGATCGGTCTGAAACCAGAACAACGGCCCATCGTTGCCGATGAAGTTATAGGCCGCGTCGAAGTCGTCGAGCAACGCCGCGACCGGGTGTTGGGGGCCGGCGTCGCCCTCCAAATCCCGATAGTACACGCGGTTCTTTCGTTCGGTGCCCTCGGAGATCGAGATGATCAGGTAGCGACCGTCTTCGGTGACATGACCGTCGAACATCCATTCCCGGCGGTCGGGGCGTTCATAGACGAGCATATCCTCGGATTGCGCTGTGCCGGCTCGGTGGTAATACAGCTTCTGAAAGTAGTTTGCGTCCTCCAGCATCCGTGACTCATCCGGCGCGTCGTAACGGCTGTAGAAAAAGCCCGCGCCGTCGAGCGTCCAGGATGCGCCGGAGAACTTCACCCACAGCAGGTGATCATCGGTGTCGGTGGCCGCCTCCACATCGCGCACCCGCCACTCCTGCCAATCGGATCCGGATGCGGAGATTCCGTACGCCAATTGCCCGCCGTCATCGCTGATTGCCAGACCGGTTAGCGCGACAGTGCCGTCCTCCGACAACACGTTGGGGTCGAGTAACAGGCGCGGCTCCGCGTCGAGGCTGGTCATCGTGTAGAGGACGAATTGGTTCTGGAGGCCGTCGTTCTTCAAAAAGAAGTAGCGGCTGCCCTCCTTGAAGGGAGCGCTATACTTCTCATAATCCCACAATTCCGTCAGCCGTCGTTGGATCGATCCCCGTGCAGCGATCTCGGACAGGTAGCTGTCGGTCACGGCATTCTGCGCCCCGATCCAGGCGCGCGATTCTTGGCTGTCTGGGTCTTCCAGCCAGCGGTATGGGTCAGCCACCCGCGTGCCGTGATAGTCATCTACCTGGTCACCCCGCCGGCTTTTAGGATAAACGAGGGGCGTGTTCGTCATTGTCATGCGCGACTCCTGGATCGGGATAAGGGGGACCGTATCAACGGTAGCATGGACCAGCCCAAAAGCGGGGAAAGCGAGTGCGACCACGTTCGTATCGGTGGTCGCGGGTGGCGATTGGGTCTCGCGTGGTGTGCACTGCGCCGTCCGCGCTATGCAATAGGGGAGAGAATTGCCGCGCGTGCAGGCGGGTCCCCGTGGCAGAGCGCCGCTCCCGCGACCCGGACGTGGCGGCTGACAGCGCGGCGCCGACCATCTGCCTGCCGCGCGGCAACGATCGGCTAACATCTCGCGCCGTGTATAATATGTGCGCCGCGTTCCCAACTCATGCCGGTGGAGTGACTAGGATGCCTGACAGCCGCCACGACTTCGGCCTGATCAGCCGGTTGCAGGCCCAGTCCTTCGGCCAGCCCGGCCAGCGCACCTTTTGTGTCGCGGCGGCGAATGATACCGAGGCGGCGACATTGTGGCTCGAAAAGGAGCAACTCGCCGCGCTTGGTCAGGCGATAGAGACGCAACTCGGACGCCTCCGGTCGGCGCGTTCGTCACGCGCGGTGACCGCTCCCGATCCTACAACTGCCTACAGTGGTGATCCGACGGTGGATTTCCGAATCGGCCAGCTCGCGCTCGGGTTTGACGAACGCGAGGGCGTCTTTTTGCTGCTCGCGTACCGGGTCGAGAACGAAGAACAGGACCGCCCCAGCTTCAGTTGTCAGGCAACGGCCGATCAGTTCCGGGCACTCGCCGAGCAAATCGTCCAGGTTGTGGCGGCCGGCCGGCCGAACTGTCCGCTGTGCGGGCTGCCAATGGACCCGGCCGGCCACGCCTGCCCCCGTACCAACGGACATCTCAAGCAGGCGATTCCACCCGTGCAAGACGATGACGACTAGGATGCGACGGACGAGTCGTTCGGTTATTCCGCGGCCCCGCGCGGATGGCCCGCGTCTCATTCCGCGTCTCGGAGGAGGCACCCGATCAGAGCCGAACGGGCCGGCTGACCTCGCACCAGGACGCGCCACGACGAAGCCGCCGGTTCGTGCTCCCTCCCATACAGGGGGTGGCGAACCGGCGGCTGATCGCGTGAAGGACCTGAGCACTGCCCTATCGCACCTGTGGTCCGTCGGCGCTATGGGGCGCGGTACTCGCCTTGACGTTGATGCGCTGGCTGCGCTCGCTTGCCGCCTTTGACAAGCGTACGGTGAGGACACCGTCGCCCAGTGTCGCATCGGCGTTGCCGGAATCGACGGCGAACGGCAGTTCCACCATCCGATGGAATGGACCATAGCGGAACTCGTGACGAATATATCGCTTGCCGGTTTCATCCGGCTTAAGGTCGCCGCGCGCTTTGGCGTCGAGTGTGATGGTGTTGCCGCGCACGGTGATATCGATGTCCTCTTCCTGGACACCGGGCATCGCTGCCGTCACCATCAGAGTGTCACCGGACTCAAAGACGTTTATCGGCACGCTCTGGGCTTGATCCGTACCGCCCTCGCCGCGGCCGGCGAAGGTGAAACTCTGGTCCATCAGGCGGCTCATCGCCTCGCGCAGGCTGGTAAGCTGATCAAACGGTTCCCATCGACCCGACATCATGATCCTCCTTTTATAGCAGGATACTGGCCGCGGGTGCGAAATCCCGCGCCATCTTCCTCACATAAGTGTAGCGCTCTGGCCTCATGCTGCCAGCACAATCGGAGGTATTCGCCAAACATCGATCCGCTGCCGTCGAACATATTCCCCGCCGAAAGGTTAAATTGATGCCGCCATCCGCCTCTGACCGCACTCCAGACGCCGCCACGATC
>JBBQJF010000141.1:0-11940 GCA_038325665.1 Dehalococcoidia bacterium | reverse complement strand
TGTAGCCTCCTTCCGGCTGTGGGTGGAGGATAAGCGGAACCCGATACATTTCCGCCATTATCGACCCCTCTCGAGTGCAACATCAGACGGCCAATCAGGCGCCGCGTGGATACGTCCACTCGGACGATGACCGAGCAACGGGCGGTCCGGCGAGGCGATCCGAGGGCGGTCCGCCATACTGGGCAGGCGTGTCCGGCCGGTCGCCCGCGGTTTCGAGACAATCGAACGGCTTGTCTCACTCTGCACTACCCGCGCTGTCCGGCCAGCCGCCGGTTCTTGACCATGCCTTTGACGTAGTCGCGGTTCATCAAGGCGATGAAGTCGATGCTGATCTCCTTGGGGCAGGCGGCCTCGCACTCGCCCATGTTGGTACACGAGCCGAAGCGCTGCTCCATCGCCTCGACCATCCGCACCGTTCGCACCCACCGCTCGGGCTGTCCCTGCGGCAGCAGATTGAGGTGCGCGGTCTTCGCCGCGGTGAACAGGTTGGCGGCGCCGTTCGGACACGCGGCGACACACGCGCCGCAGCCGATGCACGCCGCCGCGTCGAAGGCCGCGTCCGACGCCTCTTTCGGCACCAGGATCAGATTGGCGTCAGGGGCGCTACCAGTAGGTGCGCTGACATAGCCGCCGGCCTCGATGATTCGGTCGAAGCCGGCGCGGTCAACCGCGAGGTCCCTGACGATTGGGAAGCCTGCCGAGCGCCACGGCTCGACCGTGATGTGGTCGCCGTCCTTGAACTTCCGCATGTGGAGCTGACAGGTGGCGGTGCCGCGCTGCGGGCCGTGCGCTTGACCGTTGATCATCATCCCACAACTGCCGCAGATACCTTCGCGACAGTCATGATCGAAGGCGATCGGCTCCTCACCCCCGGCGAGGATTTTCTCGTTGAGCACGTCGAGCATTTCGAGGAAGGACATGTCCGGGCTGACATCATCCATCTCGTAGTCGCCAAATTCGCCACGGGTGGTGGGACCCTTTTGACGCCATACCTTGAGCGTGATACGCATGAATTGGCCTCTTCCTGCACAGGGCCTGCCGCCACACCGGGTCCATCGCGTGTACGACAGCGCGAGGACGCGACGCTCAATGCCTCGCTCTCGATAGCTGGAGCGGGCCGCGAGCCGCGCCAGGGCAACGGCCGGCCGGTTACTTGTAGTTTCGCTGGGCCAGATGGACATACTCGAATTCCAGCGGCTCCTTGTGCCGTACCGGATCGCATCCGACGCCCGTGAATTCCCACGCCGAAACGTGGGCGTACACGTCGTCACGGCGTAGCGCCTCACCGTCCTCGGTCTGGTATTCGGTGCGGAAGTGCCCGCCGCACGACTCCTCGCGGTCGAGCGCATCGCGGCACAACAGTTCGGCAAACTCTAGGAAGTCCCCGACCCGCCCGGCTCGTTCCAGCGACTGGTTCATCGAGAGGTCGTCGCCGAGCACGCGCAGATCGCCGTAGAACTGGGTACGCAAGGCGGTGATGTCCCGAATCGCGGTCTGCAAACCCTCCGCGCTCCGGGCCATGCCGCACTGATTCCACATGATCTTGCCCAGCTCTCGGTGGAACCAATCCGGTGAGCAGTGACCCTTGATCGCGAGCAACTGCTTGACGCGATCCGCGACCTCTGCCTCCGCGGTCTTGAAGACCGGGTGATCGGTGGGCAGCGCCTTTGTGCCAAGCATACCCGCCAGATAGTCGCCGATCGTGTACGGCAGGATAAAATAACCGTCGGCAAGCCCCTGCATCAGAGCGCTCGCGCCCAGCCTATTGGCGCCGTGATCGGAGAAGTTTGCCTCGCCGAGCACGTACAGACCGGGGATATTGCTCATGAGGTTGTAATCGACCCACAAACCGCCCATTGTGTAGTGGACCGCGGGATAGATGCGCATCGGCGTGATATACGGGTCGTCATCGGTGATGCGTTCGTACATCTCAAACAGGTTGCCATACCGCTCGCCAATGGTGTCGCGTCCCAAGCGCCGGATCGAATCACCGAAGTCGAGATACACACCGTTCTTCAGCGGTCCAACCCCGCGACCGGAATCCACCTCGCGCTTTGCGGCGCGCGACGCCACGTCGCGCGGCACCAAGTTGCCGAACGCCGGGTACCGACGTTCGAGGAAGTAATCGCGCTCCCCCTCGGGTATCTGGCCTGGGGCACGGCTATCATCACCGCCGGCCGGCACCCACACCCGGCCATCGTTGCGGAGCGACTCACTCATGAGCGTGAGCTTCGACTGAAACTCGTCGCTCGCCGGAATACAGGTCGGGTGAATCTGGGTGAAGCACGGGTTCGCCATCAACGCGCCGCGACGGTGCGCGCGCCAGATGGCGGTGACATTCGAGCCTTTGGCGTTGGTGGATAGGTAGAAGACGTTACCGTAGCCGCCGGTCGCCAGAACCACCGCGTGCGCCGAATGTGATGTGACCTCGCCGGTGATCAGATCACGGACCACCACACCCGCCGCTCGTCCCTCGTGCAGAACCACGTCGAGCATCTCGGTGCGGTTGTAGATGGTGACAGTGCCAAGCGCGACCTGCCGCTCCAACGCTTGATACGCGCCGAGCAAAAGCTGCTGACCCGTCTGGCCGCGGGCGTAGAAGGTGCGCGACACCTGCGCGCCGCCGAACGAGCGGTTATCGAGCAGGCCGCCGTACTCACGGGCGAACGGCACACCCTGGGCGACGCACTGGTCGATGATGTTGACGCTTTCCTGAGCCAGTCGGTAGACGTTTGCCTCGCGGGAGCGGTAGTCGCCGCCCTTGATCGTGTCGTAGAACAGCCGGAAGACACTATCACCGTCGTTGCGGTAGTTCTTCGCGGCGTTGATTCCGCCCTGCGCGGCGATGCTGTGCGCGCGTCGCGGCGAATCGTGGAAGAAGAACGCCTTGACGTTGTAGCCCAACTCACCCAGGCTCGCGGCGGCGGATGCGCCCGCGAGACCGGTGCCGATGATAATGATGTCGAACCGGCGCTTATTGTTGGGATTGACCAGCTTCAGGCTGAACTTGTGGTTGTCCCACTTGTCCTGGATTGAACCCGCCGGGATTTTCGCGTCGAGGGCAATCGTGCCCATGGACGGTTGTTCGGGCGCCCGCGTCTCAACGACCATCGCTGTTACTCTCCTAGCCGACAAGGCCCGTGAGGACCGCGATCGGGAAGCTGACGTTACCGGCGACAATCACCGCCGCGAACGCCGTGGCAAACCATCGACGCGCCGGATTAATGCGCGGACTGTTCACGCCTAAGCTTTGGAACATGCTCCACGCGCCATGGTAGATGTGCAACCCCAATAACAGGTTCGCGACGATGTACAGGATCGCCACCGGCCATTGCGAGAAGCTCTGGACGAGGTTGTGATACGGCTCGCCGTGGATGAAATTTGGATTGAAGAAGCCCCATGTCAGATCGGCGAGATGGTACAGCAGAAAGAAGCCGACGATTACCCCTGACCAACGCATCGTACGCGCGGCGTAGGTCGCGGCCACGTAGTCGCGGCGCGACTGATAGCGGACGGGGCGCGCTCGGCGGTTCATCAGGGTCAACGCGGTTGCCGCGTGGATATGGAACACGAACGCCGCGATCAGTCCAAGGCGCAATGCCCACAGCACCGAGGTATGAGGCACGAGATCGCCGCCAATGCCGCGGAGGGCGATTCCATACTTATTGAGATCTTCCTCACCGAGATAGAGCTTGAGATTGCCGATCATGTGCACGAGCACGAAGCCGAGCAGCATGATTCCGGTCACGGCCATGACCCATTTCTTGCCCACCGCCGTGCTGTAGAAAGCGACCGGCCA
The DNA here is from genome assembly GCA_038325665.1 of Dehalococcoidia bacterium. Lineage (GTDB taxonomy): Bacteria > Chloroflexota > Dehalococcoidia > CAUJGQ01 > CAUJGQ01 > CAUJGQ01. The sequence goes on along the minus strand of JBBQJF010000141.1, from coordinate 8,141 downwards.
CGGCAGGCGTCGGTTGGTCGCCGCCGGCGAGGAGACTGTCGTCGTCATCGCGTTATGCCCCTCTTGAGGATGTTGGTTGACGCGGCCACCGACCACGCACCGACGCCCTGGCGCGCGGCGCGGCGCGCATCGGGCGACCGAAAATGCGGCCGCCGGCGGCAGCCTGTTGGAGATTCACTATAGAGGAATACGGTAGCTTGCGACCAATCGCGACGGGGGTTTGAACGGAGACTAAGGAGCGGCGCGCCTCCACCGGCCGGGAGACTGCCCGCGAGCGTAAGGCGGATGACAACTCAATCGAACTCAACGTTAGCGCCAATCCGAGCGCGATGGGCCTCAGGCCGGGATGCGCGATCAGCCGTTAGTCAGCAGCCTTCAGCGGTGGGGCAGCACGCACCAGGGAGGACGCGCCCTCTCCCCAATGCCGCATCTTCGTCCCAGGTCGCGAGCGCTGCGGTGGAGAGCCGGGCGCTGACAGCAAGGACGCGTAAACCCGAACCATGCTCTGGACGGTCTGCCGGCCCGCGCTTAGACGCACTGGCAGACTCCGCGCTCGATTTGTATTCGTCGTAGCCGTGTTCCGATCGTAGCACCGCCCAATCGAAACGGCAATCACAACCGGCGAGTCCGCGGCCCGCATGACTGGCGCATGATCAGACGACCTGTTCGTGGCTGAGCGTACGGGTCCGCACGAGCGCGGGACACGACCGGGTCGGGGGTCGCACTCGTGGGCGCTCCCCGGATGGGAGTGATCCATCCGCGCCCGCGCCGCGCGGGTCTGCTGTTGTCGTATCCCAGCCGATGGCCTGTGCCGGCAGCGCGAGCGATGACAACTCAATTCGGAAGAACGCCAAACCAGACCAGTCGGCCTGTGCGTTAGGGTCGACATTGTTATGTAAATACACTTCGCATCCGCGCGTACATCAGCAGACCGATCTGGCTCTTCGCGTCCTCGATCTCGCCCCTCTCGATCATGGACAGCGCGCCGGCCAGACTGACACGCTCAACCTCGATGTTCTCGTCCTCATCGGCGGTGAGGCGGCTCTCCTGGAGATCCTCGGCAAGGTAGACGTGGATGTACTCGGTGCAGTAGCCGGGGGCGACCCAGAATCCGCATAAGCGGGTGAGGCGGCCGGCCCGGTATCCCGTCTCTTCCTGCAACTCGCGTTGGGCCGCCACATCAGGCTCTTCGCCGTCATCCGTGCTACCCGCGGGAATCTCGAGCAGAGCGCCACCGGCGGGTACACGCCACTGGCGAACCAGCACGATATCGCCATCGGCGTCGACCGGCACCACCGCGACCGCGGGCATATGCTCCACGACCTCGCGGGTGGCGGTGCGGCCGTCCGGCATCCGCACGGAATCGACGCGGAGGTTCACGACCGTGCCCTCGTGAATGCGCCGCCGCGCGATGATCTGTTCTTCCACGGAGTTGAATTCTCCCGTGCCGTCCCCGGCGGACGCAACTGGCCCGTATAGCGCGAGCAGTCGCGAGTTTATCGCCTTCCGCGGGGCGCGCTGACGGGTCGTCAGGTGCTCATTCGCGAGACAGGACCGTGCGACATCCGGACGCCGCCGCTCCGGCCACCCCGGTACGGGCCAATCGGAGCACGGGAGCGGCTCAGCTCCGCGGCTGGCCCGCGCGACGGAACCCGGCCGACTCAGCCTCGCTGACACTCGCGAAGGTTTGCTCAGCGGTCACGAGATCATACTGGGGATCGCCCGGCAAATGGTAGATCTTCTCGCCGTGGCTGCGGACGTTGCCCTTGATTTCGCCCTTCGGTTCGCTCTGGGCCGGCCGCGCTACCGCCTGCTTGACCGCTTCCAAGGCCTTGGGATCAAGGCCGCCGGCCGCCGGCGGATCGCCCGCGCCCTCGGACTGGGAAGCGGGCGCCTCCGGGCCGGGAGCCTTGGTCGCCGCCGCGCTCGCTCCGCTCATCGGACCCGACCCTTGCGCCTGTGCCGAGCCGGGGGCGGTCCCCAACGTGGACGCCCCACCGGACGCGGACGGCTCACCGGCGGCTCCCCGCGGTAACGGCTGGGTGGCGGCCGCCCCCGTGGCTCCGCGGTTGGATACCTCGGGCGGTGTGCCCGCTCCCGCCGCGGCAGCCATCCCGGCAGCACCGCGATCCGTGGGCGGCGGCGGCGCCGTACCCGCCCCTCCCGGGGTGGGCGTCGCGCCCGGAGGCGCGGCGGCGCCGGCCGTTGCGGCGAACCCGGCGGCGGCCGTGGCCGCGCTGCCGCCCGCGCTCTGGCCGCCGTCATCTCCCCGAGGATCGCTCGTCTGACCCGACGGCATGGCCGATTGCACCTTCTCGGCCATCGAACGCGCGGCCACGCTCACGCTCTCGACGGCTTTTGAGAGTGTCGACGCAACCTTGCCCGATTCACCCGAGGAGTCGCCGTGAGACCCCCCACCGCTCTCTTGACCGACTGTCGCCGGCCGGATCTTCTTCCAGATGTACCAGCCGGCCGCGCTCAACGCGCCCAGCTTAATCAGTCCACCTAACATAGCATCGTCTCCTGATGTGAATGGCGGGCTGCCGTTACCCACACTTTTCGCCAGCGATCCGCGTACCGGGGAATAGGAATGAGTGTAACGCATGCCGGGTGTTGTCGCGCACGCGCGTCGCTTACCGGCCGCGTCTCCGATAGCGGCTGATCGCGCTGCGTTTGGCGCTGCAGAACGTCGCCATGCGGGCGTCCGAGGCCTCGATCTCTGCCAGACGCGTGAGCGCCTCATCATAGCGGCGTTCCGCGATCAGCCGGTTCACGGCCGTCTCCGCGCCCAACCGGCCCGCCGGTTCACCCAGCGCCGCTCGCCGGACCTGCCGCGCGGGGGCGGGCGGCGGCGCCGCGATAATCAGATCCATCGCCAGCATCCGTCGCCGCGGCCGCCGCGAAAGTCCGGCCGGACCACGTATCCACACCACCACCGAGACAAGCACGGCCGCGGCCAGAACCCCGGCGACCCCCCACATGCCAAACGGCGCGAATCGGGATACCTGGAACAACAATGAAAGCGCCATCAGCACCACCGCTCCCACGAGCAGCAGAGCGGCCGCTACCGCGCCGGTCGTCAGGAGACGTCGCACCTGCTGAACCGTGTCATCGAGACTGTTCATTCGTTTCGCCACCCATCGGCGCCCGTGTCTATCGCCTCGGCGCGTGCGCGAATATGATCGAGTTCTTGGCGCAGGCCGTCCACGCCGGCGAGCGCATCGGCCATGGACTGCCGGCGCGCATCGAGCGTGACCGCGCCATCGGCGGGTGCGGACAGCAGCGCGCCGACGCCCATCAATTGCGATTCCAAGGAGGAACCCACCCGTTCCGATACCCCCCGCGCCGCGGCGAGCCATTCATTACGGAGGCTGCCGCCCGGAGAGGTGTCGAGCGCGGTGAGGACGCCCGTGCGGTAGCGGGTCAGTCCGGCGACGACCGCCTCGCGATGCTCGTCACGGGCGAAGCGCCAGATCATCAGTGCGGCGCTCATGCCGGCAGCGCCTCCGACGGCCAGAGCGGTCACGGGGTTGAGACCGAGCGCGGCGACCAGCAATGCGGTTCCGCCGCCGCCCGCGATTTTGCCGCCCAGCGCGCCGGCGCCGCCGGCCGCGCCCCATTTCGCGAGTTGCTCGACGGTGCTCGGCTCCATCCGCCCCATTTGTGTGAGCAAGAATCCGCCGCCACCGACAATCAGTCGATCTCCCGGCGCCGATTCTGACAGCACCGGAACTTGCTCGTAGACGCCGGAGAGCGCCGCGTCGGCGTGCGCGGTGTAGTAGTCGAGAACGGCGCGCAAGGCATCGCTGTAAGAACGGTCGAGCATGTCGCGCTCGCGCAGCACGACCGTCTGCACACCCTGCTTCCACACGGCGGCCTGACGCTGACTGATCCGGCCGTTGATGCTGCCTACCTCACCGAGCACCGTGTCGACCGCCGCCGTGATCGCGTCGCGCGCATGGTCCGCCGCTACTTTGAGCGCGGGCCAGTGTTGCGCGGCGACCGCGATCGCCACCTCGGGAGTCCCGACCTCGCGCCAGGTGCGGTCCGCCCGGCCGCGCGCCGACTTGAACTCGGACTGCATGCGCTTGGCGGCGCCACGATCGCCGCCGCCCAGCGCGGTGAGCGCACGCTGGGCCACGTCGAGCCGTCCAAAGAGGCCGTGGAGGGCCGTGGTGGCATCGTCGGCGGCGCGGTCGATCACCTCGGCGACACCGTTCTGCCGGATGTACCCCCATACATGGCGTTCAAAGCGGTCCACCTCGTCATCATGAGCGGCGGACGCGAGCGGGGCGGCATGCTGCACCTTGACGCCGTAAAGCGAGGCGAGATTGAGGATGAACACGCGATCGACGGCGATACCCAGCTCGCCCGACGCGGCGGCGCGGGTTTCCTCCATTTTGGCGCGCACCTCGGCCTCTGGCAGCATCTCGAGGCCGCTGCTCGCGAAGTAACCCAGCTCCTGGTTAATGACGACCGCCTGCACGAGATCGCGCTCGACATCCAGCTCGCGGAACACCTCATGCAGCGCGCCGAAGCCGGTGCGACCGTATGTCACCGCCACGGCCGCGTGCGTCTCTTCTGACAAAAACCGTCGCGCCTCCTGGTTGACCAGGGGCGAGGAGGCGTGGACGCCTGGCATATCGACCAGACGCAATCCGCGGCGGAGGGCCGGGTGATCGTAGCGAACGACACCGCGCACCACACCGCGCTCGTTATCTCGGTTTTCGTGTTGGAGCAGATAACGGCGGAACTCGGCCAGATCGGCACATCGGTGTACGGTCTCGGCGCCGTCGGTGCCCCGCAGCGTCACGATGAACTCTGGCGACGCGGACTCGCCCGCCTCGGCATAGGTGGGAGCCACCGTGCCCGGGTGGTCGCGTTCGCGCGGGGTGAGGTCAGCGCCGGCGATCGCGTTGATCAGGGTGGACTTGCCGACACCCTCGGCGCCGATCACCGTCAGATTGAGGCGGGACTGATCCACTGCCGCCCGCGCCGCGGAGAATAGAGGCACGATCTGTGTGGCGTTCGGACCAAGAATCGCGCCCAATCGCTGACCGCGATCAAGAAGGTCCAACACCGCCGATCGCATCGCCGCGAACTCTCCCAGCACTCCCTCCACACCGGGAGGCTTTGCTGGCAGTGCCGTCGGTACGGCTGCTGTCTCCACGCCCGTGTCGTGCGTCGTCACTCTAATTCCACTCTCCTACATCGCCGCCCACACGGCCACCTTGACTAGTATAGCAACAACGTACTTGGCAAAGGCGCTATACGGTTGCGTGTTATTAAAGCGGTATAGGTGACCCACGGAAACCGGTCGCGGCGCTCCGGGACCACGGCGAGCCGGCGCTGGCTCGCTGATGGTATGCGTGTTCGCTCGCACTTCTCGGCGCTGCCGCTTGGCGTAATCGCCCGGTGTGGCGCCGGCGAGCAATCGCGCGCCTTCTCGCACCCGCCGGTCATCGGCGCTGACCTACCTCCCCTCACCGGCGGAGTCATTCGCGCGTGCCAAGGTGAGCGACTGGGCCACGCGACCGAATGCTTCCTGAACATCCCGCTGGTCCGGTTCGGCCGGGATGCCGGCAGGGTCGACGTCCGCGATCATCACTGCCTGGCGCAGAATCGCCTCGCGCCGCATTTCCGTGGACGCGCAGGCGCCAACGTCCGCGAGCATATCGAGCAGGCGGATGGTTACCGCCACACTGGTGCGCCCGTACTGGCGGATTTGGTTGCAGGCCGCGTTGAGCTGGCCATCGAAGGAGATTGGCTCCGCCAGGACGCGTGGCGTCCCGTCCGCGTCGCGACGAAGCGGCGACGGTGTTGCGCGCTGGGCGAGTTTGCACAGCGACTGGCCGAGCCGGTCCACGCAGGTGATCGCGGTAAACGGATCGTTGATACCGGGCGAGAGCGCGCGCACGGCGATCTCCACCAGTTGGTCGATCGGGAAGCCGGCATCCTGTTCCTCTGTGCGCTCAAGCCCGAGGATGAACGCCCGACCGATGCGCCCGCGCATGTCATCGTCCACCTTGTGACCCGGCCAGGCCGAGACGAGGGGCCGGCCCTCGATCACGAAGTCGCCTGGTCGCCGTTCCAGGCGCAGGAGGAGGTCGCATTTGTGCGCGACTTCCAGCAGACCGTCATTATCGAGCGTGCGAATATAGCCACTGCCCGGCGCAACTATGACCGTCGCTTCCTCGGCGAAGCGAGGCGGGAGCGACAGCGCGACCGATGGGACGCTGTCGGTCGTCCCGCCGCTGCCAAGTTGCGCCGGGAATAGTCGCGTGATCGCCTCGTCCAGCTCCCGGCTCACCGCGGCGATCACGTTCGAGGCTTGAATCGAGGCGGCGGCGTGATGGATAAAGTAAAGGAGCACAATGATGCTCGCCACCGCGAACAGCATGCTGACGGCGACGGCGATATGCGGCACGAACTCCGACTCCTCGACACTCCGAACGCGTCGGAGCACGAGCAGGCAGTAGAAGAACGTGCCGATGAACGTTCCGAGAACGACTTGGTTGCCCGTGTCGCGCATGAAGTTACGCAGCAACCGCGGCCCGAACTGTGACGAGGCGAGTGTCAGCGCCGCGATCGTGATCGAGAAGGTGGTGCCCGCCACCCCGATCATCGACGCGGCGATGGCGCCAAGTACCTCCCGCGCCCCGTCGGCGCCGCCGGTGTAGAGCCAGTCAATCCGGTTCGCGCCCGTGCTCTGCAGGCGCCCATCAAGCTCCAACAGCGCGACGGCAAGGATCGCGGCGCAAAACGTCATCACGCTCGGCACGAACCAGTATGTTGAGCGGAGGCTGTGCCACCAGCTCACGAACCGTGTCCTCATTGGCGCTCCTCACCGCGGTGGTTCCGATCGCCATCGACCTCGCCACCCGACCCGTCAGCGAGGCGGTGGAGCGCGCCGGCGACGCCCCGCGGGCGGGGTACCTCGCCGGACCCCGCCGGCCAGCCCTCCCGCTGACGTGCTCGGTCGCCATCGGTCGCCTCGGTTTGATCATGGAACAGGATCTGCCGTGTTGGATACGGCAGATCGATGCCGTGCTCGACGTACACCGTCTGTTTAATCGCCGTGATCACCTGATCGCGCAGGTCGAGCACATCAGCGCGGCGCGGCGGCTTGACCCACCAGCGGACCCGTATGACGACGCTGCTCTCGGCGAGGTCATAGACCAGCACATCCGGCGCCGGGTCACTCAGCACGCCCTCGATTCCACGGACCGTCTCGAGGATAAGCCGCTTCGCGTCATTGAGGTCGTCGCCATAACCGATCCCCACATCGTACTCCAACCGCCGCGTCTCGAAGGCGGTGTTGACGATGACGGGGTTGGTGAATAGTTCGGCGTTTGGAATAACGATGCGCCGGCCATCGTAGGTGATGATGGTGGTGGCGCGGGTATGGATTTCCTCAACGGTTCCCTCATAAGGGCCGAAGACAATTTGGTCATTGATGCGGAATGGTTCCGTCAGCAAGATCAGTATGCCGGATAGAAAGTTCTGGAGGATGTCGCGAAAGGTGAAGCCGATCGCCACGCTGCTGATGCCCAGAATCTGAATCAGGTCGCCGGGCTGGAACGTCGGCAAGACAATCAGGCAGGCGACGAGGAGGCCGAACAAGATAGTGACGGCCTGGGCGAGGCGTCCAAGCACCATACCCAAATTGCGCCGCCGCCCGGCTCGGTCACTGAGCTGTCGCACGAGGCGCCGGATCATGCCGCCCGCGAGCACGAACAGTCCGAAGACCAGACCCGCGATGACAATACTCGGCAGCACTCCCAGGAACCCGCGCCACATATCGCGAAGCTGCTGCCATGCCGGCGATAGATCCATCCGCGCCCCTCATACACGATTTGACGCGATGCGCGCCATCGGTACCAACCGGACGGTCATATCCGACGCGACGATGTGGCGAAAGCGGGGCGCGCGCCGGCGGGCTGCATCGTTCTCACGGGCGCAGTCGATCAGACGGCACATCGCGCGAGGGCGCGACCGCTGATCACTCCAAGGCGCTGGCCCGGGGTGGCGCCGGCACGCGGACGACCGGCAGGCTGGTCACGCCGTTACGTGATGCGGTTAGGTCGATGGAGACGGCAATCTCGTTGCACGAGGGGAACTTCGGGCAGCGATAGCACTCG
>JBBQJF010000140.1:0-11994 GCA_038325665.1 Dehalococcoidia bacterium | reverse complement strand
GCGACGACACTGCTCATCCCGGCGGAGGCCTTCGAGGAGAATGGTGATGCGCGCGGGCGGGCGCTCGCCTACCTTGCGCACGAAGAGCTTGGCGACATCTTCGGCACGGTGTATGACCTGAGCACGATCAGCATCTTGTGGTTCGCCGGCGCCTCGGCAATGGCGGGGCTGCTTAACCTGGTGCCGCGCTACCTGCCCACGTATGGGATGGCGCCGCGATGGGCGGCGGCGCAGCGGCCGCTCGCGCTGGTCTTCACCGTCATCGCGATCCTGGTGACTATCATCTTCCGGGCAGACGTCGAAGCCCAGGCGGGCGCGTACGCGACCGGGGTGCTGTCGCTGATGGCCTCGGCGTCGGTGGCCGTGACACTCGCGCTGTGGCGGACGCGCTCACGCTGGTTGGCGCTGTTCTTTCCCGTCATGCTCGCCTTCGTCTACATCACGCTGGTCAACATCATTGAGCAGCCGAGCGGCCTGGTGATCGCCCTGTGCTTCATCGCGGCGATCGTGGTGACATCGGTCGCCTCCCGCGTGTCGCGTGCGACCGAGTTGCGATTCGGGCGGGTGATGCTCGACCGTTCGGCCGCCCGCATGATCGCTGCCGCGGTCCACGATGGGCGAATACGACTGATCACCCACGACCCTCTGCGTGGCTCGGGGTTGGACGACTATGAGAAGGAAGTGGCCGAGGCGCGCCTCCGTCATGAGCTTCCCGCCGATGCGCCATTTCTCCTGTTAGAAGTACACGCCGATGATCCCTCAGTCTTCGCCGATGAGCTGGCAGTAGCCGGCGCCACGGTCGGCTCCTATCCGTTGCTGCGCTGCGATGGACCAGCGATCGCTAATGCTATCGCGGCGCTGGCCATTGCCATCCACGACCAGTACGCGTGTACCGTGCACCTGAATATGAGATGGACACCGATTGACTCGCTATGGGATGCCGTGGGTGAGGGTCTGGAGTTCCTGCTGTGGGGCGGTGGGGATATGGCGCGCCTGGTCGAATTGGAGGTGCGGCGCGAAGCCGGTGATGCCAACATCATCATCCACGTCGCCTGAGGCCGGTGGTGACGCGGGAATGCGCGGTGTCGCGTGGTTCGTTCGTCCTGTCACTGTTCACGGGTGGGGTTTAGGTGGCCGTGGGGTCGATGGCGGCGCTATAATGATGCACGAACGTCTGTTCTGAATAGGAAGATAGGTGACGCGATGGCGGAGCGGGCAAAGTCGCGCGTGATGTTCGTGTGTCAGGAGTGCGGCCAGGAGAGCCTCAAGTGGCAGGGCCGCTGCCCCGAGTGCCAGGCGTGGAACACCCTCGCCGAACGCACCGTCAGCGCGCGCCCCACACCGGCCATGGGTCGCGCCCGCGCGAACGGCCCGGTCGCCAGCCCCATCCGCCTGTCGGACGTGGAAACCGACGCCTACCCGCGCGTCGAGTCCGGTGTCTCCGAGTTTGACCGGGTGCTGGGCGGTGGCATCGTCGCCGGCTCGCTTGTGCTGATCGGCGGCGATCCGGGAATCGGGAAGAGCACGTTGCTGCTCCAGGTGGCGGCGCAGATCGCCACGGGCGAGCGGCGGGTGCTGTACATCTCCGGCGAGGAGTCGGCCCACCAACTCAAGTTGCGCGCCTCGCGACTCGGCATCCCCGGCGATCAGCTTTTCTTGCTCACCGAAACCAACCTGACGGAGGCGCTGGCGCACGCCGACCAGATTCAGCCCGATTTGGTCGTGGTGGACTCGATCCAGACGGTGTATGCCCCCGAGATCCAGAACGCGGCCGGCAGTGTGGCGCAACTGCGCGAATCCACGCTCAAGCTGATGCAGTGGGCCAAGTCCGGCACCGTGCCGGTGTTCATTGTCGGCCACGTCACCAAGGAGGGCGAGATCGCTGGGCCTCGGCTGCTGGAGCACATCGTTGACGCGGTGCTTTATCTGGAAGGCGAGCGGTTCAGCAGTTACCGGCTGCTGCGCGGGGTGAAGAACCGATTCGGAGCGGTGTCGGAGGTGGGCGTGTTCGAGATGCTCGGTCGCGGTCTCGCTGGCGTCGAGAATCCGTCCGAGATCTTCCTGGCCGAACGACAAGAGGGGGCGATCGGCTCGGTGATCGTACCCACGGTGGAAGGCAGCAGGCCGCTGCTGGTGGAAGTGCAGGCGCTGACGTCGCCCACGCCGATGTCGATGCCGCGTCGCACTGCCAACGGCATCGACTTCAACCGCCTGCTGTTGATCGCCGCCGTGCTGACCAAACGCGCGGGATTGCGGCTCTCGGACCAGGACGTGATCGTCAACGTCGTCGGTGGATTGAGAATCCAGGAGCCGGCCGCCGATCTGGGGGTGGCGCTGGCGATCGCGTCGAGCCATCGTGACGCGATGTTGCCCGGCGACATGATCGCGATCGGCGAGCTGGGACTCTCCGGCGAACTGCGTTCCGTGAGCCACCTTGATCGGCGTCTGGCCGAGGCGGAGCGGCTCGGTTTCGCCCGGTGCATGTTGCCGCGCTCCGCCCTCCGCCGCCAACCGCCCCAGACCCGCCTGACACTGCTCCCGGTCGACACCCTGCGCGAGGCGCTCGACCTCGTGGCGACGTGACTAACCGGTCAGCATCGCGGGGCGGTCGGGCCGGGCGTCAGGATCTGGCCCATTCCAGCCGGTCGGACTGGATTGGCCGGCCGGGCAATCGCCGGCGGGCGAGGATGCTCTGGAGTATGCCGATCGCCATGAACATCGTCAGCAGTGAACTACCGCCCTGGCTGATGAAGGGCAGGGGGATACCAGTGACGGGGAAGAGACGGACGTTGACGCCGATGTTGATGAATACCTGACTCAGCACCATCACCACGATTCCCGTTGCCACCAGCCGCCCGAAGTCGTCCTGAGCCTTCACCGCGATGCGAAGGCCGCGCGTCAGCAGTAAAAGGAACAGGAAGAACAGCACCATCGCCCCGGCAAACCCCAGTTCCTCGCCCAGCACGCTGAAGATATAGTCCGTCGTTTGTGTACGGAGGAAGTCGAGTTGTGTCTGGGACCCGTTGGTCAACCCCTTGCCGAACCAGCCGCCCGAGCCGATCGAGATCGCGGCCTGGTTGATGTTGAAGCCAGTGCCGAGCGGGTCACGATCAGGATTGAAAAAGACCGCGAGACGATCCTTCTGGTAGCCGCGAACCGCCACCAGCATCAGGAACGGCAGCGCCACCAGACCGGCCCCCACCAGCAATCCCAGATGTTTGAACGACGCGCCCGCGATATAGACCATCCCCAGCCACACGGTCACAAAGACGATCGCCGTGCCGAGGTCGGGCTGCTTAAACACCAACAGCGCCGGTACCGCCGCGACTCCCAGCGACAGCAGAAAGAGACGGCCGGGCAGCGCCGTGCCGTTGCGCGCGAGTAACTTGGCGAGCAACAGGATCGTGAGCAGCTTCGCCGGCTCGGAGGGCTGCAACTGGAATCCTGGCAGCGCGATCCAGCGCCGTGAGCCGTACTCGCTCGACCCGATCACCATCACGATCACCAGCAAGAGCAGCGCCACGCCGTAGGCGGGCAGTGCGACCGTGCTCCACACGCGGTAGTCCAGCCGCGCGAACACGGTCATCAATGCCAGCCCAAGCGCCAGAAAGACCACCTGCTTGACGATTGGACCGCGTAGCACCGCCCCGGCGCCGCCCAGGCGGGAGTAGGAACCACTGTAGATCAGGGCGATGCCGAATCCCGTCAGCAGGACGCTGACCGTGACCAGCCATGGGTCGAACACGCGTAAACCCCGGGCAACCATGCGATCTCCTACCGTCCCGCGCCGCGACCGGCCGGAACTGCCCGCGCGGGCAAGGCGGCCGGCGCATCGCTGACCGTCGCGGTACGCCCCGTCTTCATGTCAAAGTATGCCTTGAAAATGCGCCCGGCCGTGGGAGAGGCCGTGAGCGCGCCGCCGCCCTGCTCGTGGAACACCACCACGGCGATCTCCGGCCGGTCGAATGGGGCAAAGCCGACGAACCAGCCGTGCTCCTTGTACCGGCCGTACGTGTTGCCCTTGGCGACCACGTTGCCATACTCGGCGGTGCCGGTCTTGCCCGCGATTTGCAGACCCGGCACTTTCGCCTTCTCGGCCGTGCCGTCTGCCACCGCCTGGCGCATTGCCTCACGCACGATCGCGAGATTGGCCTCGCTCACGCCCACGCGCCCCTTCACATCGGGACGCTCTGGCAGGACGACGCTGCCGCCGGCGTCGCGCACCTCACGCACGATGCGCGGCCGGAGTAACTGACCACCGTTGGCCACGGCGGTGACCATGCGCGCGACCTGGAGCGGTGTCGCTTCCACGTACCCCTGGCCGATGCCCTGGTAGTAGGTGTCGGCCTTGAACCAGGTCTGCGCGCCGCCCGACGACTTTGACAGCCAGGCAGCGTCGCCCACCAGTCCATCGGTTTCGCCCGGTAGGTCAATGCCGGTCGGCTCGCCGAAGCCAAACATGCGCGCGTAGCGGGCCAGCCGTTCGTTGCCGACGCCTTCTTTGAGTTGGTCGCAGCCGCCGCCGGCCAAACAGTAGAAATAGATGTCGGAGGACATCGCCAGTCCCCGATAGAAGTTCATGGCGCCGAGGCCGGGCCGCCAGTCGGGCAACGTGTCCTTGATCGACTCGTCATAGTCGCGCGGCACGAGCAGGGCGCCGTTGCTGACGATAGTCGTGTTCGCCGTCGCCACCCCCGATTGCAGCGCGGCCAAACCGGTCACGATCTTGAACGTGGAACCGGGGGGGAACTTCTCGGCGATGGCGTGATCGAGCAGCGGCTTATCAGGGTTTTGGGTCAGCGCGTCGTACTTCGCCTCGTCCAGCGGGTGCGAGAAGATGTTGTTGTCGTACGACGGCAGCGAGACGTCCGCCAGCAATTCGCCGGTGTTAACGTCGATCACGATCGCCACCGCCTTTTTCGACGCGAGGTCGCGCACCGACTCTTGCAGAATCGCGGTGACGGTGCGCTGGAGCTCGAGATCGAGCGTAAGAGTCAGGTTGTAGCCCGGTCGGGGAGGCTGGCTGCCGAGATCCCGCAATCTCCGCCCCGATGCATCGACTTCCCATTGTGTCCAGCCGGAGACGCCGCGCAGATAGCCTTCGAAGGTCAACTCGATACCGGCCTTGCCCAGCCGGTCGTCGGGCCGGTAGCCGCGGTCGCGCAACTGCTTGAGCTCGTCGGCCGCGATGCTGCCGATATAGCCGAGTTGGTGCGAGGTCAACTCGGCGCCGCGGTAGTACCGTACCGGATCGGCGAGCGCGACCGCGCCCGGCAGTTCGCCGCGACGCTCGTACCCATGCAGCAGGATCGCCGTTTCGTGGTCCAGTTCACGCTTGATCACGACTGGTGTGAACAGATCGTTGCGGTCGCGGGCCTCGTGGACCCGTTGCTCGATCTCGAAGGCGGGCACGCGCACCAGCGATTGAAGCGCGGCGTAGACCTCGCTCTCTCGGTCGCGGGGCAGATATCCCGGCACCACCGCCGCCGAGAACGACGGCACATTCTCCGCGAGCGGCAAGCCGCGGCGGTCGAAGATCAAACCGCGTGCGGCGGGTTCTGACCGGGTGAACAGCCGGTTGTCCTCGGCGAGCAACTGGTAGTGTCCGACATCCAGCACTTGCAATCGGAACAACTGGCAACTCAGTGTAATGAACGCCAGCACGGTCACTCCGCCGAGGACCGCGAGCTTACGGTGGACATTGGGCGTCTCACTCACCGCGGCCGGTGTCCGGGCCGACCGCCAGCGACGTTCACGGAAGAACACACCCATCAGCGCCTCACAAGGGACAGGACAAGGCTCAGAAGCGGTGGAATTCGCCTCTCGCGCGTGTGTCGGTACTCGTACGCGCCAGCGGCCAGTATAGCATGCACGCGAATACGGTTGTGAGCAGCGCCGCCACACCCATGATACGGATGGTATCGCCCGGTCCCGGCAATTCCCGTGCGGCCAGCGCCGTGATCAGCATGACGATGAGAACGTACGCGGCCGCACCCAGAAAGGCGGTGACGAGCAGCGCGGAGAAACGCCCCTTTGACGATTCGGGATGACGCGGCCACGCCAGCAGTACCACCGGCGTCAGTCCGAGCACGGACGCGCCCAGCGGCTCGTTCCCGAGAATGCCCAGCAGCAACCCCACCGCCGGAGCCATCACCACCACCTCATCGCGCCGCCGCACGATCGCCCACACGGCAATCAGGGCAACGCTGAAGCTGGGATGCGCGCCGAATAGGCGCAGATCCGGGGCGAGTGTCAGGTCGAGTAGTACCGCCATCACTGCCGGTATCAGTAGCGCCAGCAGGCTCACCGGGTTAAGCCCTCGATTGGGGCGGGCCGGAAGCTCGTCAGCACCGCCACCGACTCCAGCGACGACAGTTGGACAGCCGGCTCGACCTGCACGCGCTTGAACACGTCAGGCGGGCCGCCCTCGACCTTCTCCACCCGGCCGATCAGCAGACCCTCGGGAAATTGACCACCGAGACCCGACGTCAGTACCTGGTCGCCCGGTTTGACCACCACGTCTTGCGCGAGGAACTCCAATTGCACCGTACGCCCGTCGTCGCCGGCGGCCAGCGCCAGCGCACGCGACTCCTGAATGCGCGCATTCACGGCGCTACGTGGGTCGGTAATCAGGCGCACCCACGAAACCGTATCGCCCACCCGCTCCACCGTGCCCACCAGCGCGCCGCCCTTGCCAAGCACTGGCATTCCGCTCGCCAGCCCGTCACGCGCGCCACGGTTGATGGCAACGGCGTCACGGCGCGGGCTGGGATCACGGCTGACCAGCGAGGCATAGGTCAGCCGTTCGCCGGCCGCCCGCTGACCGATCTTGAGCAAATCGGCCACCTGCGCGGCGCGGTGGTCATCCTCACGCATTTGCGCCAGTTCCACTTGCAGGCGTTCGTTCTCGGAGCGTAGCTCGCGGTTCTCCGTGCGCAGCCGGCCGTAGCTGCCGACGTTGGCGACGAAATCGACCATCGGCGCCGTCGCCCCGTGCAGCGCGGCTGTCACCGGTGCGCCGATGCGCTGGGCCGCCGACTGGAAGGGTTGGGCGATGCCAACGGCAGACATGAGAAATCCAACACCCGCGAGCGCTGCCATGCCCGCGAGCCATATCGCCGGATGCATCCCCAACACGGAGTTGCGCCCGCCGCGGTAACCGCGATAACTTCCTGCGCCCATCGTGGCCGGCGACCAGGCTCGCCTCGGTGAGGCGTCCGCATTCGCCGGACAGTCAGCGTCTCCACGCGTGAATGCCGGCCCCGCGACCCTTGTCGCCGTCGTCCTCCTGATTCAGCCTAGCGTGGTGGCCGGCGCCGCTCCGGCGGCGATTGCACCTTGGCGAGGATATCCGGCTCTTCGAGCGCCTCACCGGTGCCGCGGACTACACAGGTCAGCGGATCCTCCGCAACATACACTGGAAACTTGGTTTCCTGCGACAACCGACGGTCGAGACCGCGCAAGAGCGCTCCGCCGCCGGCCAGTGCGATGCCATGCGCCATCAGATCGGAGATCAACTCCGGCGGCGTGATCTCGATCGTTGAGCGCACCGCGTCGATGATCGCATTGATCGAGCCGGAGAGCGCGTCGCGCAACTCGATGCCGCTGACCTCAACCGACTTCGGCAGCCCGGTCGCGAGGTCGCGCCCGCGGATCGTGACGGTCGGCTCGGAGTCGCTGGCGAAAGCGGATCCGGCCATGATCTTGATCTCCTCGGCGGTGCGCTCGCCGATCAGCAGGTTATGCACCTGCCGTGAATAGGAGATGATATCTTGGTCCATCTCGTCGCCGGCCGTGCGGATCGAGGTGCTGACCACGATGCCGCCCAGCGCGATCACGGCCACCTCGGTGGTGCCGCCACCGATGTCCACGATCATGGTGCCGCTTGCCTCACTCACAGGCAACCCGGCGCCGATCGCCGCCGCCATCGGCTCCTCGATCAAGTAGGCGGCGCGGGCGCCGGCGTTGAGCGCGGCATCGCGCACGGCGCGCTTCTCGACCTCTGTTACCCCGCTGGGGATGCCGATCACCACCCGCGGCCGCGGGAACCCGAACCCGAACCGGTCGTGTACGGCGCGGATGAAGTACTGGAGCATTTTCTCGGTGACTTCAAAGTCCGAGATCACACCGTCTTTGAGCGGACGCACCGCGACGATATTAGCGGGCGTGCGTCCCACCATCCGTTTCGCTTCGCCGCCGATCGCCCGAATCTTCTTGTTGTAGCGGTCGATCGCGACGACAGACGGTTCATTAATGACAATACCGCGGCCCTTGACCATCACCAGCGTATTCGCGGTGCCCAGGTCAATGCCGATGTCGTGAGAGAACATCCCAAAAAGGGCGGTGACGGGATTGTAAACCACCTCGTACTCCGTGCCTCGCGAGTACATCACCGCGACAACGGTGTCTGTATCGTGCGGTCTCTCCGCGAGTGTACTCGATAAGCAGGCCAGGAAAAAGCCGTGTACGTGTTGATGATGTACCATCTCGCGTTGACTGCCGGTTCTGTCCACCACACGAGGAGGTTTCCTGCCATCGTGACGGCGGCACAAGCTCGCGCGGTACGCCGCCATTCGCGTTGGCGTACCGGCATCATGCGCGCTGCCTGGGACGGCTGCCGACCGGCCGGTTCGCTCCGCCGGTCATGAGAACGCGTGGGATGCCGACGTGATCTAATAGGGGATATGCGCGAATGGCGCGTGTCCTCGGCGCCGGTTCGTCCTGGGCGGGCCTGTTGCTGAAGGGGGCTGTATGAGACGACTTCGTGGGATGCGTGAGGCTGGGCAGGATGAACGCGGCGTGGTACTGGTGTTCGTGGCCTTCCTGATGGTGGCGCTACTGGGCTTCGTCGCCCTCACGGTCGATATCGGCCAGCTCGCCATGACCCGACGCCAGCTCCAGAACGCCGCCGACGCCGGCGCTCATGCCGGTGCGCAGGTGCTGCCTGACTATGTGCCCGAGGCGAAGGACGCCGCGACCACGTGGGCGTACAACAACGGCCTGAGCGGCTTCGAGGTCAGTTCAACGCCGGTCACGATGACGAACGCGGCCAACGATACGATCACGGTCAACGTCACGCGCACGGTCAACTACACCTTCGCCCGTGCCTTGAACCTGACCTCGAAGGACGTGACCGCCACGGCGACATTCGTGGTCGGCTCGGTCAAGGGCGCCTCGGGCGTCATGCCCTTCGGCTTACTCGATCTTAACGGAGAGGGCACACCGGGATTCGGCTACGATTTTGGTCAGAAGGTGACGATTAAGGAAGTGCCCGGCAATTCGTTCAATCCCGGCAACTATGGCTTTCTCGCCCTCGACGGCAAGGGAGGGGATGACTTGCGCGAGACGATCGGTAACGGCGGCTCGTCCACCGTGTATAAGATCGGTGACGAGGTGTTGACCGAACCAGGCCAGAAGACTGGTCCTGCTCGTGAGGGGCTGAGTGACTGGGCGGAGCACCATAGCGACACCTTTAGTGGTTCCACCTGCAACGATTGGGCGACGTCGCACGCGTATGTGAACGGCAAGCTGGTGATCGGCGCCAAGTGTCAGTACCGCGTGGTGCTGATTCCCATCATCGATGAGTGGCCGGACGGGCGGCATGAAGTCACGATCCTCGGTTTCGCCCAGATGTACATCGCCGGCTACAACGAGAGCAATGGCAAGGCAATCGATGCCATCTTCCTCGACGATTCGTGGTCGCATCCCAATATCACATGGGGCGCGATCGATAGCTTTGGCACCCGTGTGGTCAGGATGACCAAGTGACCAGCCGGAATATCATCCCGGCCGGTCGGTGGAAGACGTGATGTCACGCGGGGGGGGCGGCACGCCCCGGCGTTGCTGTTTGCTCTATGTTCCGATCACCTTGCTGCCCAGCCCGGTCTTCCAGGCGACGACGACGCTCGGTCGCGGTACGTTCGTGCCGTCCGGGAAGGTGCTGACCGGGTTGTTAGCGGTACGGCCCTCGGCCGGGTGCTGGATCGACACAAACAACGCCTCGTTGTCGTCCGACAGGTCGCCCGCGGCGGTCTCCGCGCCGGGTACGCCGCTGAGGAACGGCTTGAGGTTGCCGCGCTCCGGTCCCTCGACCGCCACGGCGAACACCGCGTCGTTCTTCTTGATCGTGCCCGGCTGACCATCGGTGAAGATCCACAGGTTGCCGGCCCGGTCGAAAATCAGATTGTCGGGTGAGGATATCGGCTGCAATCCTGTCTTGGCGTAGCCCGCGAAATAGCTGGTCTCACTCTCTGGCTCGCCACAGAGCATGAAGATGCTCCAGGTGAAATGGGTGGCGGTCGCGTCGTCGCCGTTCTCGGCCAGCTCGATGATGTGGCCATCGCGATTATTGGCGCGGGGGTTGGCAGCATCGACTTGCGCCGCGGTGCGGCGGGTGTTGTTGGTCATCGCCATATAGACCCGCCTATTAACCGGGTTGACCTCGATATCCTCCGGCCGGTCCATCTTGGTCGCGCCGGCCGCGTCGGCCGCCAGACGTGTGCGAATCAGCACGTCGGCTTGTGAGGTGAAGCCGTTGGCCTCGGTCAGCGGCCCTCGACCGTGTACCAACGGTATCCAATCCCCCGTGCCGTCGTCGTGGAACCGGGCGACATACAGCGTGCCACTATCGAGCAGGTCGCGGTTGGCGGTGCGATCCGAGACGTTGACCCGGCCAGCGGTCACGAACTTGTAGACGTAATCAAACCGCTCATCGTCGCCCATGTAGACGCCGGCGCGACCGTCGGGCGCGACCACGATTGACGCCGCCTCGTGCTTGAACCGGCCGAGCGCGGTGCGCTTGCGCGCCGTGGATGACGGGTCATACGGGTCAATCTCGACGACCCAGCCGAAGCGGAACGGCTCGTTCGGCTCCCGCGCCAGATCAAACCGCTTGTGGAAGCGTTCCCACTTGCGCTCGCTGGCCCCGCCCGGCAGACCAAGCCGCGTGTGAACTGTCTTGCGCGGGTCGCTGTCGGGCATCGCATCGGTGTTGGCAAAGTACTGATTGAAGTTCTCCTCGCAGGTCAGCACCGTGCCCCACGGCGTCTTGCCGGCGGAGCAGTTGTTGAGCATCCCGCGTACCGCCGTGCCGCTTGAATCCTCCGATGTCTGTAGCCACGGATGCCCGGCGGCCGGGCCGGTGATGGTGATCGGCGTTTCGGCCGTCATCCGGCGGTTCGAGCGCGACGAGGCGACGTACGACCACTCGCCGCGCGTGCGGACGATTTCAACCACGGAGATGCCATGCGCGGCAAGCTCGAGGTCGACCTGCTCAGCGGTAGGGTTGGCGTCATCATAGCCGGGAAACATCAGCTCCGGGTTGGTGTACTCATGGTTGACCACCAATAGGGCACGCTCCGCTACCGGCAGTGCGAAGAAGCCAATAGAGTCGTTGTTGTAGCCGAACTGGCGCGCCTGAGCGGTCGCGGTCTGGAAGTCGGGGTTGAACGGCGGCGCGTCGTCGAACAGCGGATCGCCCCAGCGGATCAGAGGTCGCGACGTGTATCCCGGTGGCACGGTGATGCGGTCCTCGGTGTTCAGCGTGATCGGCTGGAAGTCGAGTGTCGGGCCGGGGCCTTGCACGCCGGCGCCGCCAGTCTCGGCGCGCACCGGGCCGGTGGCTGCGCCCGCCGCCACCAGTGCCACGCCGGCGGCGGCCGCACTTTTCAGAAGCGCCCGCCGCCCGGCGAATCGCCGCAGTACACCGGCAAAGGTGTCGCCGGGCGTGGGGTTGGGCGCCGGGTACGCGCACTGGCTGCCGCATTTCCAGCGGCAGGTTGCCGCGCCCGCGCCGAAGCCGGCGCAACCGGCCGTGTCGAGTATCGGGATGGTTTTGGTGTCACGCAACGGTCCGTGTCTCCTCGTCGTGCGATGTTCGTTCACCGTCGCGGCGGGTAAAGTGGACCGACTCCGCGACGAGCGTCCGTGAACAATCCTGCCCGATGCGTGTGAACACGCGGTTAACGCGCGTTAACCGCCGATGAACGGCGCGCG
>JBBQJF010000139.1:0-12010 GCA_038325665.1 Dehalococcoidia bacterium | reverse complement strand
GAAAATCGGTCATGCCGCCAGCCCTTCCCGCATCGTTGCGCTGTCCACCGCGGCGCCATCGCCGCGCACCACCGTACGCCAGGCCACCCGCACGCGGTCGAGCAGCCGGACGACCATCGCGATCTGGTCCACGTCTTTCTTTAGGTTGGCCTGCAGCAGCGTCTGATACATGAACAGGTACAAGTCGCGTAGATTGGTCGCGAGCTCGCCACCCTGGTCGAGATCGAGGCCGGTGACCAGCTCGAGGATGATGTCCTGGCCGCGCACGATATCGGCGCTGGCGCTTTCCAGCCGTCCTTCTGCCACCGCCACCTGGGCACGGGTGAGAAAGCGGACCGCGCCGTCGTACAACAGCACGACCAACTCGCCGGTGCTCGCCGTCTTGACCTGTGTTGTCTGGTACTTCAGATAGGGATTGGGCGTCATGCGCGGCACCTCAAGGTCAGATTCGTCAGCGCGTTCCCCGCGCTACTATAAGTTTCGATGTTCCAGCCGGACCATGCATCGGGATTATCCCCAAGGTTGAAAGGCCGCCGTGGTGCCCACCGCACGCGGCGGGTTAGTTGAGATACGACAGCGACGCGAGCGCCGAACGCTGGGTGTTGAGACGGGCGAGGGCGGCCTCCATCCGGCCGAAGCGATCCTGCAGCCGCTGGCGCTCGCTTCCGAGCCGATCATTCATCCGCGCAACCTGTTTGTTCATACCCGTGATCTCGGTCCCGGCGCTATCCTGGCGCTGCTGGAGGATGCCGCCCGTGCGTGTCAGCGGATCGAGGTATTGCTCCATCTTCGCGGCGATACCGCGCGTCGGGGTCGCAACGCTGATCGTATCGGTGCCCGCCGTGAGCGCCGCCTTGAAGGTGAGCTTCACCCCTGGAATCAGCGACGTGTTGATGCTGCCGGCGGCCACGCCGGCGACCGTCGCGCTCACGCCGGCACTGCCGTCGGTCGGGGCAAACACCGCGGTGATATCGGCCGTGCCGTCGCCGTTGAGCACGGTGTTGAGCGTGTACATACCCGGCTTGCGCTGCCCGGTCGGGTCGCCGGTGATCTCCTGCACACCACCGACACCGCCGACATTGAGAGCCGCTGTTGCGCGAAATGCGCCCAGCACGCTCGCGACGCCGGCCGGGTCGCTCTGAAGCGCGGCGCGGAACTTGGTTTCGTCAAGCGCCAGCGACCGGGTGGTGCCAGGCTTGCTGCCGATCGCGCCGAAACTCAGACCCAGTTCCGCCAGCGTCCGCTTGCCCGAGGTTATGCCGTCGGTCTTGTCCGTCATGATCCGGCGAAGCGCGGAATCCATCTGGCGGATGGTATTGTCGCTCGAGAGTGTGCCGCTGAGCGCCTTTACACTGACGGCCGTGGTCGTGCGTAGGAACTCCACCGTACTGTTGAACTGGGAGACCAACTCTTTCATCTTGCCGACCGCGCCATCGATATCCTGGCCGATATTGACCGTGTCGGTGGTGACGCCTTCTTTCAGCAAGGTCAGGGTCACACCAGGCAGCGCGTCGGCAACCGTGTTGGTGGTGCTGTACTGGGTCACATTGCCCGAGCCGGTATCGATCTGGTATTGGGCGTTTTTGCCGAGCGTCTGGGCTGCCGCGCCCACGCCGATCGCGGCGAGGAAGTTCCCCGTCAGGTCCTGCAACGCGATGCTCACGCTGCCGGTCGTCTTACTGGCGAGCGTCACCTTATCGTTGATCGCGTCATAGCCCGCGGTCACGCCCGCGGTCGAGTTGGTGATACGCGTCAAAACGGTCGAGAGGCTGTCCTTCGTGCTGTCGTACGCGATATCGACGCCGTTCACTTTGAAGCTGCCGGTCGCCGTCGTCAGATCGGTGACGAGCTTGGCGTCAGCAAGCACTGTGCCGGTTTGGGTCACGCCGAGATTGCCGGTGCTGGTGCGGGTGGCGCCGGGGGGCGATGACAGCAGCTTCATCGCGCTGAGGAAGTTGCTGGTGTCGCCGCCCGCTCCGAGCGCCACCGGCGCCGCGCCGCCGATTTGGAGCAGATTGGGACGGCCGCTGCTGTCGTTCGCGAGCGAGACGGTGACACCGGGTAGGGCGTCGCGGATCCGCTGCATCACGGTATCGAGCGTATCGGCCGCCGGGTCGACACTGACCTGGACCCCGTTGACCGTGAATGTGCCCGCCGTCACCGCCGTCGAGAGGTTGGCATTCTTGAGCAGGTCGGCCGCGACGATCCCCTTGCCCACCGCGGCAGGGCTGGACACGCGGGTCGCGTCGGCGAGCTGGTTGACCGTGATCTTGAACGAGGTCGCCGCCGCGGCGGACGACGCGGACGCGGACACCGTCGCGGCCGTGCCGCCGGGAGTGACGGTCGCGGTCTTGCCTTGGGTGTATGAGTCATCGGCGAACCGTTTGACGATGCTCAGCAAGTTACCGAGGCGGCCGTTCACGTCTTTGAGAGCATTCTGCTCCTGCAGACGCATCGCTACCTTGGCCTGCATGATCGTGACCGGTCCCTTTTTGGCATCCAGTAACTGCTGGATCATCGTTTTGGTGTCCAACCCGGATACCAAGCCGCTGAACACAATCGGGGATCGGGTCGAACCTGCTCCAGTGACCATCGTTGTTCTCCTGGTTCGGGGGCCTACTCTCGCCCCCTCGTATCGTTGACCACCCCGCCCGACCAGCAATTGCGGCGGCGCGTGGAGGTCCGTGCGCGTGGCGCCTCGCTACCACCAGAGGGCAGCGTGGCGAGTGTGCGGCAGGCGTCGCATGCCGCTTCTTTAGATATCGTCACATCCAGAACGCAATATGAGGACTGAGCAGGGCAAACCGCAGTGCGGCCCGCCTCGCTCAGTCCTCAGCCGGCCGGATAGTCGGCCTGGTTCGGTGATCGGCGATGGGGGCGGCCTCAACGACCGCCCCCATCGCCTTTCAACCCGATTGGTTAGCCACGGAGCAGGGACAGGGCGCCCTGCGGGGCCTGGTTGGCCTGGGACAGCACCGAGGTGCCGGCCTGGGTCAGAATCTGCGCCGTGACCATGCGCGAGGTCTCCTCGGCCACGTCGGTGTCACGGATGCGGCTCTCGGAGGCCGACAGGTTCTCAACGGCCACACCCAGCGACGTGATGGTGTGCTCAAGCCGGTTCTGGTACGCGCCGAGCGTGGCGCGGGTGCTGTTGACGGTCTTGATCCCCTCGTCGATTTGGGTGATCAGCGTCTGGGCGCCGGCCACCGTCTGCGAGCCGTTAAAGGCTGTCAGCGCGGCATCAAGGTCGCCCGCGCTCACGCCCATGGTCGAGGTGTCAACCTTCGAGAACGACACGTTGATCGAGTCGCCCGCGTAGGCGCCGGTCTGGATGTTCGCCGAGCCGGAACCCGCGGCAGTGACGACGTTCTTGCCGGCCAGATCGGTCGCAAGGTTGGCAGCGGTGTCGCCGCCCGTGTCAGCCTGGACCGACAGTTTGACGCCGAGCTGGCTGAAGTCGAGCGTGCCGGTGGCATTCGCGCCGACGGCGCTGAGGGTGATGGTCTGCGCCACGCTGTCCGAGGCGCGGGTCATCGTGACCGTGCCGGCGGCGGTCGAGGTCAGCGCGAAGGTCGTGCCCGCCTTGGCGTTGGACACGTCAACCGCCGAAATCGTCGAGTTCGCCGTTGTGTCAAGGCGGGTGCCGACATTCGCCGTGCTCGCCGCGCCCAGCGTGGTGGTCAGTGAACCGTTCAGCAGGCTCTTGCCGTTGAACTTTGTGGTGGTCGAGATGTTGTTGATTTCGCTCTTGAGCTGCTGCAACTCGGTGTTGATCGCGCCACGGTCGTCGCCTGACAGCGTGTCGTTCGAGGCCTGGACGCTCAGCTCGCGCATGCGCTGAAGCATGACGTGGGTCTCGTTGAGCGCGCCTTCAGCGGTCTGAATCATCGAGATGCCGTCCTGCGCGTTGCGCGAGGCCTGGGACAGACCTTTGACCTGCGCCCGCAGCTTCTCGGAAACCGCCAGGCCCGCCGCGTCGTCGGCTGCCCGGTTGATGCGCAGTCCGCTCGACAGCTTCTCCAGCGCCTTGCCCATTTTGAGGTTCGTCGCGGCCAGGTTGTTGCGCGCGTTGACTGCCATGATGTTGGTGTTGATCTGCATTCCCATGGTAACAGTGGCCTCCAAGCCGTGTGCGTCCGGAATCCATTCCGGTCCGCGGTGTGCAGTTCGTCACGGTGCTATAGGGCGCCGCCCCGTGTACGGCCCGACCAGTGTGCCCTCGACTGCTCCGGTGGTCCGGAGTGCTCGACCTCCCCGGTTGCTTTGCTCACCATGGTTATCGAGGCGCCCCCCCGGAGCTTGAGGGGCAGTTTGGGCTTTACCGACCGGCGAGGATGGAGGCCGCCACCAGGGACCCATGAGGCATACCAATAGGGAACCACGAGAGTGCGACGATGGCGGTTGGCACACGATAGATACGGGCAGTCCCACGGCCCCGGCCCGCTCCCCTCGTGCTGTGCCCGGGCGGAGCCGCACGGGAACGAGGCGATACCCGGAGATTCGTACGAGAGGAAGTGGCGTCGCCGCGGGGGGCAGCCACACATGTCCGAGTTACGGGTGGGCATCATACAGCGATGCGTTCATCGTGGTGAGGTGCGGCATATTGCGAACCGCGGGACGCGCGGCTCCAACGTCTGTATAGAAGAGGGTGGGCAGCCGTATCACCTGCCCACTGCAACGTGCGGCGGCCGGCTGGTTCGGTGCAGGTAGCCCCTCCCAACCCTGCTACTGCTGGCGGGCGGCTCCTTGCCGTCCGAGGCCCTCGCACTGCTCCGCGACTCGCTCGAAGCGCTATGTGCCGAGTGGAACCGGCTCAATCCATGGAGGCCCGCCACATGAGTGCGGTTGCGAGGTGGGACGCCCCCGAATATCAGCGCATCAGCTCGGCTCACTACGAGGCCGGTACGCTCACCGTGCACTTTGAAGATGGCTCTGAGGTGATGGTAGATGCCGACCGTATCTTGCCGCCCCGTGTCGGTGAGGTCGATTGGGGGAAGCTCGCCGTCGATCCATACGAAATCACTATCCCAGCCACTGACGGCGAGGTCGAAGTCCCATGGTCAACCATTCGTGCCCTTACCGATAAGGACTACAGTGCGCACTTGGTGACAGCCGCCGGGGAGCAGGCCCGCCATGTTGGCCAGCGCATCCAGGAGTTGCGTCGGACTCGGAAGCTGAGCAGTAAGGATCTCGCTGAACGCGCCGGCATCACGCCGCGGAGCCTGTCGCGTATTGAGCACGGGAAGCACGATGTGGTCCTTACCACTCTCCAGCGCATCCTGACTGCTATGGGCTATTCCCCGCGTGACCTCTCGTCCGTTCCCGCGGTCATGTCGACTCCCGTGGAGAAGCGGCGCCCGTGAACGAGAGTGATGTACCCTTCCAGCGTCCCATCCACTTGTGGAGCTATCGTCTCACCTGATCGCCACGTTCACCGCCACAACAAAAAAAGGGCCGGCGCATTGATGTGCGCCGGCCCTCTGACCTGTGACCTATGACCTATCCCTTGTTCCCCACTCCCTCCACCCGACGCAGACCACGCAGCGCCACCTCCATACCTTCACGATTGCGGCCCAGCGTCACGGCACGGCGGTTTTCGCCGCCGACGGCGCGCTGCACCTCTTCACGCAGGACGGAGATCTCGGCCGGGGCGCGAATACCAAGCTTCACCCGGTCGCCGTCCACGGCCAGCACGGTGACGAAGATATCGTCATTGATAATAATGCTCTGTTCGGTCTTACGGGTGAGGATCAGCATCCTTGCTCCCTCGTCGGCGTCCTTGCCGCGAAAAGCCCTTCGACAAACGCGCGACCGGGCGGGTCGCGCTTATACGGCGGGCTGTCCATGTCGATTTTCGCCACTGGGCGACTCGCCCGGTCGCCCAGTGGTTCAGCGGGATCTAGTGCGCCAGCGGCTGACGCAGGCTGTGGCGCGTGCCATCGAGAATCACCTGCTTGGCCAGCCATGTGTTACGGTTCACCACCAGCGGCGCGAGCAGGTTGGCCGTGATCGGGCCGCCGTCACCGGCAGGCACCGTCAGAACGGCCAGCACCAACGCATCGGCGGCATGCTGGAGGCCAAGGGTGTTCGCATCGAGGGTAGACAGCTCAAACGAGTAATCGGGCGCCACGGCGAAGGCATCGGCCACCGGCAGGGCGATCCCCGGCTCGTCATTGCACTGGAGCCAATACACCGGCCCATCGTCAATGCCCACGAGCGTGAAGCGGGAGTAGTCCTCCAATCCTGGCATACCCGCGATTAGACGCAGGCCGATCTCGTGCGGAACCGCGGTGGCCGGTGACATGGGTGCGAGAGTTGTCGTCATCGAAGAGTTTTCCTCCTAGCGTAGAAAGTCGAGCAGCGATGGCGTGATTGCCTTCGCGGCCGCTCCCAGCGCCGCTTCATACGTGTTTCGGGCCGCGTTGAGACGGACGATGGTGTCCGTCAAGTCAATGTCTTCAATCCGTGATTTCAGCTCCTGGAGGTTCGTGCGCTCGTCGCCCATGCGCACGCCCAGCGATTCCAATCGGTTGACACGGGCGCCAATGCTGCCCTGGACTTCCAACACGCCGTTCATCGCGCTGTCCAGCGCCGGTAGCCCGACATTCGTCACCGCTTGCTGATTACCGCTGGTGAGAGCGTCGCGAATCCCGATCAGGGCATTCATCAGCGGCAGAAAGGTCTGGTCGCCCGGCACATCGACACGCACCGACGCGTTCTGGCCGAGGTCCTGGTTGATCGAATTGGCATTGCCGTTATAGGTCACGACCGGCGGCGCGTCGCCCGTCGCCGAGAACGGCGCCGTGGTGGTCTTGGTGCCGGCAAAGATGAACTGTCCGCCGAAATTGGTGTTGCCGATCTGCACGGCGTGCTGGAGTAACTGATTGATCTCGCCGCCGATCGCCGTGAGCTGGTCGCTGCCCAGCGTGCCGCCGCCGGCCTGGACCGTCAACTCGCGCGCTCGCTGGATAACACCGTTCAGGCTGAAGAGCGCGGTGTCCGCCGCGCCCAGTCGCGAGGCCGCGGAGTCCACGGTGCGCGTGAACTGATCGCTCAGTGCAAGGTCGGTGCGCAGCCGGAGCGCCGTCGCCGCGCCGGACGGATCGTCCGACGGTGCGCTGATGCGCCTGCCGGACGAGAGTTCCTTCTCGACCGTCACGAGTCGTTGAGTATTCATGTTGAGGTTGGCGCGGATGCTATCGGTGAGAATACGATCGGGGAAACGCATGGTGTTCTCGCTGTCGGTTACGAATCGTTCACCTGTTATCCGGTACGGTTCACGAGGGTATCGAGCATCTCATCAATCACCGAAATGACACGGGCAGCGGCCTGATAGGCATGCTGGCCCTTCATCAGATTGGTCATCTCTTCGTCGATCGACACACCGGATACCGATGCCCGCGCCGCGTCAAGATGGCGCTGCACCACCTCCTGGTTACCGGCCAGCAGCTCCGCCTGTTGCCCGTCCACTCCCAATCGGGTAACCAGCCCGCGGTAGGCGTCGTCAATCGTGCTGGTGCCGCCGTTGAGCAGCCGCTGGCTCTGCACCCCGGCGATGGCGCGGGCAGCGTCGGCATTTCCCGGCTCGTCTGGGCCGCTCGATGTCGCGAGCTTCTGCGGGTCGTCACGCAACACGGTGTTGATGCCGATCGTGGCGGCGTCCGTGCCGGTGAAGAAGTCGAGACCGGTGCTGTTGTCCAGGCCGTATCCCGCCTGATGTTCGGTGTTGACCGCGGTAATCAGGCTGCCCGCCAGTTCGTTGATCGAGGCAAGCAGGGATGTGATCTGGACGTCACGGGCATCGATCGTGCCCTTGAGGTCGCCACCAAGGGCGTCCGGGGCGGCGCTATCCGCGGCCCACACCACTGCATTCAGGTCGTCGTTCGCCGGGTCCGGTTGGGTCTTGAGCGCGTTGACCGTGACATTGTCCACCAGCTTGCGCGTTCCGATATACACGTCGATCTGGCCGCCCGGCCCGACCTCGCTGGTCGCGCCGGCCAGGCCCGCGAGTTGGTCGAGCAGCAGGTCACGCCTGTCCTCCAGGTCGTTGGCGGTGCCGCCCGCGATCGTGACGATGCGGATCTGGGAGTTGAGGCTGGCAACCTGCGTCGCCTTGTTGTTGACCTCCGAGACCTTGACCGCGACGGAGCCGTCGAGATCGACACGCTGATTGGTCAGCAGAGTGGCCGTACGGTTGAACCCCGCCGCCAGCGTCGCGCCCTGCTCAATCGCGGCAGCACGGGCTGCGTTGCCCTCGGGCTGGCTCGACAGGTCGCGAAACGCGTTGAACAAGCGCGATACCATCGCCTGGAGACCTTGATCGGACGGCTCGTTCAGCGCGATTTCCGCCTGACCGATCGCCGTCGAGCGCGTCTCATACTCCTGCTGAAGCGTGTGCGCGCCGCGGTACTGTTGATCAAGCATCAGGTCGCGGATGCGGCTGATGCGGCCCGAGTCAACGCCCAGACCCAATTGATGCATTGAGATACCGGGCGCCGTGAATGTGTCGCGAACCGGTGGAACCGCCCGAAACTCGACCACCTGACGCGAATAGCCCTCGGTGTCCGCGTTCGCGACGTTGTGCGCGGCCGTATCAATCGCGACCTGCATCGCGCGTAGCCCGCTCGCCGCGGTATCCAATCCTATCGAAAGTGCCATGACCGCCTCCGGCGTTCGTCCGTGATTTGGAATAGCTGATGGACCTCGGGGCGCACATCATGTGTCCCGAGGGACGCACGACGCGCTATGCATTCCAGGTGCGCGCGGCGATCATCGGGCCGACCGTTGTACCACTGAGGTTGTATGTGGCGGGGAGCGCGGCGCGCACCAACCGGCTCCATTGCTCGGTGAAGGTCAGTGCCTGCCGGACCAGCGCGGTGTTCAGCTCGTTCAAGATGCGCAACCGCTGCACGGATTCGCGCAGCCCCTCGCGCAGTTCACCCAGCCGGGTTCGCGCATTGCCGCTGAAGTGGACCGTCAGCGCGTCGAAGGTATCGTCCACGGGCGTATTCTCACCGGCCAGCAGGCCGACTTGTGCTAGGCGATCGTCCTCCAGCCGGGTGAGGACGGCGGCGACTCCCTCGGTCTCGCGCACCAGTGGCGCCAACGTATCGACATCGGAGGCGAGCAACGCATCGCGCTTCTGCTCGGCCACGATGATCAGCCGCTGATACAGGCGCAGTTCCTCGCCCAGGATGGCGAGGATCACGGCTTGCGGGCTGCCGCCCCGCGCGGGGGAAACGATGGTGGTGACGGGCTGGTTATACGTATTCATGCCTTACCCCAATAGCTTGGCGGCCAGCGCCGTCATGTCGATTGCGTACGTGCCGTTCGCGACCGCCGCCTTCAGCGACGCCACGCGCTCGGCCCGCACCTCCGGCTGCATGTCCACGGCCGTCCGCGCCCGGACCATCTCCTGGAAGGTCGCCGACAGGTGGACGCTGTCGGTGCGCGACCGTCCGCTATCCGGGCGAGCCAGCGACCGCCCCTGCTCCGCGGCAGATGAGGCGTTGTTGCGGCTGTACGTCTTCGCGACGCTCGTGACCAGTCCGTTCTGAATCTGCATGAGGTTTCTCCCGTGACTGCCCCGTCGGGTGCGCCTCGGTTGCCGCCCGTGACGGGCGGCAACCGAGAGTCACACGTACCCGATATCTACCGCCATCCTCGCCCTCCATCCGCGCGTAAGCTGTGGATGAGGAACAAGACTATTAGCTGTTACTTCCGATTCCACCCGCCAGCCGCAGCATGTCGTCTGCCATGCGGAAGGCCGAGGTATTGAGTTGAAACGCGCGCTGCGCGGCCATCACACTGGTCATCTGATCGGCGATATCGGTGTTGGCGCCTTCGAGCGCGCCGGTGCGGACGTCGCCCGCCCCGTTCTGCCCTGGCGCGCTCACCAGCGCCGCGCCCGACGCGGCGGTCGCGGTATAGAGGCCGTCAGCCGTCGAGGTCAGCCCGTGTGGGTTCGTGAATCGTGCAAGCGCTATCCGTCCGGCGACCTCGGTGCGGCCCCCTGGCAGGGTCGCGCTCACCAGCCCATCGCCGCCGATCCGCAGCGCGGTGGCGCCATTCGGCAGCGTGATGCCGGGCTGCAACAGGTTGCCGGTCGGATCAACGAGCCGGCCGCCTGCATCGGGACTGAATGACCCGTTGCGGGTGTAGGCCGTCGCCCCGTCCGGCCGGCGCACGGAGAAAAAGCCGTCCCCGTCGATCGCCATGTCGGTGAGCGCGCCGGTCGCGCGCACCGGCCCTGGTGTGAAAAGCCGGCCAATGTTCAAGCGCGCCTGTAGCCCCGGGGTATCCGTGCCGGTCACTTCCGCGGGGTCGGTCGATGGCACGTCACCGCTTTCGAGCGCCGCGCGAATCGCCTTGAAGCCGGGTGTGTTCGCGTTGGCGATGTTGTGAGCGCCGGCGTCGAGCGCCTGCTGCTGGCGAAGCATTCCTGCCCGGCTCACGTCTATGGAACGCAGCATCGGTTGTCCTCTACTGACCGGCGGGTCCGCGGTTCGTGCCCACCGCTTCGATACATCGAGTAGCCGCACCCTGTTCCGCGCCACTCGTGACCTATCCATTACACGCGCGGACCGCGCGCTCAGGTATCGGGCCAACCCCTAAACGGGGAATAGGGAGGAGGCGTTGACCATCAGGGCGATTGTGTCGCTACCGCAACGACCCGACCTGATTGACGGCCGCGTTGAGCGTCTCGTTCTGGAGCTGCACGGCCTGACGGCCGGCTTCGAACGCGCGTGTGAGCATTGTCATCATGGTCATGACGGCGGTGGGATCGACGTTGGAGCCTTCGAGCGCGCCGCTGATCACACGGGCCTCGGACGCTGCCGGGGCGGCGTTCGCGGTGAATGTGGTGGTGCCGGCGCGTATCAGCGCCTCTTGCTCAAACGATACGACCCGCAGCCGGCCGGCAACCGCCCCATCGCTGGTGACGGTGCCGTCCGCCAAGACGCGGACATCAGCGCCGCGGGCATTGAGCGGCGCACCGTTCTCGCCCTGCACGGCCAGACCGTCGGGCGAGCGCAGGCCGCCGGTGTTATCACGGGTAAAGCGACCGGCGCGGGTATACAACGGGCCGTCCGGCCCATCGAGCACGAAGAAGCCTTTGCCGTCGAGCGCGAGGTCGAGCGGCGCGCCGGTTTCGGTGACGCCGCCCTGGCTGAGATCGTACCGCCGGCCAGCACTGACCGCGCCCGTGCCCGGGTTTGTCGGATTGATCTCGTTGAAGATCTTCTCGAAGCTCTCCGCGGTCACATCGTCGGCCTTGTAGCCGGGCGTGTTCGTGTTGGCAATGTTGTGCGCCAGCACTTGCTGCCGCGCCTGGGCAGCGGCAAGACCGGACATTGATGTGTAAACACCCTTGATCATGGTTTGACCCTCCATCGCTGGGCATCCGCAACGCGGATGTCGTTCCCGCGCCGAAAGCATTTCCGTGCCCACCGCCGCGCGGCGCCGGCTGGCTGGCCGGCAGCGCCGGTTGGACATGACTGACCAACGGCTACGCCCGCCGGCGACGCACCGACGCGTACAATGACAGCCCGCCCACCAAGAACAGCGCTCCGGCCACGGCGCGGCGCGACGAGATCGCGGGTTCCGGCAGTTGGTCGCCGGTATTGGGTAGGGCGGCCGGCTGAACATCCGAGGCGCTGCCCGCGGCAGAGTCGTCCTGCTTCTTGAGCGGGGTAAAGAAGCCGCCGATCGATCGCCGCGCGGTTGGCGCGGGGTCGGCGTCGGCGCTCGGCTCGATAGTGATAATTAGCAGGTCGTAGTCGTAGCTGTTCAGCCCACTCAGGCGGCCGGTGTAGCCCCCCGTGCCGTCGGCGGCGGTGTTGAAACTTCCCACGCTAACGGACGTATTGATGCTGGACTTGGCCAGCCACACGGTGTACGTCTCGTTCCGCAACGGGCTGAGTCCACGCACGTCGAGCTTAATTGTCGCCTCGGCAAAGCTGAGTTCCGCCTCGCCGCGCGCATCGGGCGCACCGGTGTTCGACAGGCCGGT
>JBBQJF010000138.1:0-12032 GCA_038325665.1 Dehalococcoidia bacterium | reverse complement strand
AAACCGGTGGTGCTGCCAGCCGGTGTGCTCGGCCAGAACGACACCCTTCAGCCCCACACGGCGGATTTCTTCAACCAGCAACTCGGGGGCGAGTTCGCTATCGACGCTGCCCTCGCGCGTGTGGACATGCATATCAAAGATAGAGTCCACACGCGGCGTCCTTCCGGGATGCGGTCGATCCGGCCACAGCCTCTTACCTTATGCTCAAGCAGACGACCGGCCTGGCTCGACGACCGCACGCCCATGCCGCCTCGCGCACGAGGGCGACACTCGGATTATCGTACGCGTTCAGCCATCAATGCTCAGTAATCAGCCCACCAGCGTAGCGTCAGGATATCCCGTCCTCAACGCCAGCGCCCGCGCGGCGGTCGCGGACCGGGGCGGCTTGGGCGCTGAACGCTGACGGCCGATGGCTGAACGTGTACGGATTATCTTGGTCTTTCTACCGGGTGGTCAATCGCGGTGGACGCGACCATACGCGGGGAGCGGGGAGCGGGGAGAATTGCCGCCGGGGTCGGGCCGGCTCCCCGGTATCGATCCCGTGGGCGCGCATCGGGCGGTCGATGCGCGCCACACATCGAGAAAACGTGGCTCTCCTGTCGCGCGCTCACCCCAAGCCGTCCGGTGCGGTAGACTCCCGGTGCAACACGATGACCCACGACGTGACGGATACTACCGGTACGTAAACGCGCGAGGGGTAATCGGGCGTGAACGGCGGGACCGCCCCCCCCAACACCCAACACCCATTTTCCAGGGAGGATTCTGGCATGAAGTTCGGCGTGAGCATGTTCCCGACCGATGACGCGATCACCTTGACGGAGCTGGGTCGGGCGGCGGAGGACCAGGGGTTCGAGTCGCTGTGGGTGCCCGAGCACACCCATATCCCTACCAGCCGCCGCACCCCCTGGCCGGGCGGCGCCGAGCTGCCCCGCGAGTACGCGCACACGCTCGACCCGTTTGTCGCGCTCGGCGCGGCTGCCGCTGTCACCACGACACTCAAGCTCGGGACCGGCATCTGCCTGGTGATCGAGCGCGACCCGATCGTGCTCGCCAAGGAGGTCGCCACCCTCGACCACATCTCGGGCGGACGGTTCTTGTTCGGTATCGGCGGCGGCTGGAACTACGAGGAGATGGAGAATCACGGCACCCGTCCGGCGGTGCGGTGGAAGATCCTGCGCGAGCGGATGCTGGCGATGAAAGAGATCTGGACGAAAGATGAGGCCGAATACCACGGCGAGTACGTGGACTTCGACCCGATCTGGTCGTGGCCCAAGCCGGTCCAGCAGCCCCACCCGCCGATACTCGTTGGGGGCGAGGGGCCGCGCACCTTCGACCGACTGCTGGAGTACGGCGACGAGTGGTTACCGCGGGGCAGGCAGGGTGTCGCCGCGCTGGTGCAGAAGATGGCGGAACTCAACAGCCTCGCCGCCGAGCGTGGCCGCGGTCCGATCCCGGTCACGATCTTCGGGACGCGCCCGGACGCGGCGGAGATTGAACAGTATCAGGCCGCCGGCGTCGATCGCTGCATCTTCGGGCTGCCGCCGGCGCCGCGCGACGAGGTGCTTCCCCGATTGGCGCAGGTCGCCGGCCTGATCAAGCACGCGGTGTAGCGCATCGCCAGACCGGTCATTCGTTTATGTCGCGAGCGCGGGCGACCCGATGGGTCGCCTATCATCTCCTGTCGCCGCCGCCCCGCCGGTCGCCCGCGCTCGCGGGCTAACCACCGGCCGATCACACCATGCAGCAGGAAGAACTAGGGCGCGGCGGCCGGCATGGGCCGCCTCCGATTCATCATGAAGGCAGTGTCGTATCTGAATGCCTCGATATTGACGCTTGTGAACCGCGCGAGCTTACTGGATGCGTCCGTGTCCGCTCGCGGCTGGCGCCTGCCGCGCACAAAGGAGCGCTCATGACCTGGCGGTCACTACCCGTCCCTGACGTCCCGCCCGCCACGCCTGGTTCGGCCGGCTTTCTCGCCGGGTTACGCGTGCTGGAGTTGGGTGAGGACATCGCCGCGTCGTTTTGCGGCCGGTTGCTGGCCGACGCCGGGGCCGATGTGCTCACGGTCGAGCCACCCGGTGGCAGCCTGCTGCGCCATCGCGGTCCCTTCGCCGGTGGTGTGCGTCACCCCGAGCGCGGCCTCTCCTTCCTCGCGCTCAACGCGGGCAAGCGATCGGTGGTCATCGACCCGGCACGGGCGGACGATTGGGACCGGCTTGCCGAACTCGTCCATCGCGCTGATGTGCTCGTGGACGGCTCGGCCACGTCCACGGCCATGCGCCGCGACCTGTCCCTCGACGAGAGCTGCCGCCGCAATTCTGGACTTATCCATGCCACGCTCTCACCGTTCGGCCGTGAGGGTCCGTACCAGGACTATCAGGCGGAGGAGTTAACCCTCTACGCGCTCGGCGGACTGATGTACCACATTGGCGCTCATGACCGCGCGCCCCTCAGGCACGGCCCCGCCCAGGCCGCCTATCTGACCGGGTTGAACGCGGCGGTCGGCGTCATGCTGGCGCTGCTGGCGCGCGAGCGTGACGGGGTGGGTCAGAGCGTCGATGTCTCGGCTCAAGCGTGCGTGGCGCTGCTGCTCGGGTCGCTGGAGCTGTCCCAGTACGCCTACACCGGCGGCGTCGCACGGCGCGAGGAGACGTCCGGACCAGGGCTGAACAACATCCAGCCGTGCGCCGGCGGCCATGTGGTCCCGATCGCGTTCGGAGCCGCCTGGGAGATGATGGCGCACTTCCTCGATGAACCGGAGCTGCTCGACCCGCGCTTCACCACCGCCGCCGGTCGCCAGGCCCACATGCCGGAACTGATCACACTCGCCCGGAAACGGTTTGTCCACCGCGACCGCTTCGAGCTGTTCCACGGCGCCCAAGCTCTCGGCCTAACCTGGGGGCTGGTCCAGGGGCCGGCCGACCTCGCTCGCTGTCCGCAGCTCGAAGCGCGCGACTTCTGGGTCGAGGTCGCGCATCCCGTCGCCGGTCGTCTGCGCCTGCCCGGACCGGCCTACCGTGCCTCCCGTACCCCCGCGCGAGTGCGCGGTCCCGCGCCCCTGCTGAATGAGCACGCCGCCGCCATATCCGACTGGACCGCGCCCGCGCCATCCACCGCCCCACGGGTGACCACGGGGCGAACCGGCTCCGGCGGCGCGCTGCCGCTGGCGGGGATACGGGTGATCGATTCCTCGCGCGTGTGGGCGATGCCGTTCGCGACCGGTCTGCTGGCCGACATGGGCGCCGAGGTGATCAAGGTCGAGACGCCCACCTATCTCGATACCCGCCAGGCCGAGCCGTTCCTGCACAACGACCCCGATGGGCGCTTCTGGGAGCGCGCCGGCATCTTCAACAGCCTCAACCGCGGCAAGCAGAGCGTCACGATCAATCTTGGCTCCGAGGAGGGTCGCGACCTCTTCCGCGAGCTGGTCGTCACCGCCGATGTGCTGGTGGAGAACAACCGGCCGGGTGTGATGACACGGTTGGGCCTCGATTACGCGGCGCTGCGCGCGATCCGGCCGGATCTGATCATGCTGTCCAATAGCGGATACGGGCAGACCGGGCCATGGCGTACGTACGGCGCCATCGCGCTCAGCCTGGAGCCGACCACCGGCCTTGCCCATTACACCGGCTACCCCGACGGACCGCCGGTTCGCTGGTCCTGGTTCACCGACTTCCCCGCTTGTCTGTCGGCCGTCTTTGCCATCTGCGGCGCGCTCGTCCATCGCGGCCGGACCGGGGAGGGCCAGAGCCTCGACCTGGCGATGTACGAGGTGGGCGTCTCGCTGCTGGGCGAGGAACTGCTCGATTACACCCTCAATGGCGTGGAGGGTGCGCGCGCCGGCAACCGTCACCCCGAGCACGCTCCTCATGGCGCTTATCCCTGCACGGGCGATGACACTTGGGTGACGGTCGCCGTCATGAATAATGAGCAATGGCAGGCGCTGTGTCGCGTGATGGCGCGCCCGGATCTGGCGGGTGACGCTCGGTTCCGTACCGCCGCGGCGCGCAAGAAGCACGAGGACGAACTCGACCGCATGATCGGCGTGTGGACGGCGGCGCGGGACCGGTTCGAGGTCATGCAGCGGCTCCAGGCGGCCGGTGTCGCGGCCGGGGCGGTACTGACCACGCGCGACCTGTTCACCGATCCGGGGTTGGCGGCGCGCGGATTCTTCGAGCGGGTCGACCATGGCGACCGCGATCCCGCGCTGGGCGTGCGCCCCTACCCCGGCCGCCCGTGGCGCCTGTCGCGCACCCCCGGTTCGATCCGGCGGCGCGCGCCGGGCCTGGGCGAACACAACGACCATGTCCTTCTCGATCTACTCGGCGCTCCAGGCGCGATGCTAGCCGGTCTGACCGAGCGCGGCGTGATCGGCGACGTACCGGCAGAAGGGACACCGGTACCCGTCGTCACACCGCCCGCCGAGCGCATTGCCCAGGGTCGGTGGGCAGCATGGGATGCCGATTTCGAGCGACGCCTTGGTATCGCGCCGCATTAGGATGCGTTGGTCCGATGTGAGCGGCGGAACCCGTGAGAGCATCGCCCACACGTTATGGAGTAGAGTTGCACATACCGGAAGGCGCCACCTGTCCCCGCGCCGGGGAGGGCAGTCGTCGGTGTCTCCCCCTCCCGCGCAGCCTGTCCCGGCACAGCCGGGGTTCGTCCCCCAACACCCGTCACCCATCACCCATCACCCAACACCCATCACCCGCTCCAAAGGAACCCCCCATGGACATCAGCATCCGTGTCCCGCCATTCGCGCCGGTGCCGGAGGTGACAGCCTTTGCCCAACGCTGCGAGGAGGCGGGCTTTGACGGCGTCGGTTTCGTCGATTCGCAGATGATCTTGCGCGATGTCGGTGTGGCGCTCGCACATGCCGCCGCCGCGACCTCGCGCATCCGGTTGATGCCAGCGGTCACCAACCCGCACACGCGCCACGTCTCGGTGCTGGCGTCGATGGCACGGTCGCTCGACGACATCGCGCCTGGCCGGATCGAGATCTGGATGGGGCGCGGCTTCAGCTCGCTCAATCTGGTGGGGCTGCCGTACGCCACGGTCCGGCAGATGCGGGAGACGGTGCTGACCTACAAGCGCCTCCTCGCCGGCGAGTGGGACGTGTTCCCGGGTGTACACACGCGCATGCACGCGGCCCGGC
This sequence comes from Dehalococcoidia bacterium, assembly GCA_038325665.1. GTDB lineage: Bacteria > Chloroflexota > Dehalococcoidia > CAUJGQ01 > CAUJGQ01 > CAUJGQ01. The sequence continues at coordinate 6,877 of JBBQJF010000138.1, read as the reverse complement.
CTGTCCCCCTCTACCTCACCGCTACCGGTCCGAAGGCGATCGAGCTGGCCGGCGCGGTGGCCGACGGCGTGATGGTCGCGGTCGGTCCGCGGATCGAGGCGCTGACGAACGCCCGCCGGCTGGTGGAGGAGGGCGCGCGCAAGGCCGGGCGCGATCCGGCCGAGGTGGAGTTCATCGCCTGCGTGCAGACCGTGATTCGTGAGGATCCCGAGGAGGCGCGCGCCTGGGCCAGCCCGCTGTGCGCGGGCCGGTTGAACAACACCGGCTGGCTGGCGGCGCACGATATTGACGCCGGGGGCCTGACGACGCCGCCCGAGCTTGAGCACATCTATCCCGACCTGTTCCACGCCGAGGACTGGGACAGGGCGCGGGAGCTGTCCGCGTTCGTGCCGGCCGGCCCGCGCGCCCAGATTTGCGACGCGATCGGTATCATCGGCACGCCGGAGCATTGCCTCCGCCGCCTGCACGAGTTGGACGCCGCCGGCTTCCATCGCGTGTTCCTGATGTCGGTCGGCACGATGAACTTCCCCGAGAACGAGGTGCGCCTCTTTGGCGACGTGATTCGACCGGCGTTGGCCGCCCCCGCGCTCGCGCCAATCTAGCGACCGCGCCGCCGATGACAGAGATCAGCATGCCGGGGGTCGCGGGAGGGTCTTCCCCCAACACCCATTTTGAGGATGCACGCGTGAAAATCGGAATGTTAGTGCCCAGCTACGCCCGCTGGTGGCGCGGGGACGCGATCATCGATACCTGCGCGAAGGCGCGCGATATGGGTCTCGACTCGCTATGGTTCTACGATCATGTGATCCTCACGCCTGAGCAGACGGCCGGGTACGGCAATGGCTACATGGACATCTGGACCGCTATGAGCTACGTCGCCGCCGTGACCAACATCCAGGGGTGGGCGCCAACCCTCGGTCAGTGCGTGTGCGTCATCCCCTACCGACCGCCGATCCAACAGGCGAAGGTCGCCGCCACCGTCGATTCGCTCTCCGGCGGACGGCTGATGATTGGCGCCGGCACCGGCTACACCGCCAACGAGTTCACCGCGCTCGGTCTGTCGGTCCACGAGCGCGGCGATCTGGTCGATGAGTATCTCCGGTGCATGATCGCGCTGTGGACCAACAAAGTGACGAGCTTTCACGGCAAGTACGTCAACTTTGACGAGATGACGATCTCGGTCCAGCCGGTCCAGCAGCCCCATCCGCCGATTCTCGTCGGTGCGCGCGGGCCGCGCCCCTTCCGTCGGATCGCCGAGTACTGTCAGGGCTACGTTCCGGGCGGCGGTGGGGCGAATAGCCCGCTGACGCTGGCGGAGGACATGACCCAGATCATGACGTACTGGCAGGAGTACGGCCGGGCGGGCAAGCCTTACGTCGCGGTTACATCGCGCTACGTCCACCTGACGACGGACCACGACGAAGCCGGGGAGCGGGTCACCAAAGGCGTCGATGCGGGCGAACGTCCCTTCGTGGCGACGTTCCCGAAGATGCACGTCGAGGATTTGGTGAGTGAGATCCGCGCCTATGAGGACGCGGGCGCCGACCACTTCGCGGTCCACCTGCCGTCCTACCGCCACGGCCTGCTCACCAATCGCGAGACGTTGTTCCAACAGATGGACCTGCTGGCCGAGCATGTGCTGCCCCACATCAACCGGACGTAGCGGGAGCCACCTCTCCCCCGGCCCCTCCCCGGTACGGGGAGGGGAGCCTGCAACACGGGGACTTACGCCCGTTTCACCCCCGTCCCGCGCCGGGAGGGGGGTCGAGGGGTTAGGTGCTCCCCCTTCCCTCGCAGGGAAGGGGGCCGGGGGGTTAGGTCAGCCCGGGGGTTAGGTTCACACAGGAGTACTCGATGCCGAGCGCATACCCCATCATCGACATCCACACTCATCTGTGGCGCACACGGGAGATCGGTCGTCAAGCGCTGGGCGGCTTGGGGAGCGGGACCACGACCGAACCCGAGTGGGCCGGGACAATCGAGGAGCATCTCCAGACAATGAAAGACGCCGGCGTCGAGCGGGCGGTGGTGCTGCTGGTCACGCCCACGCGCGAGATGCGCGAACGGGCGGTGCAGGAGCGCGGCGCTCACGGCGGTCCGCGATGGGCGGAGAACTCCGGCCTCGCGCTCGACCGTAAGCTGCTGGAGCGCATGGACCGGAATAACACCTGGGGCTGTGCCGTCGCCGAGCAGTACCCGCGATTCGTGCCCTTCATCAACGTCGATCCCGACCTGATCGCCGGCGAGCAACTACGTAACTACGTGCAGAATCGGGTGGTGGAGGGCGCGCGAGGGGTCAAGCTGCTGCCGCTGCAACACCATTTTCACGGCAACGATCGCCGGCTGTGGCCGATGTACGAGTACCTCGAACACATGGGCCTGCCCGTCCTCTCGCAGTCGGGCGCGGGTGGTCCCGCGTCGCCACACACCGGCGACGCCTGGGGACGGCCGTTGTACTTCGGTGAGGCGGCGGCGGCGTTTCCCCGGCTGAACTTTATCCTCGCGCACTTCGGTCAGGGCTACGTGGCCGACGTGGTCGCGCTGACCTCACGCCACGCGCGCATCCACGTTGATACGTCCGCGATCTCGACCAGCCGTATCGGCGTGGCGCCCGAGTGGAGCCGGGAGCGGACGGCGGCGCTCTTCCGCCGGGTCGGCATCGAGCGCGTGGTATTCGGCACCAACTTCCCCATCTCTCAGGCGCGGGGGCACGACGCCCAGGTGATCGACAGTCTGGACCTGACGGAGAGCGAGAAGCGGCGCATCTTCTCTGAGAATGCGGAGCGCATCCTCGACCACGACCGGCTGACGGGTGTGCCGGGCAGCGCACATTCGTAGGGGCGACCCGGTGGGTCGCCCGTCTTGCATCACGACCCCGGATCACGACGGGCGACCCACCGGGCCGCCCGCGTTCTCGGGTAATTGGTGTTCCTCCGTGGGGGCGGCCCGGTGGGTCGCTCGTCGCCCCATTGCCCCAACCGTCCCCGCCGTCGCCTGTCGTGGGGGCGCCGCCGGAGCCGAGTGGGTTGCCTGACGTGCCTTACGTCGTCATCAGGGTGGGCGAGCGCAGCGGCGGGATCAGCCGGTCGTATTCCAAGCGGTCCGCCTCCTTTTGATAGATTTGAACGCGATGACAGCCGTAGTCGGGGACGTACAACCGGCCGGCGGCGTCGACGGTACACGAGATCGGCGCCTTAAACCGCTTTTGCGGCTCCAGCGACGCCATCTCACGCAACCGCAGCGGCTTGGCATTCGGCAGCAGATAGTCGCGGGCACACCGCGAGAGTGTGGCGTCACCGATGAACTGCTCGACGTAGCGACCATCGGGATTGAAGAGCTGTATCCGGTTGTTGCCCTGGTCCGCGACGTAGATGTCGCCGTCCTGATCGACCGTCACGCCGGACGGGCGATTGAACTGGCCGTTGTCCGCGCCGGTCGCGCCGATGCTGAGCACGAACCGGCCCTCGCCCGTGAATTTCTGCACGCGGTCGTTGCGCCAATCGGCCACGTACACATCACCCTCGTCGTCCACGGCCACGCCCCAGGGCATGTTGAACTCGCCCTCGCGGCTGCCCGAGGTTCCCCATTTCAGGAGAAAGCGTCCCTCGCGCGTGAACTTTTGGATGCGATGGTTGAGTGTGTCGGCGATGTAGACGTTGCCCTCGGCGTCCAGCGCCATGCCGGACGGACGGTTAAGCTGACCGTCGCCGTCGCCGCGTTCGCCCCACTTGGCGACCACCCGCCCGTCGGTGGTGATGGTCGTGACCCGATGCAGCGCCTCGTCGCAGACGACGAGGTTGCCGTCGGGGTCCATCACCAGCGCCGTCGGCCAGATGAGCTTATCCTCGCCCGTGCCGTTGATGGTCCCAAAATCCTCGTCGTCGATGCTGGTGCGCCGGATGTCCACGGTGAGGTCGCCCCGACACAGCACGTACAGCCGCCCCTCGGCGCCGGCGGCGACCATCACGGGATTGGACGTGATCCGGCGCATGCCCAGGGTTTTCACGTACGGGAAGCCCGCCCGCAACAGCGCGTATGCTCGGCTCATCGCGTCACCTCACATCGGGTCTGAATCGCCACCGTCTCGGCACGTCCGCGCCGGCGCCGGGGCCGCGCTCGCGGCCTCGGGTAACACCGCTAATTCACGAACGGCCGGATCTGCTCGAACACGCCGCCGACGATCGGCTTGCTGTCCAGGCCGAGCCACTGCTCGATGACCGTGCCATAGACGCCACGGAAGTCGATATGGTGACGCAGATCCTCGCCGTTGAGCCACTGTGACCGCTCCAGCGATGGGTACTCGGCGTATAGCCCTCCCTGGACGCGCTCGCCGATGATGTACGCGCCGCCGCCGGACCCGTGGTCCGTGCCCGAGCCGTTGTCCTTGATCCGCCGTCCAAACTCCGTGAACACCAGCATCGCGACCTCCTCCGAGGCGTTGTGCTCACGCAGATCCTGAAAGAAATCGGCGACCGCGTGGGACAGCTCGCCCAGCAGCCGCGGATGGACCGGCAGTTGGGTCGCGTGGGTGTCGTAGCCGCCCTGCTGCACATAGAATACCCGTGTGCCCAACCCGGCGAGGTGGACGCGCGCCACGTCGCGCAGGCTCTTGGCAATCGGGTTGTCCTGGTACTGAATCGATGATTGATACAACGCCGGCGCGCGCTTGAGCAGGTCGGCGCCGGTGAGCACGTCCAAGCCGGTGCGACCGATGTAGTCCATCACCATGCCGGTGCCGATCGCCGGCGCGTACATCCACTTGAAGATGTCGAGCGCCTCCTGACGCTGCTCCCGCGCGGCGATGCCGGACATCAGGCCGTACGAATCGAGGTCAGCCACCGACGTGACCGGCACTCCTGGCGATGCCATCGCCCGCGGCAGACCCCGGCCGATGCTGATACCGGTGAGCACGTTGTCATGGTGGGGGTCGAGGTCGCGGATCACCTTGCCCAGCCAGCCCTCGGTGGCGATCGCCTCCGGCTCGCAGGTGTGCCAGATGTCCATGCCGCGGAAGTGTGAGCGGTTATGGTTCGGGTAGCCGATGCCCTGGACGACCGCGACCTTTCCCTCCCCGTACAGGTCCATGAGCGGCTGTAGCATGGGGTGGAAGCCGAGCGTGTCCGTCAGCGGGATCACCTCGTCTTCCTTGAGCGCCAGCAGCGGCCGCGCATCGTGGTAGACGCCGTTGTTGACCGGCACGAGCGTGTTGAGGAAGTCGTTGCCGCCGGAGAGCTGCACAACGACCAGGACCGGCGGCTTGGTGTGGGCGACCATGAGATGCCTCCCTGAGGATGGGTGTTGGATGTTGGGGGACGAGCGCACCCGCTCCTCACTCCCCTACGCGAACTGGTAGTGGCGGCTGGAGACGATCAACTGGAGCATCCGGGCCACGCGCGTGGCGCTGGCGGCGCGCTCCGCCTCGTCGGTGAACGACAGCGGACCACCCGTCTCGGCATACCGGCACAGCGCGCCTCGCGTCTCCGGGTCAACCTCGACCGGGCCGGCCAGGTCCAGGCAGTGATCCACGAATTGCTCGGGCGACAGGGGCTGGTCGAGCGCGCTCAGACGGTTGACGATCGCGCGGATGCCGGGTTTCGCGGCGTCGCCGGCCTCGTTCACGGCGAAGTTGACGCGCTCATTGAGCGTGCCGCCGTCTATCCACTCCCGGCCGGTGTGCCAGCCCTCGACCGTCGGCGGGTTCATCAGCCGCTGGCCCATCGCGCCCATCGCCACCGCGAGCGCCGGCAGTCCCGGCTCGGGGAAGCGGTGCGTGCCGGACAGCTTGATCGTGCCCACCACCAGCTCGGCCGGACTCTTCACTTTCCTGAACTGCGCCTCCTTGAACCAGTCCGCGTTGAACAACACCCGCAGCATCGCGCGGATGTTGCCGCCCGACTCCTCGTACGCCCGCACGAGGTCGTCGATCGCCTTCTGGTCTTGCGGCGGCGTTACACTCCAGGACGGCACCTGCGGCTCATCCGCGACGAAGAAGTTGTACAGATGGCGGGCGATGAAGCGCGGGGCGGCCGGCTGCTGCACGATGATGTCGATGATGTCCTCGCCGCCCAGGCGGCCGGTGTGCCCGAGAAACGTCTTCTCGCTATCGTCGTGGTCCTCGGGGCGGTAGACGAAGCGGGTGGGGTAGGGGCCGTAGGGATACAGGGGGATCGGCTGTTCCACGGTCCAGCCGGTAAAGGCGCGCGCCGCCTGCTTGATGTCGTCCTCGCTGTAGTGGCCGACCCCCATCGAGAACAGCTCCATCAACTCGCGGCCGTAGTTCTCGTTGGGAGCGTCCTTGTGGTTCTCCTCGTTGTCGAGCCAGTAGAGCATCGCCGGGTCGCGCGACAGTTCCAGCAGGATGGTGCGCAGGTCGGAGAGGCCCACGCGCCGGAACAGCGCGATCTGGGCGATCATCGACGAGGTGTGCTCGCCCTTGTCCCAGCCGGTGGCAAACACATGATGCCAGAACAGGGCGATCTTCTCCTCCAGCGGCCGGCGGGAGTTGATCATGCGGTAGATCCAATGAGCGGTCCAGGACGTGAGGTGTTCGTCGTGCATCAGGCCGAGGTGATAACGGCGCAGGATGTCCTCGTCGATGTCGGGGGACTGTTCGGGGTGCAACAGTTCCTCGACCACGGCGTCGTACCCTTTGGCGGTGTACGCCTCTAGTTCGTCGCGCGTCGCCCCGAACCCGGCGCGGCGCAGCAGATGGGCGATAAGCTCCCGCTCGCTGTCAGCCATGGCGCTCCCTCCGATCGCATCAACACGGAGACATGACGGCGGCCGGCCGGCGCTCGCGGGCGTCCGGCGGGGCGGCGACCAGCTACCGCATCGGATTATACGACCTCATACCAGCGCAAACGGTACAACGCGCCGA
>JBBQJF010000137.1:0-12048 GCA_038325665.1 Dehalococcoidia bacterium | reverse complement strand
TCGCGCCCGCACATGCGGATCTTCATACAGCTCACTCATTGCCAGCGCCGCCGCCGCGCGCACGCCCACCGCCTGCAACGCCCGCATTGCCTCGTGATGGTCGCGCGGCGCGGTCCACTCCGCGATGATCGCGTCGGCCTCGGCCTGATTGCGGTAGCGACTGACCACATCGGCAAAGCGCGGGTCATCCGCTAGCTCGGGCCTGCCGATCACTCCGCACAGCGCCTGCCACTCCGCATCCGACCCCACCGCGATCGCGATCCACCTCTCCCCCGGCCCCTCCCCCCCGGCAGGCCGGGGCGGGGCCGCAAGGGCAGGGGAGCCACCATCTTCCCCTTCCCGGCGAGGGAAGGGGGCCTGACCCGTACCATGCGCCCAATCCGCGCCGCGCGCACGACCATCTCCCCCTTCCCTTGCAGCCCCGTCCCGGCCTTCCGGGGGGAAGGGGGCCGGGGGGTTAGGTCGGCCCGGGGGATTAGGCCGGCCCGCTGCACATGGATAGACCCCGTGCGGCGCCATCGAGCTGTCGCGATTGCCCATTCGCGTCTGCACGCGGCCATTCATCTGGGAGTCGAGCAGGGCGCCGGCGACGAGCTGCAACTCACCCTCGATCATCGCCAGTTCGATGTACTGGCCCTCGCCCGTGGCGTCGCGGTGGCGCAGCGCGGCCAGCGCCGAGAGCGCGCCGAGCAAGCCAGCGTTCTGATCGCAGTAATAATTCCCCGGCTTCATCGGCGGTCCATCGACATAGCCGGTCAGGTGCGACAGACCGCTCATCGCATCGATACCGGGACCATAGGAAATGCGGTTGCGGTATGGCCCGCTCTTGCCGAATGCCGGCATCGATAGATAGATGATGTCGGGTCGCACGGCAGCCATGTCCGCATAATCGATGCCGAGGTTGCTCACGACCCGAGGCGCGAAGTTCTCGACAAAGACGTCCGCGACGGACGCGAGTTGCAGCATCGCCTCGCGCCCGGCCGGGTGCGCCACGTCGAGCGCGACGCCGAGCTTACTCCGGTTCAATTCGTTGAAGTGGTGCAGGCGGTTCCAGGGGCGGTCTGGCAGATCGGGGGCACGCAGCGGTGTGCCGTGTGCCCGCGGGCTGCGCGCCGTGGGCGACTCAACCTTGATTACCTCGGCCCCCAAGTCGCCCAGCAGGAATGACGCCGTCGGCCCCGCGACCGCGTTGGTAAAGTCGATGACCCGCAGACCCGCGAGCGGCAACGAACGATCGGCCATGAGGCGAGCACCTTCGACGATACGTACCAGCCATTATGGACCGTGGCTCGGTAAGGACAACGGTCACCGCGGCGATCTCGTGTCACGGGCAGCGCTCGCGGCGGTGTACACCGGCCGCGCGTCGATGCGCCAGACTGACCCTCTACCCGAAAACATGGTGCGAGCAATGCCCGAACCGCCGGTCATGAACGCTGATCAGTCGCTCAGTCGCCGCTGACCAGCGCTCGCCCCTCGACGCCACGCGGTGAACCGCCGGCCGGTCGCTCCAACAGGATCGGCACACACTGCCGCACCGCTTCCGCGGCTTTCGCGCGCAGCGTCGCGTCGTCGTTGTTGGCGATCGGGTGAGCAACCACGGCGAAGGGGTACGCGGGAATGCCGCACGCCACGGCCATCGCCTTGGCGGTCGGCGCGAATTTGTCGGTCATGATCGCGGCGGCGGGGGTTCCGGCCTTCTCGGCCGAGATGGCGTCGTGCAGACTGCACGACGAGCAACTGCCTCAATCGCCCACGGCCGACACCACCGCATCGCAGGCGACGAGATCGGCCAGCGTCGCTGCGGTCACCGGCGCGTTTTGGTTCGGCTTGCGGCGACGCACCACCTCGCGCACGCCGTGCTCGGTACGCAGGAACTCCTCGACGTGATCGAGGAACCGGGTCACGTTGAACTTGCCGTTATCGAGCAATCCAACGGTGCAGCCCTGAAGCGAGGGGAGCGGTCGCGCCATCCGCGCCGCCTCGACTGCCATACCGGGTGTCGGATCGAGAACAGTGATAGGCATGGGACGCTCCCTTGAGAATGGGTGTTAGGTGTTGGGTGTTGGGGACGCCGCTGGTTTTCATGGGCTGGTGGCGCCCTGAAGGGACATGAGCGAGTCCCTCGGATACGAACCGATCCGCCCGACGCCGCGGCGGTCTAGGGCCAGGATGTCGTACCAGGCATCTGATGCGCAAGCGCGGGCGCGCCCGCTCACGACACCCCCGCCGCGTACCGCAATTCTACCGTGATGACCCACTTGACGACGGCGGGCCGCCGCGTATACTCAACTCATATCATGCGGGGACCGGCCGCCGCGGGAAGGGGTGTGTCCATGGAAAAAGTCACAATCGTACGCATCCACCCGGCGTCACGTCCCCGGACGGCTGTACAGTAACGCGGTGATTCTCCCCGAATCCCCTCCTCTGTTGAGCCGCCCCGGCCGGGGCGGCTTTCGTGATCTCCATGACCACGCGGGCCGCGGACGTTGTCGTTCGCGGCCTTTCCGCGTGCCCGCTGACCACCAACGCAACAAGAGTGCCCATGCCTGTTGAGGCGTCACCGGGGATGAACGGCGGGGCCGTCGCCTAACACCCAACACCAATCACCCATCACCTGTTCAAGGAGGCTCATACATGCATAGTGTCGACATTCAGCGACTCTCGTTCGTATCGCACCGAGTGTATGGAGGGTTTGATGTCCCGAAACTATCCCCCGGAAGCCAAGCTTGACGGCTTCCTTGAGAGCGATTGGATCGACGAGGTGCTGTACCGCATCAAACCGGGCAAAGAGGCGACGGTGCTGTGTTGTCGGGCCGGTTCCGCGGCGCCCGCCGGTCTGATCGCGGCGAAGGTCTATCACGACCGTGAGTTCCGTGGATTCGCCAACGATGCGCTCTACCAGCAGGGTCGGGTGATCGTCGACCGGAGGGCGCGACGGGCGGTGGCGAACAAGACCCACTTCGGCCGTGAGCTTCAAGTGGGGATGTGGACAGCGAGCGAGTACGAGACGCTGCGGCTGCTCCACGCCGCCGGCGCCGATGTGCCTCGCCCGCTCACCAGCTCGCCCGAGGTGATTCTGATGGAATTCGTCGGCGACGATGATGGACCGGCCATCCCGCTCAATCGGGCGTCGCCGGAGCCTGACGAGGCTCATCACCTGTTCGGCTGCCTGCTCCGCAACATCGAGTTATGGCTCGCTCACGACCGTATCCACGCCGACCTTTCGCCCTTCAACATCCTGTACCGGGATGGAGCGCTGACGGTGATCGATTTCCCCCAGGCGGTCGACCCGCGGTTCAGCCCGAAGGCGCGGGAGTTGCTCGGTCGCGACATCGACAACGTCTGCCGGTACTTTGCCCGGTACGGAGTGCGCTCAAACCCGGCCCGACTGGCGGACGATCTGTGGTTCCGCTTCCTGCGCGGAGATTTGTGAAAAGGGGGCGCGTCGCGACCGGCGGAATGGGCGCCCATTCCGCCGGCTCACGCGGCGCTAATGCCCCGCGCCGGTTGCCGGCGGTGGGGCGAGGCCGGCTGCCACACTCCCTGAACCCGGCCGATGGATCAGTCGCACGCGACGCACGCCGCCACCGGCCGGGTGACCGCGTATGAGCGGTTGCCGAGCCACGGCGGAATCACGGCCGCGAACCCACCGGCCGGGCCGCCCGCGGCTACCACGAGCAGATCATCGGGTGTGCGTAGCGCGGTGAATTCCTGCTCGTCGTCGCCACGGTCGGCCAGAATCGCCTTGCCGGCGGTCCGCCACTCGCCCCGGCGCACGCGGGCCCGCTGGTGGACGTACTCGCGGATGTCGCGCTTCGTCCAGCCGGCGGCGACGATCACGTCACGCAACTGCTTAGGGATGACGAGCGCGTAGTTGCCCGGCCAGATCGAATAGGTCAGCATGTTGGCCCGCATCTCGGCGGCCACCGTCTCCAGAATCTCCGCCGGGTCGTGCGTCCACTCGTTCAGGATTTGGCGGGGCGCTTCACAGGCCATCACCGTCACCGCCGACGTGCCGCCTGGGATGTCCCGCTCCTGCGCCAGCGGTATCCACGGGCTATCCTCCTCGTCCTCGGCGATGCAGAAGGTGAACTTTCCAGGGTGGCCGAGGGTGGAGCGGTCCATGCCGCCGGGGACACAGCCGAGCATATTGATCAGCAGCAGGCGCACCGCCCGACCGATAGTCGCGTTGGCGCGGCTGGCGTTGCCGAAGACGTTGTGCGTCGCGTTCATGCCGATCTCCGCGCACACCGGCCCGTTGACGACGATGAATGGCGCGCTGCCGCCGGTACTGGCGCTGCTGCCGTGGAGGAGATAGCTCTCGTCGCACATCGCCTGCACGACGGCGGCGACCACCGGCAGGTACGGCGGTAAGCAGCCGGCCATGACCGCGTTGATTGCCACCTTCTCCGCCGTGATCGGCAGGCTCCGCACCGGTTCAATGCCGACCACCTGCCCGGGCGCGAACCCGGCCCACTCCAAACATTCGCGGACGCGCGCCTCCGTGGGCGGGACGATCGGCAACCCGTCCGTCCACCCATTGCGCTGATACAGCTCATTCGCCTCCAGCGCGTCATCGAGCGTGAACGCCGCCGACTGGAGTGACTCCGCCAAGGGCATCCGACCTACCCCCTAACCCCCTCCCCCACGGCCGGCCGGGGCAGGCTGCAAGGGAGGGGGAACTGGATGTGGTGTGACAAGTCAAGGTATCCCTTCGCCTCGAACGAAGGGACCTCACGTCATGCATGAACCGCCCGCCGTACTCCCCCTTCCCTTGCAGGGAAGGGGGCCGGGGGGTTAGGTGCGCCTGTTATCCCAGGCGGCCTCGACCTGGGGGAAATCATAGACGAGGCGGGCGGACCAGCCCTCCAGCCACGGCTCCCAGAAGTTAAAGCCGTTGCCAGTGGTGCGGCCGATGTAATACTGCTGGTCGGCCACGATCTTCTGGATATCGCCGAACACCTTGAGGCGATCGGCCTCATTCAAGGTCGCGCGCTGCTTTTCCAGCAGGGGCAGCAGCGCCGGATCTTTGACACGGCTCTGATTTGAGATGCCCTGGGTCGGATCGGGGTGCAGCCAGTACCACACGTAGGGATCGGGATCGGTGTAGTAGCGCGCTGGCCCCCACAGAATCCCGGTAAAGTTGAACGGCGGCCGGTAGATCGTGGCGATCCACTCGTTGTACTGCGTGCTCTGCGGCTTGACCTTGATCCCGGCGGCGGCAAAGTCCGAGATCGACCGCTCGGCGGCGTTTTGGTAGGCCTGTCCATACTGGGGCGTGTATAGAAGCGGCGTCTCGAAGCCGTCGGGGTAGCCTGCCTCGGTCAACAGCTTCTTCGCCTCGGCCACGTTGTACTGCCAGTACTTCGCCGCGTCGCCGAGTTGGTCGATCGGCAGCGCCTTCTTGAACGCGCCCGTGGGAATGAGCTGATCGGGCCGGCCGCCGCCGCACTGGGTGGCGTCGATCTCTGCCTTGCGGTTGAACGCCATCGACATCGCACGGCGCACGCGCACATCCGAAAACGGGGGGCGTGTGGTGTCCATGGCGATGTAGCCGCCGGGATGGGTGTCGTAGGTCTGCTGGTAGCGGGCGTCGCGCTTGGCCGACTTGATGCCATCAGCGCTGGTGCAATCGACCTGTGAGATCACATTCACCTGGCCGGTCTGGAAGGCCGAGATCGCGGAGGCGTCCTGAGGGATAATCGTGAAGGTGAGAGAGTCGAGATACGGCAGTCCCGGTTTGAAGTAGGCCGGGTTCTTGCGGTACGTCGCCTTGGAGCTGGGGTCGTACGATTGGCGGATGAACGGTCCAGTGCCGACCGCCCCCGTCTTGAGGTCGTCCCCTTGCAGCATCTCCTTCGGGAAAATTCGCCAGCCGTACTGTCCCGCCGATATGCCGAGCAACGGCGCGAACGGACTCTTGAGCGTGACCTTGACGGTGGTGGCATCGACAGCCTCGACCGCATCGACCGACGAATAATCGGTGCGGAAGGCGGAGCGCTGATCGCCGCGGTAGGCGTCGAGCGCCGCCTTCACGTCCTCGGCGGTCATCACCCGGCCGTTGGCCGGGGCGACATCGTGAAACTTCACGTTCGGGCGCAGCTTGAAGATGAAGGTGAGCGGGTCCGGATTCTCGGGCATTGCCGCGGCGAGATCCGGCTCCAGCACAACATCGGCGGGATCGATATCGGGCGCGACCGAGATCTTGACCAGCTTGTTGTAGCAAACGTTGGCGCAGCCAGCCGAGTAGGTCGAGGCGGTGAACGGACTCCAGTTGGGCGGGTCGGCCGTGATACGGATGTTGAGCGACCCACCTGGCTTGGGCTGCTTGGCCGTGGCCGTGCCGAGCCGGCTCTGGGCCGTGCGCTCGGCCACGGCGCCGCCCGTGCTCTCCGGCTTGCCGCTGCCTCCGCACGCCATCGCGAACGCGGCCGCCGCTCCCCCGAGTGCGGCAATTCCCCCAAACCGCCGCCGCGTGATTGATCTCCCGTTGCCACCTGCCATGAGTGTCCCCCTCCCGTGAGCTACCTAACCCCCCGGCCCCCCTCCCGTGCCGGGAAGGGGGAGAACCGCGGCTACCTACCCCTCGGCCCCCTTCCCGGCACGGGAAGGGGGAGAACCGAATTCCATTCCCCACGATTTGCGCCCCTCCCCTTGCGGCCCCGCCCCGGCCTGCCGGGGGGGAGGGGACGGGGGAGAGGTAGATCGCCCCGAACCTTACCGCACCCCGCGCAGGCGCGGATCGAGCGCGTCGCGGAGCGCATCCCCCAGCAGGTTTGCCGCCATCACCACCAGCGTCAACGCCAGACCGGGGGCCAGTCCCATCCACGGGGCACGCTGCATGTACAGCAGAGACGAGCCGCTGAGCATATTGCCCCAGGTGGGCGTGCCCAGTGGAATGCCAAGGCCGAGATAGCTCAGCGCTGCCTCCGAAACGATCGCGAAGCCGAGCTGCACACTGGCGATCACCAGCATCGGCGCCATCACGTTCGGCAGCACATGGCGCAGGATGATCCGCCGCGCCGGCGCCCCCACCGTGGTCGCCGCTTCGATGTACGGCATGCCGCGCACACCGAGCGTGGCGGCGCGGGCGATACGCGCCGAGGCGGGGATGATCGCCACCCCGATCGCCAGCGCGAGATTGAACAGGCTGGCCCCCAATCCGGCCGCGATCACCAGCGCCAGCAGCACTCCCGGTAGCGATTGCAACACATCCACGAATCGTTGACCGGCGATGTCGGCCGCGCCGCCCGCGTAGCCGGACAGCACACCGAGCACGGCGCCGGTGCCGGTGCCGAGCAGGACCGCCAGCACCCCAACTTGAAGTGACACCCGCGCGCCGTACATCACCCGGCTCAGCACATCACGGCCGAGGTTGTCCGTGCCGAACGGGTGCGCCAGGCTCGGCGCGGCAAAATACACGCTCGTCGGCTCGTTCCGTCCGTACGGCGCCACCAGCGGCGCGAACACCGACACGAACAAGAACATCGCGAACACCACCACCGCTACCAGCGTCACCGGCCGCACCAGGAACCGGCGCACCGATCGCAGGCGGGTGCGTACCGGAAACACGGGAGTTGCTGCTGTCTGAACCGCCATAACAAGCCTCAACACGCGTCTGATGGCCAACACGGCCCAACGGCCCCAGCAGGTGCGAACGGTGGGAGTGTCTATGCCGGGAGACCAAACACCGACGCGCCGCTAACCGCGCGACACCCGGATGCGGGGATCGACAAGTCCGTAGGTCAGGTCCACCAGCAGATTGATCAGCACGACCAGCGTCCCGTAGAGCAGGATGATGCCCTGTACCAGCGGAAAGTCTTTGCGACTGATACTGTCGAGGATCAGGCGGCCGAGGCCGGGCAGATTGAACACATTCTCGACGACGACCGTGCCGGCGATCACGACCCCCACCTGGATGCCGAACAACGTGATGATCGGGATCAGGCTGGTGCGCAGGGTGTGACGAAGCAGCACGGTACGGCCCGCGAGTCCCTTGGCGTGGGCGGTGCGGACGTAGTCCTCGCGCAACACCTCGAGCACGGCGGAGCGCGTCATGCGCGAGAGTGAGGCGGCGAGTCCGGCGCCGACCACCAGCGCCGGCACGGCGAACTGCTGGACGTTGGCAACCGGGTCGCGCCAGAAATCGACGTGGGCGACGGGCGGGATCCAGCCGAACCACCGCGCCCCGAACACCACCACCATCGTCCCCAGCCAGAAGTTCGGCACGGCCAGACCGAGGATGCTGATCGCGCGCACGGCGCCATCGGCCCACCGGCCGCGTTGCACTGCCGCGAGCGTGCCGACAGGGATACCGATCGTCGCACCGAGCAGCAGCGCGAGCAGCGCCAGTTCGCCCGTGGTGCTGATCCGTCCCCGAATCTCGGTGGTGACGGCGTGGCCGGTGAACAACGACTTCTCCAAATCGCCCCGCACGACACCGCCCAGCCAGCGCGCGTACTGCACCGGCAGCGGGTCCTCGAGTCCCATCTCACGGCGGAGCGCCTTCACCTGCTCGGGCGAGGACGAGGCATCGGCGCCGAGCACGAGGATGGCGGCGTCGCCGGGGATCGCGCGCAGGAAGGTGAACACGATCAGCGTCAGCCCAAGAAGCGTGACCAGCGCGATCATCAGCCGTTGGGTGATGTAGCGTTGCACGCGACTCGCCTCCCCTGACATGGGTGTTGGGTGGGACCACCCCGCCGCTCATCCCTGGTGGCGCGTGAGCGACATCTCTGCCTCTCCGCCATACCGCCGCGGACGCGGTGACAGGCGCTCAGAGTATAAGCGCTGGACGGTTGGCCGTCAGCCGGAAAGATCGACATCGAGTCGAATTGCCCTTGCCCGTGGGGGTGCTACCTCTCCCCCGGCCCTCCCCCCCGGCCTGCCGGGGGAAGGCGGCCGGGGGGTTAGGTCGTTTCCCGCGAGGCCGAGCGCCGGCGCCAATTCACTCGATAAGGATATCGAACCCCCGCAGCAACGAGAGCGCCTCGGGCAGCGAGAAGGTCGCGTGCTTGATCATGTTGGCGTTCGGGTCGATCAAGTAGTTGGTGGCGCCGGTGAACACGGCGCGTTCGAGGTTGGTGTGGAGAAACGTGCTGGCGATGAAGTCGGTGCGGCTGCAATCGGCGTCACGTAGGTCAGCCTCGCCGAAATCGACCTCTTGCGCGTGACAGCCGGTGATCTTGATACCGCGCAGGTTCATCCCGAAGAAGCTTGAATAGTCGAGCACGCAGTCGATGAAGTTGAACGACAACAGCGCCCGCATCGCCGCGCTGGTTCCGGCCGTGGTCCAGTCGATGCCGAAAAAGTTCGAGCGTTCGAACTCAACAGCGGTGAACACCGAGTTCGGAACCTTGACCAAGCTCAGGTCGCAGGCGATGAAACGGCAACCGGTGAACGTGCAGCGGCGGAAGGTGGCCTCGGTGAAGGCGCATCGCTCGAACACGCAGCCGTCGAACTCGGCCGAGGACAACACGACTCCCGGCGCCGTCAGTTGAGTAAAGCGCTGCTGCTGGTAGTACTCACCGTCCGTAAGTGGCGTCATCGACCTGCCATACGGGTCAGCGTTCGGACGTCAGTCGTCGGTCGTCAGCGGCCGAGCCGCGGGGTTCGAGACGACGGCCCGGTCGTGGTCGCCGGCGGCTGGATATTCTTACCGCGAACGCGCGGGCTGGCCGCCGCGCGCTGATGGCTGATGGCTGAACGCTACCGATGCGGGACAGATTGTCGCGTGTCAGGGCGCGGCCGGCCCCGCCAGTTCAGGGCAACCCAGCGGTTCGCCCCTACGAGAGGGCATTATCTCGCACGAGGATCACTCTACCACGACTTCTTGTAGGACAGCGTGCCATTCTTGGACCGGCGCGGCCTTGAACATGGTGAACGACTGTTGTGTGAGGGTCTGCACGTCGGGAAGCTCATAGAAGCGATCCCAATCGCCCTCGGAGTCCCACTCGACGATCAGAGTGTACTTGTTCAGGTGCTCTTTGGACTTCATCAGGCGGGCGGAGCGGAAGCCCGGTTGCCGGCGGGCCAGCTCGTGCATCCGCCCCCATAGCGCCTCCCACTCGTCCTCTTTACCGGGCGTCACCGAGCGGGTACCCACCGAAATCACCATCGCTATCTCCCTATGAATGGGTGTTGGGTGTTGGGTATTAGGTAACTATCTCAAAACCGCCAGGCGGTCGCAGCGGCGATACCAGAGCAGGGCGCAGGCGTACTTGAGCAGGGCGAGGTAGTTGGATGCGTGCTTGTCGGAGCGCACCAGAATCGCGCGACACTTGGACAGCCAGGCCAGTGTCCGCTCCACGACCCACCGGCGCGGCGGGTAGGTCCGGTCTTCCGTGGCGATTCGTTCCTCGCCGATGGGGCGGATGTGCGGCGTGTGGCCGTGCGCCACGGCCGCCTCTCGGCCTGTGGGATTGTCATAGGCTTTGTCCAAGCACAGGTGCTGCGGCGCGTCCGGCGTCGGGGTCGGTCGCGGCACGACCACTGCGTCCAGGGTTGCGGACAGCAGCTTGGTGTCATGCACATTGGCGCCCGCGACCACGATGGCGAGCGGCCCACCCGCGGCTTCGACCAGCAGGCTCTTCTTGGTGCCGGGCTTGCCCCGGTCGGTGGGGTTGGCGCCGATCAGATCCCCCCCATGCGCGCTTTGCCCAGCATCCCGTCGGCGGCCTGCCATTCCCAATCCACCCCTCCCAACGCGGCGCACCGCTCCACGACCGCGGCCCAGATGCGCTCGAAGAGGCCCCGTTGTCGCCAGCGCTGGAACGTGCGGTGGACCGAACTGTCATCGGGAAACTCCGCGGGCAATTGATTCCACTGCACGCCACTGCGCAGGCGGTAGATGATGGCGTCCAGGGCATCGCGCGCGTCGATGCGGGGCCGGCCCGTCCGCTTGGGCGGGTCCACCTCCGCCAGGATGGGCGCGATGATCCCCCACAGGTCATCCGGCACCCGCCAGATCGTCGGCAACTCCTTCACCTCATGCCGTGTCCGGGCCATCGGGAGTTCCTCCCTACGCGTCGTCGTCCCAGCCTATCACCGACCCCGGTTTTGAGATAGTTACTAGGTGTTGGGGTGACGGACCGACTAACCGGGACGTTCTCCACGGCGCCCACGGATTGCATGGGCCGGTGGTGACTTCCCGGCCCCGCGCACTCCCATTATCTCAAAGGCGGATGAGTGCCGCTCGTGTTGTGCTCGAGGACGGCAGACACATGATACTGGTTCTCTTGCAACGGAGTAGGTTCCCAATGGATCGTGTTGGTCGCCCCATTCGTGAGCATTAGGCGCATCCGCGTGGGAACCGTGGTTGGCGGCGTGCCCCGACTGTGGTGTAATGCCCGCGATGGCGGTCGGTGGCGCGGCGATGCACCTCTCCCCCAGCCCCTCCCCCCCGGCAGGCCGGGGCGGGGCTGCAAGGGGAGGGGAGCCACCAACTCGAATGAGGCAAGTGCAGGAGCCCCAACCGTGGACCCCAACCCATCCCTCCCTGCGGGCTGGGACAGGCCGCAAGGCGAGGGAACCCACCGTCTCCCCCTTCCCGTGCAGCCTGTCCCGGCGTGCCGGGGGGAAGGGGGCTGGGGGTTAGGTCGGTCGGGGGGTTAGGTCGTTTCAAAGCGCGCGGCGCGCACGGGCAGTCGCACGAGAGCGGCGATAGGGAGCGGACGATGCGCGAGATTCGGGTACTGGTGTGCGGCAGCGGGCGGATGGGAACCGAAGTGCTGGCCGGGGTCTGCCGCGAGCACGGCCTCGTGCCGGTGGGGGTGCTGGAGAAGTTCGCCGCCGGCGACACCGCCGCCCTGCCCGATGGCAGTGGCGCCGTCCCGCTCGGCTCCGACCCGGCGGCGCTGATCGCGGCGACCCGACCGGATGTCGTGGTCGATTTCACCTTCCACGAGTGGACCGAACAGGTCGCGCCGGCCTGCGTATCCGCCGGGGTGCGACCGGTGATCGGCACCACGGGGCTGTCCGACCGGTTCGTGGCCGAGCTGGCCGAACAATGTCGTGAGCGACGGATCGGCGGTGTGATCGCCGCCAACT
>JBBQJF010000136.1:0-12074 GCA_038325665.1 Dehalococcoidia bacterium | reverse complement strand
AGTCCGCCCCGCCTGCCGCGCCGGTCATCGACCTGCGAGGGGTCCAGCTTCACATCGTCGTCAAACTCCACGGCTGTCCTCCGATTGGCTCACGCGGGCGAACCGCGCGTTCGAGCGGTCGCGGTACACGCTGGTCCGTCCGCCACGCGCGGCTCCGCGCCGAGTAGCCGTATTCCGCACCCACGAGACGCGGCTGGGAACTGACCCCTCCCCGCCGTGGCCCCACCCGCGACCACTATCTCTGTAATCCCGCCAGGATGGCGAACCTTGCCACTACCTCTTGGACGTGTCGTCCCGTGTCGTCGCGTCGGAGCCTGGCGCCATTCCGCTCGTGGCGCCGACGCGCTCTAGGTCTTCACCAGCATCGACGTACAGCGCGGCATCCGAGTCACCGGAGTCGTGGGAAGTGGTGACCTCCACCCGTTCCCCGCTCACGGCTTGAGTGTCGGCGTCAGGGTGGTCGGCGCGGGTCGGCCATCCACCCACCGAATTGCCTGTGGAACCCGTAACAGCGGCGCCCTCGGCGTCCGGTGTGCGATCAGCACCGGGCGCATCCGACTCATTCAGCTTCCGGCGTTGCGCGGGATCGAGGTCTAGACTGGAACGGGAGAAGGGCATTTCCTGTGACTCGGCGTCGGCCATTCCCGGCCCCGGGTGAGCGGACGACTGCCGCTCGACATCCATCTCGCTGCCGGGCGTGCTATCGGTCGACGCTCGTCCGATGCTGATCTCCGAGCGAGCGGCCAGTTGGTCGCGTACGTCGGGGGCCGGATCGTTCTCGCGGCTATCGGGACGCTGGGATCCCGGCTCGGTCGTGGCGTCATTAGACATCGGTTGCTCCCTTCGGGTGCCGGCACGGCCGCCCGTGTCGCCCGGTTTTGATGCGATGGTTCCCATGGTCGGGGTCGCCGTATCCTCAAGCGCCGAGGACATGGGATGTACCGCATACGCCGCGGCACGCTCGGCAGTGGATTCGTCGTCAGTAGCCGAACGCAACGGCGACCCGGCTTCTCCGCGGTCGGACACGCGGTCGTCGCCGGGCGGTGACGGTGATTCAGCAGACATCGTGAGCCTCCTAACGGTCGTACTGAGGGTGGAGGAGAATCGGACACATGAGCCGTCGCAAAAGAGCGAACCGCGACGAACGCCATAAGGGGTACGTCGCCACGCGATCTCCGCGGTCATTTTCATCGGCGCCTTCGCGGGTCTGAAGCCCTTCTCTGACCATACCGGCGCCGCGGTCCCCGCCCATCCTCCGTTGCGGGTACGTGTGCGGGCAGTTTCGTACCCCTGGCCGGCGCGGGAGGGCGAAGGCGTTGGGTCCTGCTCCGCGTTCGCGGCACAACCGAGCCTAGGCCCCGGCGCCTCTCTGACCGCTTGACAAGGGACTGTTCTTATACGAAAATAGAGTATTATCAGTTTTCACCTTCCTCATAAAGTTGCGTTCCCGTAACAGACTTCGGTTTCGCGACTCGGCGTGGAATTATTGCTGCTGTTCGGCCAGGCGAATGCATTCTTCCGGCGCTCCACTCGGTGGGGATTGCCTAACAAGCCATGGCCGGCTCGGCCGGCCGCTCCGCCCCTGGACCCGCTCGATCGGTCATGTGTCGGAACGCGACGCGGAGCATGGTGATGACGACGCCGAACGTCCCCGTTCCAGGAGTCCATCGGCCGGCTGGCCGGGAGCGTGCGCGGTGGAGTATTCGCACACACCTCGGCCTGCTGGTTTTGGCGACCGTCGTCCCCGCCGCGCTGCTGTTCAGCTCCGCCGTGGGGTCGGGTGCAGATTCAGAAAGGCAGGTGACCGGCGTGGCCGCGCGGGCGCTCGCGGATACCGCTTCCTCTTACACGGAGCAGTACCTAGCGGATACCCGTAGCACCCTTGAGCGGCTTGCCGCGCGGCCCCTCGTCCGTGTCCTCGATCCGGCCCGCTGTGATCCGCTCCTGGCGGAACTGCGATCGGTGTCCCCATACTCGGCGAACATCATTACCCGCGACCGCGAGGGGCGCGACGTCTGCTCCGGGGCCTCACCAATTCCGGGAGCGGTTGCCCGCACCCTCGCCCAGCAGCCCCTCACGCAACGTGTGTTGCGTGAGGGACGCTTCGCCGTCGGCACGCCCTTGGTCGGCGGGCAAGGCCGCTGGGTCGGACCCGCCGCCGCTCCCCTGCGGGACGATGCCGGTCAGGTCATTGGCACGGTGTCGATGCCGATCGACCTAGCAGGGCTCCAACGCGCGCTCCAGGGGCTGGACCTGCCGGCAGGCGCCCGACTGACATTGTTTGACGCCTCTGGCGTCGTCATCGCGCATTCGGGCGACGCGGTGGACCGTGTAGGTCGCGATGTCAGCGGGGTGGAGATGATCGAGATGGCCCTCGCCGAGTCGGAGGGTCAGGGCGAAGGTACCGGCATTGATGGGATGCAACTCCTCGGCGGTTTCGCCGGTGTTGAGGGGACTGATTGGCATGTCCTGGCTGGTTTTCCACGAGAGCCGGTGGATGCGAGCGCCCGCCGCACGCTGCTCTACGGCATCGTGACTGGGTTGGGGGCGCTGATTGGGCTGGTAGGACTGGGTCTCGTTCTCAGTCACCAGATCGAGCGGCCGGTGCGGAATTTAGCCGGCGTGGCAGCCTCCATCCGCGCGGGACGGTTAGATACGCGAGCTGAACCGGGCGGTCCGCGTGAGATCGCTGCCGTGGCGGTCGAGTTCAACACCATGTTGGAGATCCGGGCGGCCAGCGAACACCGTTTTCGCTTCCTCGCCGAGGCGGGGCGGGTGCTCTCGTCATCCCTCGACTACAAGGCCACTCTCGCGCATGTGGTTCGCCTGGCAGTGCCCTTCATGGCCGACCGCTGCGGCATCGACATGCCCACTCCAGATGGCTCACTCCACCGGGTAGCGGTGGCCGCGGCAGATCCGGCGAAGGAGCCGCTCCTATATGAGGTCCATCGCCGCTACCCGCCCGACCCGGACGGCCTGCATCCGGTTTCGGTCACCCTCCGTACCGGCCGATCTCAGTTCCAGCCGGAAGGGGTTGAGGTAGACTACCGGGCCATCGCTCGCGATGCGGAGCACCTCCGACTGCTCCAGGCGCTCGGTACAACCTCGCGCATGACCGTGCCGCTGGTCGCACGGGGCACAATATTAGGGGCACTGTGGTTGTCGGCATCCGAATCCGGGCGGCAGTACACCAGCGACGACCTCGCCCTCGCCGAGGAACTCGCCCGCATCTGCGCGCTCGCTATTGATAACGCCCGGCTCTATCGCGACACCGAGGCGGCCCTCGGCCGCGAGCAGCAGGCGCGCGCCGAGGCCGAGGCCGCCGGCCGCGTCAAGGATCAGTTCCTCTCCACCGCAGCACATGAGCTGAAGACACCGGTGACCGCGATGAAGGCGTACGTCCAGCTCCTCCAGCGACCGGGTCGGAACCGCGGTCCCGAGGTGATGGTCGAGGCGCTCGCCGCGCTCGACCGACAATCCGACCGGCTCTGCCGGTTGGTCGAGGACCTGCTGGACGTGTCGCGTCTGTCGTTGGGCCGGATCGAGCTACGGCGACAAGATATCGACCTGACTCGATTGGCGGCAACGGCAGTGGAGCAGTCGCGGCACGCCTCCGGCCGGCATCACCTGATGCTGGTGACGGAGCATGCGCCGATGGTCGGGGTGGACTCAGAGCGGATCGCGCAGGTGTTCGTGAACCTTCTCTCCAACGCCGTCAAGTTTTCGCCCGATGGCGGCGAGATTCTCACGCGTGTGGACGTCGAGGGTGGTTGGGCCGTTGTCTCGGTGCAAGACCATGGTGTCGGCATCCCGCCGGACGCGCGGCCGCGGGTGTTCGAGCAATTCTACCGGGCGCACGCCGACACCCGGCATGACTATGGCGGCATGGGTATTGGCCTACACCTCAGCCGCGAAATCGTTGAACATCACGGCGGCACGATGTGGTTCGAGAGCGAGGAGGGAAAAGGCTCAATCTTCTCCTTCCGTGTGCCGGTGGCCGAGCAAGGGGAAGCGGAATGATAATGAACTTCAGCCCAGCGATCCTGGTGGTGGACGACGAAGACGACATTCGTCGCGTGGTCGCGCTCC
Source organism: Dehalococcoidia bacterium (assembly GCA_038325665.1). Taxonomy (GTDB): domain Bacteria; phylum Chloroflexota; class Dehalococcoidia; order CAUJGQ01; family CAUJGQ01; genus CAUJGQ01. Next base: position 7,985 of record JBBQJF010000136.1, on the reverse strand, counting down.
TGCTCAGCGACGAAGGGTATCGGGTGCTAACTGCCCGTGATGGGCAAGAGGCACTTGAGGTCATCGCCGGCGAGATGCCCGCGGGCATACTGCTTGACATGAAGATGCCGCGAATGGATGGTTGGCAGTTCGCCCACGAATTTCGTGCCCGTTATGGCCGGCGGGTGCCCCTGGTCGTCATGACTGCCGCGCGGAACTCGGGACAGCGCGCGGCGGAAGTCGAGGCGGACGGCTACATTAGCAAACCGTTCGACCTTGATGCCCTCCTCCACACTTTGAGACTGCATATACCCGCGGCAATCTGAGCGCGACGTATCGCTGGCATCCATCGGGCCGGCCGGCGGCAGACATCACGGCCACGCCTCGCGCATGCCGCCGGTCCTGGCCCGCCACCGGCCGCGCGGGTGGCGGGCTGACACATTGTGTCGAGAACCACGCGGCTCCATGCCTGGTGCTCCTCGATTCTCGCTTGCGGTGGGGGTCTCTCCGGCCGCATCAGCCGCGCGGCAAGCCGAGGCCGCGGGTGGCGATGATGCCGCGCTGAATCTCGCTGGTGCCGCCGGCGATGGTCGCGGAGACGGCATTGACGTAGCCGTAGCTGAAACGGCTCGCCGCCATGCCGCGTGCGCCCAGCATGTGCATCCCCAGCGTGGCAATCTTCTGCTGCATCTCCGAGGTGTACAGCTTGGTCATGCTTGCCTCGTGGTTGGGGATCTGGCCGGCGGCCTGCATCGAGATCACGCGGTAGGACAGTTGTCGGGCGACTGCCGTCTCGATCCAGCGGTCGGCAAACTCAAGCCGCAGGCCGGGACGGGTGGCGAACGTCACTTTGCTCGGGTTCGCGGTCGCGTAGCGCAGCAGCCCTTCAAGCTGGCGGCGAATGCCGACCGACGAGCCGATGCTCGAGCGCTCGAAGTCGAGCAACGTCGCGCCGACGTACCAGCCGCGGTTCTCCTCACCCACACGGTTCTCTACCGGTACGCGCACGTTCTCAAAGAAGACCTCGTTAAAGGTCTGCGAACCCGCCATCGTCGTCAGCGGGCGGACGGAGATGCCGGGCGACTTCATATCGACCAGCACCATCGAGATGCCGCGGTGCTTGGGCGCCTCCGGGTCGGTGCGAACGAGCATGTACATCCAGTCCGCGAATTGGGCGCCGGTGGTCCATATCTTCTGGCCGTTGACCACGTAGTCGTCCCCGTCGCGCACCGCCCGCGTTTGGAGCGACGCGACATCCGAACCGGCCGCCGGCTCGCTCCAGCCCTGGCACCATAGAGTCTCGCCCTTGATGATGCTGGGCAAGAAGCGACGCTTGTGATCGTCGGAGCCGTGGGCGATCAGTGTTGGGCCGAGCATCATGACGCCGAAGCCGCCAACATTGCCGGGTGCGCCCGACTCCGCCAACTCCTCGTTGAGGATGAACTGTTCTTTGACGCTGAGGCCGGCGCCGCCGTATTCCTTGGGCCAGTGGGGCGCGATCCACCCACGGCCGGCCACCTTTTGCCGCCATGCGCGCATCGCCGGGCCGCGCCCGAATAGTCCGCTCTCGCCGTCACCGTCCGCGAGGGTTTGCGGCAACTCGGTTTCGAGAAAGCCGCGCACCTCGCGCCGCCATACCGCCTCGTGCGGTGAATCGTTGAAATCCATTATCGCGCTCCTTCAGCTTCCCCCCATCATCCTCGTTAGGGGATGTTCTCGTCAAAGCGGTCGCCGATGTGGCCGGCCGTGACCAGCGCGTCGAAGGACGCGTCAGAGAAGCCGAGGAGCTGTTTGTAGACGTGAGCGTTGTCCTCACCCAGGGCGACGGGTGGGCGGCGTATGGGCAAGGGGCCACTGGCCGTGCGTAGATAGGGACCGACCCAGTCGCGCTCGCCGCAGTCCTGCTGATAGAGCCGCTGGAACAAGCCACGGTCGCGAAGGTGCGCGTCCTCATAGGCGTCGCGGGCATCCATGACCGGGCCGGCGGCGACGCCGCGGTCCTGCAGGGCGCGCGTCAACTCCCGCGCGTCCCGGTCGCGGGTGGCGTCCGCGATCAGGCGGTCCAGCTCGTCGTGATGGGCGCGGCGGCCCTCGGCGGTGGTGAAGCGGCCGTCGCCGGCCCACGCGGGGTTGCCCACCACATCGGCCAGCGCCCGCCAGCCAGCGTCGTCGCACACGGTCAGCGCCAGCCAGCGGTCGGCGCCGGCGCAGGGATAGACACCGGCCGGAGCGGCGCCATGAAAGTCGCGATTGCCGATTGCCTCATGCATCCGGCCGTTGAGCGCGTAATCCATCATGAACTGGGAGAGCATGCCGGTGGCGACCTCGACCTGAGGAATCTCGATCAGTTGGCCGTGGCCGGTGCGGTTGCGGTAGTGTAACGCGGCGATGGCCGCGAAGGCGCCGTGCGTGGCGGCGAAGTAGTCGCCGGCGAAGATCTGGTTGTTGGCCGATGGGTCGAGGTCGGCATAGGCGCGCAGCAGGCTGTGCCCCGACACACCTTCGAGGTGGACGCCCAGCGCGCGGAAATTGGCATAGGCGCCGGTGCTGCCGAAGGCGGGCACGCGCACGAAGATGATGTCGGGGCGCAGGGAGCGCAGGTAGTCGTACGTGATGCCGAGTTTCTCCATCGTCTCGGTGACGTTGTTCTCGTAGACGATATCGGCCGTGCGGATCAGATCCTCGAACGGCTCCCGCCCCTCGTGGATGCGGATGTCCATGGTCACGGATTGCTTGTTGCGGTAGATGTTGACGAAGGTGGGGCTGCGGTTCCAGGGACGGTCGCCGGGTTCATCATCGGGGTACCCGGTTGCCCAGGGCGGGCCGGCGCCCATCATCGCTTTCGGCGGCCGGGCGATGATGCCGCGCGTCATCGGCTGGAACACATGCACGTTCTCAACCTTGATCACCTCGGCTCCCAGGTCGCCCAGCAGCATCGTGCCGTACGGCCCTGCCCACACAACCGTGAGATCGACGACCCGGACCCCGGCAAGCGGAAGATTCATGGCTTACCCCCGGAAATGGGTGTTGGGTATTGGATGTTAGGTGTTAGGGGATGGCCGCCACGGGGGTGGGTCCCGCCGCGCATCGGCGGCGATGTCGCGAGCAGGCACATGTGACCCCGAGAAACGACCTTACCCCCTGCCCCAGTCCCGATCATTAAGTGTCGATTGCTGGATGGTCGCGCTCCACCGCGATCCGGCTTCGATTTGTCATGAGCGTGGTCGAGAGCATATCACCACTGGAGGCTCAGAATGAGAGCAGAGGAACGCGACGTCAAGCGGGTTTCACGACCGGCGCGAGCGCGACACCGCTACTTCGTGGGTCGGACGATGTATCATGAAGGCCGAGGTGACGATTCACATGGACGGGCGCGACCGCGACATACGGCGAGTAACGGAGTCTGAGCTGCAAGCGGGTTGGACCGAGTGGCGGGATGCCGTGCGCGGCGACGGTGTGCGTGTGTTGGTAGAGTACGCGGGTGAACCGGCAATCGCGCTCATCTCGGCGCATGATCAGGAGCGGCTTCTGCGGCTTGAGCAACAGCGGAAGGAGGAGTTCCGTGCATTTGAGCGGATTAGCGACGCCTTCAAGGATGTGCCGGTCGATGAGCTTGAGCGCGAAGTTGCCCGCGCGATCGCGGAGGTACGAGCTGAGCATAGCGTGGACGAGCGACAGCCGAACCGCGCGTCATGACCGTTTCCGCGACATTTGATGCCAATGTACTCGCCTCCGCGATCGTCGGACTCAACCGTCCGGGAAGCACACCTGGCCGCTTGTGGACGGCATGGAACGCGGGCGAATTCGTACTGATCGCCTCCGACCCGATTCTGGTAGAACTGGAACGCACCTTCAGGAAGCCCTACTTCAGTCAGCGTTTAACCAGTGCGGAAATCGAACGGGCGCTCGCCGTTTTGCGCGCTCGCGCCACGATCATCACCATTTCAGCGGTGGTGCAGGGGGTTGCCAGTCACCCTGAAGACGATGTGGTACTGGCTACCGCTTTGAGTAGCGACGCTGAGTACCTGGTCACAGGCGATGCCGACCTTCTAGCACTCAGACTCCATGAGAACGTGTCCATTGTCTCGCCGCGCGCTTTCCTGAACCATCTACAATTGCCATAGCACAAGCGTCGGGAAGGTAGAGTGTGACATCGGGGTCGTCCGAGGCCCCGGTGTGGTCGTCGAGATGCGGCCGGCGAAGCGGCAGGCGAGCCGCTTCAATCTCCGGCAATCTCGCTCACGTTTCCCTCGCGGCTCACACGACCTTCTCGGCGCGCAGCGTCGCGATGCGGTCCTCCGAGTAGCCAATCTCGCGCAGCACCTCATCCGTGTGCTCACCCAGCAACGGGGCGGCGCGGCGAAGGCTCCAGGGCGTCTCCGACATGAGGAAGGGACGGCCGGGCATCCGGAACGTGCCCAGATGCGGGTGTTCGATCTCGACGAAGAAGCCGCGCTCGGCGAACACTGGGTCGTTGAACAAGTCTTCCACCGTGTACAGCGGCGCGCACAGCACATGCTCGGCCTGCGCCGCCTTCCACACCTCGACCTTCGTTCGTTCGAACAACCAGGGGTAGAAGATCGTGTCGAACGTCTCCTTCATCTCCACGGTCGGCAACGCCGCCGCCGGGCCGGTCCACTCCGGCGTCAGAAGCTCCGGCGGTGAGCCGAGCATGCGGACGGTGCTGGGGAAGCGGGGGCCGCCGCCGGTCATCTCGACGTAGCCGTCGGCGCAGGGGAACACCCCGTTGGGAAAGCCGAGCGCCGCCCCCACCGGAACCCGCTCGCTCACCCGGCCGGTGAACTGATAGGCCATGATGGTCGCGTGGCGGCGGTCGACGCCGGCCGCCTGCGACTCGTAAATCGAGATGTCAAGGTGTTCGCCCGCGCCGCCCCACTTGGCGCCGTAGATGGCGCCCATCGCCGCCACCGCCGCCGCCGCGCCCGACTGGAACAATGCCGCCGTGCCGGCCATCTTGATCGGCTCGCGCTCGGCCAGTCCCATCGAATACATCTCGCCGCCCATGGCGAACAGCACCAGCTCGGAGCCGGCCCAATCGCGGTACGGTCCGGTCTGGCCGAAGTTGCTGATCGAGAGCAGCACGATACCCGGCCGGCGCGCCCGCGACTCCGCGTAGCCGATACCGAGGCGGTCGAGCACGCCGGGGCGGAAGTTCTCGACCACGATATCCGCCCGCGCGACCAGATCGAGGAACACCTCCCGTCCGGTAGGGATCGCGAGGTCGAGTGTGATCGAGCGCTTATTGGTATTCAGATAGGCGAAGACGCCGCTCTTTTCTGGATGCGGGTCATCGTCTTTGAACGGACCGAGCCGCCGCGCCGGGTCGCCCGTCCGTGGGCGTTCGACCTTGATCACATCAGCGCCAAAGTCAGCGAGCAGCTTGGTCGTGTACGGACCGCACAGATGATGGGTGAGGTCGAGCACGCGTACGTCGTCGAGGGCAAACCCGGGCATAGTACGGCTCCCGCGCGTATCTTGCGCGTCAGTATACACACCGCAGCGCGAGGCGCAATGGGGATGGCGGGACTTCTGGAACGGGAAATCTGAACAGATGTTATTCGTATATGTGCTACAGTGACGCGAACCCGCGTCCTTCTGGACGCGGACGCGTACGCACGGAAGTCAGGGAGGAGCGTAACCATGCCGAAGTTCGTGATCGAGCGCGAAATTCCCGGCGCGGGCAGTCTTTCTACTCAGGAGTTGCAAGGCATCTCACAAACGTCATGCGGTGTGTTGAGCGCGATGGGTCCAGAGATCCAGTGGGTGCAAAGTTACGTCACTGGCGACAAGATCTACTGTATATACATCGCACCGGACGAAACGATGGTGCGCGAACACGCCCGCCAGGGCGGGTTCCCGGCCAATAGCGTTTCTGAGGTACGGGCGATCATCGACCCGACCACGGCCGAGGTATGACCGCCGCCCGTGCTCACGATGCGCGCGGCGTGAGAATCAGGTTGCCCCACCCATCGACGACGGCGGCCCACGCTGGTGGAATCAGTGTGGTCGCGTCCGGCTGATCGATCACCGCCGGTCCATTCACCCGCCTCCCTGGTCGCAGACGGTCGCGCGCATGGCTCGGTGTCATGCGCGCGTCCTCGCCTCGCGCCCAGATTACCAGACGCTCGCCATCCGGCGCGGCGGGTGCCGGCTCGTCCGCCGTCACCTGCTCGGTCAGTGGCGCCTTCGGCAGCCGGCCGGTGGCGGCCACGCGCACGCTGACCAATTCCACCGGTTGCGCGCGCAGGTCGTAAGTATATAGCCGGGCGTGCTCGCGGTGGAACGCTTCCTCGATGGCCGCGAGTGCGCCGGCGGTGATCGGGCCGGAGGGCGCATCGACTGTCAGCTCGTGACCCTGGCCGGCGTAGTGCAGGTCGGCGGCGCGCGTCACCGAGCGGTCGGCGGGCGGCACGCCCTCCGAGGCCAGCCACGCCGCCGCGTCCCGTTCCAGCCGGTCGTACGCCTCCTGCACCGCCGCGGGATCGAACGGCGGGCGCAGGTGGACCCCCTGCACATAGTCGTTGCGCAGGTCAGTGCTGAGCAGCCCCAGAGTCGAAAGCACACCGGGCGCGGGTGGCACCAGCACCCTGCCTATCTCCAGCAGCTCGGCCAGTCGGGCGGCGTGCAACGGCCCGGCGCCGCCGAACGCGACCAGGGTGAAGTCGCGGGGGTCGTGTCCGCGCCGCACCGACACGACCCGCAGAGCGCCCATCATGTTCGCGTCGGCGATCGCGATGATCCCGGCCGCGGCATCCTCGATCGAGAGATCGAGCGGCGCCGCAACGCGCGCCACCGCCTCCCGCGCGGCCTGGTGATCGAGGGCAATCTCCCCGCCGAGCAGCGCGGGCGGTATCCGGCCGAGCACGAGCTGCGCGTCGGTGACGGTCGGCTCGACGCCCCCGTGCCCATAGCAGGCCGGTCCCGGCTCCGCGCCGGCGCTCTCTGGTCCCACGATCATTCCGCCGGTGCTGGTGGCGCGGGCGATGCTGCCGCCTCCCGCGCCGATCGTGTGGATGTCCATCATGGGCAGTTCGATGGGGAAGCCGCCCACGACACCTTCGGCTGTTACGTCCGGCTGACCGCCCCGGACAAGACAGACATCGGCGCTGGTACCGCCGACATCGATCGTGATGATATCCATGAATCCGGCCGCCGCCGCGGTACGCACGGCCCCGATCACACCGGCGGCCGGACCGGAGAGTGCGGTGGCGATGCCCTGACGCGCCGCCTGGGCCGCACCCATCACACCGCCGCTGGACTTCATGATCAACAGAGAAGCGCCCGCCGGCAGACGCTGTTCAAGCGCCGCCAGGTAACGGGCGACATGCGGCGCGACGTACGCGTTCAGCGCCGTGGTCATCGTGCGCTCGAACTCGCGAAATTGCGGCAACACCTCGGACGACAGCGAGACGAGCGCATCCGGGTGCTCCTCGGCGCAGATCGCGGCGATGCGCCGTTCGTGATCGGGATAGAGGAATGAATAGAGCAGTGACACGGCAATCGACTCGATGCCCAGCGCCCGCAGCCGTCGCACCGCCTGGCGAGCGCTATTCTCATCCAGCGGGATAAGGACGTTGCCATCGCGATCGACACGCTCACCAACCTCGACGATATGCTCGGGGGCAACCGGCCGCGGCGGCTTCAGCCACCCCCAGTAGTTCTCACCGCGTGGGATGTCGTGCCGGCCGATTTCCAGCACCGAGCCGAACCCGGCAGTCGTGATCAGGCCGGCCCGCGACGGTTGCCGCTGCAAGATGGCATTCGTGGCCACGGTCGTCCCGTGGAACACCCGCGACAGGTCGGCGGTGACGCACCCGGCCAGCGCCGCCGCCGATTCCAATCCATGTAGGAATCCGCGCGAGGGATCTGCCGGTGTCGAGGGCGTTTTCGCCGTCCATGAGCGGCCGCTGGCCCCTTCGATCAGCGTGACGTCAGTGAATGTACCGCCCACGTCCACGCCCGCGATGTAGGTGGTCGTCACGTCG
>JBBQJF010000135.1:0-12088 GCA_038325665.1 Dehalococcoidia bacterium | reverse complement strand
GTGTTCGTCCGCCGTGGATGTAGGATCGACTTCATGTCGCGCCTCCTGTCCGGGCGTGTGGAGTGCCCGGCGGCGCTGATTCTACGCGATCCCGCGTTGTCGCGTCGCGGCGTCATGTCGTGTGACGGCGTGCTGGCGGCGTGACACAGTGGTCAGTCGGCGCCCACCGCGACGGCCGCCGCGCCGGTGAAGGCGGGCATCACCTTCCTGGCGAACCACTCCAATTGCTCCAGGATCACGGCTTGGGGCGTGCCCACCACCTGGCCGACATTGATCTGCTCCAGGCCGGGGTACTTGTCTTGGATCGCCAGCAGCTTTTCGGCGATCAGCTCGGGCGGGCCGCATAGCCACGAGCCGGACTTCACGGCGTCGCGAATGGTGGGCAGCCCAGCATGTGGAGCCTTCGCGGGGTCGGTGAGCGCGTGGTGCTGGTCGTCGGAGAGGCCGGGCACGAAGCCCAGCGGCGCGAACATCTTCATGTTCTCTTCAAAGAACGGCGTGGCCTCGCGGATCGCCTGTTCCTCGGTGTCGGCGATGTGGAACGAGAACCCGATCAGTAGGTCTTCACCGAGCGTCGTCTCGCGTCCGTGACGCGCGAGCGTCTCCTGCCAGGCTTTAACAACCCGCTCATTGGCGCCCCCGGCCGCGGCGCCGCCGCCGATCAGCCCCTTGATTCCGTGCTTCGCCATGAAATCGAGGCCGCGCTGACCGGCACTGACCACCGGCTGCCAGCACTCCACCGGCAGTTGTCGCGGGCGCGGCACCAGCGTCAGTTCCTTCAGCTCATAGCCGCGATACGGCACGCGCGGCGGCAGGGTGTAATGCGGACCCTGGTGCGAGAATGCAGGCTGATTGAATGCCTTGAAGATAATATCGACCTGCTCCTCGAACAGATCGCGGTTGGCGTCGGGATCGAGCATCGGCGCGCCGAACGTCTCGACCTCGCGCGTGTGGTAGCCGCGGCCGACGCCAAATATCACCCGCCCGCCCGTGAGTAGATCGGCGGTGGCGAAGTCCTCGGCCAGTCGCAGCGGGTGCCACATCGGCGCGATATTGAAGCCGCACCCCAGCCGCACCCGCTCGGTGACGTGGGCGAGATGAAGGGCGAGCATCAGCACGTTGGGGATGCACTCGTAGCCCTCATGCTGAAAGTGATGCTCGGCCATCCAGAAGGTATCGTAGCCTTCACGATCCATCAGTTGCGCGATCGCCCGCGCCTTGTCGAACACCGTCGCCAGCCGCTCGTCGGACAAGCGCCGTTCGTTTGCCGGTGTGCCCGCCAACCCGAGGTGATCGAGGTCCACATGCCCCGCGAACAGACTGCCGAACTTGGTGATCATGCTCGTTCTCCTCTTTGCGGTGGCCGCCATGGCCATCATCTGGCGGCCAGCGCCGGGACCGGGGCCGGAACGGCCTGCAAGTGTTGCAGGAACCAATCGCGCGCCGCGCCGCTCGACCGCGCGAAGTCTTGAACGTACGCGTCGAAGTGCCCGCCCGCGAGCACGACTATTTGCTTCGGTTCTCGCGCCCGGTTATATGTCGCGAATGCCTCATCAGCCACCGCGAGGTGGTCGCCCGCCGCGATGAGCATCAGCAAGGGCGTCGGACTCACCCGTTCGACGTAGGATCCCGGCTCATACTCCGTGAGCATCTCGAGCGTGCGTAGGGTGACTTCGTTGCGCCACGATAGCGCCCGGCTCTTGCCGGTGTCGGTGAACCACTGGTACGAATCGGCCGTCGGTAGCGCGGAGGTCGCCATTGGATCCTCGGCCACCACGGGTACCATCATCGGCGGTTGGCCGTTAAAGCGTGCCTCGCGGTCGGCGTCGAACATGGCTCGGGTTGGGGCGATAAAGTCGGCGCGTACCAAGCGCAGGATATTGCGGTAGCCACTCGTGAGCGGAACCTGCGATACAACGCACTTGACCCGCCGATCAATTGCCCCGACCACGAGCACATGCCCACCGCTGTAGCTCGATCCCCACACGCCGATGCGGTCGCGGTCCACTTCCGGGCGGGTGAGAGCGTAGGTGATGGCGTGGCGGTAGTCACGCACCTGCGCCCACGGGTCAATTTCCTGGCGTGGCTCACCGTCGCTCGCGCCGAAGTTGCGATTGTCGAACACGAGCGCGGCCAGCCCTGCGGAGACGAACGCCTCGGCGTAGGCGTCGAGGTACATTTCCTTGACCGCCGAGAATCCGTGCGCCATGACGATTGTTGGCACGGGGCCGCGTGCGCCGTCCGGGGTGTACAACCAGCCTCGGAGCGTCGTGCCCTCGGCATTGAACTCGATATCCGTGCGCATCCCGTCCTCCTATTCTCCCGCCACGCGGGATTTCTCTAGCCAGACATGGATCGCGGTGCCCGCACATCGGATTGTAGGGCGTCGTGTCAAGATGGTGGCAGTCGTCGCGACTGTGACATACCGCACGCTATCTACGCCAGCCCCGCATCGCGGAATGGCTTGTCGCGCCAGTCGAGGGCGGCGCGCAGCCCTTGCTCTTGGGAGATACGGGTGAACTCGCCGGCGCCGGGACGCATCCGGGCGCTGAGCGCGTGCCACTGCGCCGCCGTGGCGAGCGAGGTGCGGAAGCCCATGATCTCGTACGTCTGGTTGAGCGACAGCTTGTTCGCCGCCAGTAAGTCGGGCGAGATCGAGGCCATCGCCCCCAGTTCCTTCAGTGTCTGCTCTTCGAGCTGGCCGGCGGGGAAGCTTTTGGCGACCCAACCCCATTCGGCCGCCTGCGCACCACTGATCGAGTTGCCGGTGAGTTGAAGATACTTGGCCCGCGCCATCGGCATCTTCCAGGGAAAGTACATCGTGTCGGGCGTGGTTTGGCCGCGCATCGGTGGATAGCCGATCTGGGCGTCATCGGCGACGAACGCGACATCGCACATCGACATCACCTCGGTGCCGCCCGCCAGACAGTAGCCGTGGACCATGGCGACCACCGGCTTGAGCAGATCCCAGATCGTCAGCCAGTCCTGTACACAACTGCGCGTGAACTGGTCGGTCCAGGCGTCGAACCACTTCGACGAGACGTATTCGGTCGGGCGGCCGCTGCCATCAGGCGTGATGTCATAGCCGCTGCAAAACGATGGCCCGGCGCCGTCGATCAGCACCACGCTGACCGCGTCGTCGCGCTCGGCGGTCCGAAGCGCGTCCACCATTTCGCCGCGCATCGTCGCGTTGAGGGCGTTGCGCTTCTCGGGACGGTTCATCGTGATTCGGGCGATCCGGTCGTCCACGCGGTACAGGATCGATGTGTATTCGGGCATTTGCCGTTCCTCCCTGTGTGGCTCTGGTGACTGACGGACGGTCGGAGTATACGGGTGCGGCACGGTCGCGGCGAGAACGCTCATCCAGTCCGTCGCGCTCGGGCGTCATGCCGCCACCGAACCGTTAACGTTCATAACATCAGTTGAAATATCCGTACTTGATAGTCCTATCATTGACAGGGAGGGAGCGGCGATTCAAGAATGGACCACCTCAGCCGGCACGCGTGGTCGGTTGGCGGGGCAGCATCCCAGCAAGAGGGGCGTGTGATGCAGATTGAAACGAATATGTTGGCGGGCCGTGGGATCGACCGGCGGCGGCTACTGCGAGGCGCTGCAATAGGGGGCGCCGGCGCGATCGTCGCGGCGTGCGGCGGTGGCGAGAGTCAAACCAAGACAGCGGCAGCGCCGAAGGCTGAAACCACCGCTCAGGCGGCGGCGCAGGCGCGGGCGTTTCCGGCCGGATGGCAGGTGCCAGTCAACACCAATCCGGTGAAGCCGGGCGGCACCTTCCGTTGGTGGGTGGGCGGAACGACCCATAACCCGAACGACCCTGAGACAAACATCGGCATCTCGATCTGGAACTGGATCGGCGACCGCGCCCTCGACGTCCATCCGATCACGAAGGAGATACAGCCGGCGTTGGTCGAGAAGTGGGAGACGCCGGACGCGGCCACGATCCTGTTCAAGGTGCGCCCCAACGTTTTCACCCACGACAAGCCGCCCTCCAATGGCCGCGCGTTCACGGCCGAGGATCTCGCGTGGAGCATCAATCGCAAGGCAGCCCGCATCGATCCGAAGAACCGGGGCAAGTATCCACGGGCGAACCAGTTCGACGCCGTCGATCGGATTGAGGCGACCGACAACGCCACCGTCAAGCTGACGCTCAAGCAGGCGGACAGCACGGTGCTCTCGGCCTTCACCGACATCCGTGCCCAGATGACACCGAAGGACTTCTCCGAGCAGGTCGGGTTCGACGACCCGGTCAAGGCGGTCGGCACCGGCCCGTGGACGATCAGTGAGTACGCGCTCAACGACCATGAGACCTTCAAGAAGCACCCGAAATACTGGCGGCAGGGCCGCCCCTATTTTGACACCGGTGAGTTGCGCGCCATCGCGGACCGTGCCTCGGCGCTCTCGGCGTTCATTAACGGTGACATCCATATATTTGCCGGCTACCTCGCGCACGAACAGGCCGCGATCAAGGCCCCGCGGGGTGACACGCGATTCTACTCCTACCCCGGGCCAACCTGGGATCACTTCCGCTTCAACGTCGAGCGCGCGCCCTGGAACGACGTGCGCGTGCGCAAGGCATTCCAGCTCGCGATCGATTACAAGGGTTTGGGCGACGCCGGCGATCCCGGGTGGACCTTCACCGGCCCGCTGCATTCCAGCTTCCCCGAGGCGTGGAATCCGGAGAAGATCGGTGCGCAGCCGGGCTACAACCCGGCCACGAAGAAGCAAGATATCGACGAAGCCTTGAAGTTGCTGGAGGCGGCCGGCTTCCCCAGGGGCGCTGGGATCAACTTCAAGAGCCACATGTTCGGCACCGGCTCCGGTCGAAACTACGAGAACAACGTCCGCATCAAAGACCAATTCTCGAAGATCTTCCCGCAACTCAAGATGGAGCTGGTCGCGGAGCCGGACTACGGCGCGTTCACCAAGATGCTGGTCGACAAGAGCTTCGAGGTCACCTGCTACAACCATACGACCGTGCCCGATGCCACGCTCGAACTCCGGACCTACTTCCACTCCGGTGGTGGGCGCAACTACAGCGGCTTCAAGGATCCGACGGCGGACGCGCTGCTCGACAAGGCGCTGGCGGAACTCGACAACAACGCCCGCGTGAAGCTGCTCGACGAGTTCCAAGGGCGCTATCTGAAGGATTGGTTGCCTCTGATTGACCTGTTCGTTCCAGCGGCGCGCGACGCCTACGCGGCCAAGGTCGGGGGCTACGACAAGGTTGCAGGTACCTGGTCATACGCGGTGTACGGGGGCGTCGTCTCCGACTTGTACTTCACCGACTAGGTGTGCCACCGGTCGATGAACCCGGCCCGATCACGGGGGTGCAATCGTGATGCAGTACATGGTGCGCCGGTTGCTCGGGATAGTGCCCAGCATCTTGGCGCTACTACTGGCAGTGGTGGTGTTGGTGCGCCTGATCCCGGGGACCGCCGTTGACCTGATGGTCTCGGAGTCGCTGAAGGCGGAAGACCGCGAGCTCGGCCGGGCGCAACTGCGGCGCGAGCTTGGACTGGACCGGCCGCTCCCGCAAACATACGTCTCGTATGTGGCCGGCGCGGCGCGCGGCGACCTGGGCCGCTCCTTGTGGGACCACCAGCCGGTGCGGAATCGGATCGTCGAGCGCGCTCCGGTCACGGCCGAGATCGCACTGGTGGCGATCGTCGTGTCATTCATGGTCGCGGTACCGGCAGGTGTGCTCTCGGCGGTCCGCCAGGATAGTTGGGCCGATTATCTAATCCGCATCGTGGCAATTCTGGGCATCAGCACACCAAGCTTTGCCATCGGCACGATGGTCGTCGTATTACCGGCGTTGTGGTGGGGCTGGTCGCCGACCCAGGTGTTCGTACCGTTCTCGCGGGACCCGATCAAGCATCTGCAGATCATCCTGGTGCCCGCGCTCATTCTCGGACTTTACCTGTCGTCGTCGGTCATGCGCATGATGCGCACGACGATGCTGGACGCGATGCGGCAGGACTACATCCGCACGGCGAGCGCGAAGGGGTTGCGCGAGCGGGTGGTGATCGTCCGCCATGCTCTACGCAACGCGCTGATACCGGTCGTCACGGTGCTGGGGGTGCAGCTCGCGTTCCTGTTCGGTGGGTCCGTGATCACCGAGAGCATCTTTTCGATCCCCGGCCTCGGCCGGCTGTTACTCAGCGCGCTCAGCACACGCGATTACCCACTGATTCAGGGGATTGTCGTGTTTGTCGGCCTGCTGGTGATGTTCACGAACCTGGTGGTGGACATCTCGTACGGGTTCATCGACCCACGCATCAGGTACGGCTAGGAGATTGCGGATCGAGGATCGAGGACGGATGAGGGGTACGGTGGACTTTGGCTCTTGACCAATCCTCCTTCCCTATATGGGGGCTCTCATGACAGCACACACGCGGGCAACAAGCTTCCACGTCGCGGCGCTACCGCCGAGTCGTGGCCGTTCGCTCTCCGGCCTTCTCCAACTCGCACGGCGCAAGCCGCTAGGCGCCTTCGGCGCGGTCGTGTTGAGCGCGATGGTGCTGGTGGCGCTGTTCGCCGGCCTGATCTCGCCGTACGACCCGCTGGTGAACGATCAGGCGGTCGCGATCCAGAAGCCGAGCGCGGCGCACCTGGCCGGCACGGACCAGTTCGGCCGTGACATCCTCAGTCGCGTGATCTTCGGCGCGCGCACGGCGCTGACGATCGGCGTTGCGGCGACGGCGCTTGCCATGATCCCGGCGGCGATCATCGGCGTCGCGAGCGCGTACTTCCGTGGCGCCGTGGACTACCTCATTCAGCGGTGCGTCGATGCCATTCAGTCGATTCCGGGGTTGATCCTGTTGATCGCGATCATGGTGATCCTGGGGCCGAGCCTTCGGAACGTGGTGATCGCGCTGTCGTTTGGGTATGCGGTGACGTCGAGCCGGATCGTGCGTGGGGCCGCGATTACCATCATCGGCGCCACCTACGTCGAGGCGGCGCGACTCGTGGGCGCATCCGACCTGAGGATCATGCTTCGGCACATTCTGCCGAACGTGGTCCCGCCCTTGATTGTCACCGCCTCGCTCGGCTTCGGCCAGTTGATCCTCGCGGAGGCGTCGATCAGTTTCCTCGGATACGGTATCCGGCCGCCGAATCCATCGTGGGGCAACATGCTGGCCGCCGATGGCCGGGCATACATGTTCGCGCAGCCCTGGATGCTGCTGGCGCCGACCATTGCCCTCGGTCTGGTCGTGTTCGGTGTGAACATGCTCGGCGACGCCATCCGTGACCTGATCGACCCCCGCCTCCGGGGCGCCGGATAGATCACGGGACTGCTACGGCTCCTCCGAGCGCACCACATCGGTGGCGCGAAACACCGCGATCTCGTCGGGCGAGTAGCCGTGCTCGCGCAGAAGTTGGAGCGTGTGCTGACCGGCGAGCACACCCGCGCCCGCGCGCTCGGGTGTGTCGCTGAAGGTCACGAGCGGGCCGTGACGCCAATACGGCCCCCAGCGCAGGTGCTCGGCCTCACGCACGAACCCGGCGCGCAGGGCGTGTTCATCGCGGTCCCAGAATTCGCCCGTGGTCATGCGGTCGGCGCGCACGCAGCCAATGTCATGCGCTGTGAGCAGCCTCTCCCAGCTGGCGGCCGGGCGCGTGCAGAAGATCGTGCCCAGTAGGGCAGCCAGTTCGGTGTCGTGCATCCGGCGGTCCGCTTCCGT
This sequence comes from Dehalococcoidia bacterium, assembly GCA_038325665.1. Classification (GTDB taxonomy): domain Bacteria; phylum Chloroflexota; class Dehalococcoidia; order CAUJGQ01; family CAUJGQ01; genus CAUJGQ01. The sequence continues at coordinate 4,388 of JBBQJF010000135.1, read as the reverse complement.
GGCGAAGCGCGGGTCGTGGAGCAACTCGGTCCGTTCGAGCGCACGGCATAGCGCCTGCCATTCCTCCTCGAATGGACACGCGAGAAAGATCCAGCCCCCCGATGTTGCCGGGTCGGGCCCCGACGCGGATGCTGCCGCCATTTCCGAGGCGCGCTCGGCAGACGCTTCCATCCCACTGCCGGTTGACGCGTCGGGCGTGGACCCCGCCCCGCATTGGTAGAGGCGGTAGAGCGCGTGCAGGCCGTGGAGATCGCGGTCCACGAGCGGCCGCTCGGGCTTGCCATCGTAGGCGAGGAAGTCATCGAAGTTGGCGTAGGCGTTGCCGATCATCATGTTCGTCTGGACGTGCTGACCGACGCCGTGCGTCCGGCGCGCGTGCAGGCCGAGCAGCGCCGCGGTGGCGATCACCATCGAGGTGTTTGGGTCGGGATTAAGCTCGTTCGCGCGCATGAAGCGACGGGCGAACTCGCGAATCTCGGCGATGCTGTCCGTGGGGTCCGGTGGCATGCCGGCGCCCGCCTGCCACAGCGCGCCGCCCATCGCCGCACCGGCGATCGGATGGGCGGAGGGCCGGTGCGCGTGCGGCCCGTCCGAGCCGTAGCCGGTGGCCGAGACGTAGACGATCTCGGGGTTATACGCGCGCACGTCCTCATAGCCGATGCCGAGCCGCTCGGGCACACCGGGGCGGTAGTTGTGGACGAGGATATCGGCCCGCTCGACCAGCCGTCGGGCGATACCCTGACCCTCCTTCGACTTCATGTCGATGCAGATGCTCTCCTTGCCGGCCGTCGTCTTGGTCGCGCCCATACCGGACGCGAGGTTGCGCAGGCCGTCGCCCTCCAGCGCTTCGACCTTGATCACGCGGGCGCCGAGGTCGGCCAGCAAGGAGCAGGCGTACGGCGTGGCAATGATCGTCGCGAATTCGACCACGGTCACGCCTTCGAGCGGGTGACGGGGGCGGGGTGTCGTCGATGCAGGGACGGTCTGGCCGGTCGCGTCCACCGGGTCGGGAGCGTGCCGCGCATCGCTCACTCCCGCGCTGACCTCTGTCCGCTGGTGATTGCCCACGCTCCCCGGCGTCCGCGGCAACTTGGCAAGCAGTCCGACCTGGGTCATGCGGCCGCGATGTGGGTCGTCCAGCTCGACGACCTGACCGTTGTGCGCCAATTGCGGGTGGCGGAGCGCATCCCGCGCGCTGACGATCTCCTCGGCGGCGATGTTGCCATCGGCCATGAAGATCGCCATCCATTCATCGAGCGTCTGCTCGCGCATGCGCGCCAGCATCACCTCGCGCAGCGCCTCGCGGTCGTCATCGGGGAGATTGGGGGCGGTGGCGAAGCGTGGGTCGGCGTAGATATGCGACAGCCCGGCGGCGGCGATGTAGCTGTGGAATAGGTGCTCCATCAGGTTACCGAGCTGCATCCACCGTCCGTCCTTGGTCAGCACCGGCTGATATTGCAGCGTGGGTTGCGCCTGCCGCGCCGTCAGCGGATCGACGGGGAATTGGGCAGGGAACCGCCGCATCAATTGTTGCGTCGTCAGCCCGGTGAGGTCGTATGGCAGCATGCCTTGGAGTAGGCTCGTCTCGACAAGCTGACCACGGCCGGTGTGGTCGCGCACCAGCAGCGCCGCGAGGATGCCCTGCACCGCCGACTGCGACGCCGCGTGCGTGCCGACCTGGACCGCGGCGTATGCCGGACCGGGACGCGGCAACTGGCCGGCGAAGGTCATCATCCGGCCCGAGGCGGCCGCCACCAACCCTTCATAGCCCTTGTAGTGGCTGTACGGGCCGCGCGGGCCGAAGCCGGTGATCGTGCAGTACACCAGGCGCGGGTTAACCGCGGCGAGCATCGGATAATCGGCATGCAACCGCTCGGCGACGCCGGGGCGGTACGCGGCCACCACCGCGTCGGCGGACCGGACCAGCTCATGAAGCTGCTCGCCCCCGGCGGGCGTCTTTAGGTCGAGCGTCGTGCGGTGTTTGCCGCGTAGCCACATCGGGGCGGCGGCAAGCGACTCGAACGGATCGCCGCCGGGTGGGTCAATCTTGTGGACGTTCGCGCCGAAATCGGCCAGGACCATCGTCGCGATGCCGCCGGCCGGCCCGCATGTCAGATCGATCACCCGCAGTCCATCGAGCGGCGTTGCCATGTGGCGCCTCCACCTTCTACTTCATATCTGAACGGAATCACGTTGGCACGTACCCGCGTCTGCGGCAACCCCGACCCGCAACCAGTGCGCCACCGAAGCTGTCCGGCTGCCACCGGCCGTTGTGCGGCTCGCTTCTCGACACCCACCACCCCCCATCTCGCGCGCCGGCTTGGATTGACCGTGTTCGAGGGAAATGCTAGAAGTAACCGGCCGCGGGTTACACCCCGCGCTCACCGACGAAGGGAGTGCCCATGACCTGACGGACACCACCGGCACATCACATGGATAGGCCCTCCGGGGGTCACGGGCACGCCACCAGGCACGACGAGCGGCGCCTCCCCCCACACCCAAGACCTATCACCCAACACCCACTTTCAAGGGAGAACCAGGGCGATGCCGGTTAAACATCTGGACGGGAAGGTCGCGATCGTCACCGGCGGGGCCGGGGGCATGGGAAGCTGGATCAGCAAGGTGTTCGCCGAGCAGGGCGCGAGCGTGGTGGTCGCCGACACCGGCGCCGACGTTGAGGGCCGCATGGGCGTGGACCCTACCCGCGTCAACGAGGTCGTGCGCGAAATCAAAGACGCCGGCGGCAACGCCTCGGCCGTGATCGGCGACGTGGCAGATATGGACCACGCCGAACGTCTGATCGGCGGCACGCTGGAGCAGTATGGCAAGCTCGACATCCTAGTGTGCGCGCACGGTATTCTGCGTGAGCGCATGATCTTCAACATGACCGAGGACGAGTGGGACGGCTCGATTCGCGCCCACCTCAAGGGCTGTTTCGCGCCGACGAAGTTCGCCGCGATCCACTGGCGGCAGACCCGCGCCGGCGGCCGTGTGATCTACTTCACCTCGGCCGCCGGTATCCGCGGCGGGTCGGGCCAGCCCAACTACTCGGCCGCGCAGCAGGCGAAGGTTGGCTTGATGCTCTCGAACGCGCGGGCGCTGTCGCGCTACGGCGTCACCGCCAACTGCATCTCGCCGTCGGCGGCGACGCGCATGACCGACCGCGGCCTCAGTCAGCAGGGCGCCGCGCGAGAGGGCGCCGAAGCGCAGAGCGTGTCGTCGGCCGGTACTCCGCTCGACCCGAAGAACGTGGTGCCCGTGATCGTGTATCTCGCCTCCGACGCGGGCGCGGAGGTCAACGGCCGGGTGTTCGGCGCCACCGGCCACCGTATCAGCGTGTGGCACGAGCCGGAGTGGCAGACCGCCATCTACTCGGAGACGCCGTATTGGGATATCGACAAGCTGTTTGAGGTCATGCCGGCGACCTTGGGCGCGGGCGGCTGGGAACTGCCGCCGTTCCAGATCTAAGTGGACTGGTGAGCGACGCGAGCGTTGTCCAGGGGGGGGCGGACGCCCCGGCTGGCCGGTACGCCGGATACCTCACCCACGAACGGAGAGAGCACGATGGCAATGAAACACTTGGACGGGAAGGTCGCGATCGTCACCGGCGGCGCGGGCGGCGTCGGCAGTTGGATTAGCAAGGTGTTCGCCGAGCAGGGCGCGAGCGTGGTGGTCGCCGACACCGGCGCCGACGTTGAAGGCCGCATGGGCGTCGATCCTACCCGCGTCAACGAGGTCGTCCGCGAGATCAAGGATGGCGGCGGCACGGCCACGGCCCTAATCGGTGATGTGGCCGAGATGGACCACGCCGAGAAGCTGGTGGAAACGGCGCTCAACACCTACGGCAAGCTCGATATCCTGGTGTGCGCGCATGGCATCCTACGTGAGCGCATGATCTTCAACATGACCGAGGACGAGTGGGACGGGTTGGTGCGCGCCCACCTGAAAGGGTGCTTTGCGCCGACCAAGTTCGCGTCGATCTACTGGCGGCAGTCGCGCGCCGGCGGCCGGATCATCTACTTCACCTCCGACGCCGGCATCCATGGCAGCGCCGGCCAGCCGAACTACTCCGCCGCCCACGCCGGCAAGCTCGGCCTGATGCGCTCGAATGCGCGGGCGCTGGCGCGCTACGGCGTGACCTGCAACTGCATCGCGCCGCTCGCCTCCACGCGCATGACCGACCGCGGCCTCGGCGCGCAACAATCCGGCGATAACGCGCCCAGCCGTTCGGCGGGCGGCACCACGATGGACCCGAAGAATGTCGTGCCGATCATCGTGGGGCTCGCCGCCGAGGCCGGGGGGGGGGCGCACGGCCGGATATTCGGCGCGTCCGGGCACCGCATTAGCCTCTACAGTGAGCCGTACTGGGAGCGCACGCTGTTTTCGGA